>NZ_BAAHNZ010000007.1:0-126166 GCF_054655215.1 Hominimerdicola intestinalis
TAACAAAGGCAGTAGGTCCTTTCACAGCTGATGACGGTACAGAATCAATGGTTCCCGGAAACTTCATGGGCGCTTTATGTACACAGCCTACTGACGGCAACGGAGGCAACACATGGAATCAGCTTCTTGAATTCGGCGAGGCTGAATGGACTTCAGAATGGGGTTCCTACGAGCTTATGATCCGTCCGGGAATCAAGCCTACCGCTGCATTCGTTGAGTCAAAAGATGCTCAGTTCCTCTCCTTAATGAGATGGGGTATGCCTAATCAGGCTGACTTCTACATAGCTGATATTACATTTGAAGATGAAGACGGAAACGTTATTGAGTGCAACTACGGCAAATAATACATAGCTAAAGTTAAGGCTGTTTCATTAATTGAAACAGCCTTTTTTATACAGGAACAAACAAATGCTATGCAATTATTCTCTTATTTAATCCAAAAAAATAAAGTTAAAAATAAAACAAGGGTACAGAAAGGACACTTCACATAAAGAAGTACCCCTTTAGGCATTTATAAGTATTTGTAATGACGGTTGGATATGATGAATTTGTAGTAAAAGTCACGATTATGTGTTATAATACTTATAATGTTTGGGAGTTTTTGCGTATTGTCAGCTCTCATTAATTTTTATTTTTGAAGCAAGACTCAAGGAGAATGGAAAATGGTTAGCAGATACATAGACGAAGCTATTAAAAGAAAATTATATGCGGAATCAATGGGACGATGTATGAATCCAAGTTGCCAGCGAGAGTTGTTTTGCAAAAATGGAGACATAATTGAAAAGGCTCATATTGATCCCTATTGTGAAACAGCCGACAACTCATTTGAAAATTTAGTTTTACTTTGCCCAAATTGCCATACAGAATTTGATAAAAACCATGCTTTTACACCAGACGAAGTATTGGGATGGAAGGAGAGCAGAAAAAAGGAACTAGAAAGATTTTTCAGCAAAAAACACGAAACATTTGAGGATTTAAAAAAAGAGGTTGCCCCTATACTCCAGGAAAACAAAACAATTTATGAAAGATATTATTTAAATGATAACAAGACTCTGTGGGATAAATTTGAGTACAGAATACTGGTCAATAACAGGAAACTGAAGATGCTGTTTTTAGCAAATTATAGTCTAATTCAACGACATCAAGAGAAATCTTATCCTAATCTGGCATACATTTAATCTTTTTTATTACATGTTGACGAATTTGAAGCAACTCGCACAGAAGAAGAAAAAGCACGAGAAGTTCTTTTTCCAGCAAAAATAAATTCAATGTTTGGAATTGCTCCTGTCGAAGATTTCATTCTTCCCTCCACCGAATTGTTGGAACTCTTAATTGAAAAGTTAAAGGCGCAAGGCAAGTATGAAACTATAGGTATTGGTATTGACCATCCATACATCCAGATGAATGAGGGAGGGCATTCAGTCCAAGTCTTTTTGGATGACACCCCCAGAATGCGGCAGTTGTATTATGATTATAGCTGTTTTATGGGAGCGAAGGTTCGCTTGGAAAGTTTGAATTATGCTTTGAAGTATATTCGTTCAAGAAATGTTAGGTTTAATTTTTTATCTGACAGCAATCTAAGAGAAATCACTATACAAGGTACAAAACTGATTTTTGTTTACGAATATTGCTTGAGTCAATCGGAATTGATACATCTTGCTCCAGAGAAAAACAGTATTGTAGTTAATCTACATAATTGGAATGGAGAGAGCTGCATATCCAGTCAAGCATATATGGAGGCAAAACGAATGAATGTCCGGTTGTTAACTATGGGAGCTTTTTATGGATATATTAATGAAATCATGTAGATTGAATAATGATATTATCGAACGCGTAAGAGAGCATATACTGCCTTTCGATTCTTTCAAGCAAGTATTCTTATTCGGTTCTGCATTAGAGCCAAATACGATTAACAATGACATTGATATATTAATCATCTACTCAGAATACTCAAACGAACTTGGAAATGATTTAATTCTATTTTCAAATGAATTAGAAAAGGAAAGCAGTATATTCATTGATATAACATCACTAAGCGTTGAAGAAGAAAAAGAAATTAAGTTTTTAAATAGGATTCAGCCCCATTGCTTAAAATTAAAATAAATATGCTAATGAAGATTACTTAGCTTTTCTATTTTTACAAATGATTTTGTTATGTCTTACCAAGCACTGAATTGGGTTAGCCAAATTCGCTTGTTAGGGGCTTTTGCCCCTAACAGCCCATAGATTTTTGAAACAACTCGCAGAGTAGATGAAACAGGCACCAGCTAAAGGCGGAAAACGTCTTAGAATGGGCAGGAAGAATGAACAACATTCTGGCGTGTGCAAGGGAGATTGTGAATGAGGAAATCATCTTCGCATAGGCAGATGGGAGGCAGGGTGAAAAATTCCTGCCGCTTTAAACAAGAAACACTAATCAATGTACGACAATTAAATATATCAGTTATCAAAGAGCCAGACGCCGAGACGCAGAACCGATGAACTTGTGAGTAATCACAGTTTGTCGGCTCTTTCTGTTTCGTATAATATAAGTTGGACAAGCCCACCGAATAAAAAAAACGGTGTTTTTGGTGGGCTGTTTCTCTACGCCCAGATTAACAGTTTCCCTCCAGACCCGTTTGAGTTTGGGGGGATTTCCTATGTGTTGGTCAAGTACCACTGCAACGCTGCTTATTAGAAGCAGCAGCTATCTACATAATTTCACGGATTAGTGAGGATAACCTGTTAAAAAAATCCTTGCTTCTGCGTGGCACTCTTATACCCTAAAATCGGATGTCAAATATCTACATAATAGAAATATTAACGCCTATATCCGCATTGGTCTGATGACCTTTGCGGATTTTCTTATGTCGTTTTTTGTCGGGATACAGAACAAGCCTGTTTCTGGCGTGGGCTGTCGTTCCCCACCTCACAATCTGGATTTTCAAAAAAATTCAAATTGGAGGAAAACAAGAATGGCATATAACCACGGACGAGAAGAAAGGAAATGGCGTATCTGGAAAGAAGCCAAAGAAAAGATATTGAGGAACTGCGGTGAGCACCATTGAGGCGATACACGTAAATCAAGGAGCTTGCTCCTGCCATTGTTAATGAGTTTATCGGCTAGATTGGTTTCAAAAAAGCAAGTCATAGACGGCAAAACCGTATATCCAATTAACGATGAATATGAAGCAATGTTTCAAGAATACTTAAAACAGAAATGTTTAAAAAAAGAAAAAACGGCATAGCCACGAATGACTATACCGTAATTTACCAGAGCCACCCTCGTTCACTCACTTCTTTATATGAAGGGTACAGAAATCTGTACCCTTGTTTTATATACTTCGGCGCTAAAGTCCAAGTTTGAAAGAAACTGTTAATTTTTAAACCATTATTGTAAAGGAGGTTTATTTTCTTTTCGAAAAAATAACGCCGATTGCAGACAATAAGATTATTCCCGCTGCCGTAGCCGAAGCTGCTCCGGTGTTGGGGTTGGACGATCCGTTTGCTCCTGAGTTGGCATTGCTCGTTGTATTTGCATTGCTATTAGAGCTTGCGGAATCTGTCTTTGTTGTGCTGCTATTGGAATCGTCGGTTTTACTCGACGAATTATCGGTTTTGGAATCTGTTTTTGATGACGAATCGGCGTCTGTATCAGACGAACTTTCAGAATCCTGTTTTGAATCAGGCTCAGATTCTGAATCCGGCGTTGGCTCTGATGAGGAATCATCCGTCTTTTCAACCAGACCCGCAACAGCCGTTTCAAGCGCTGTTTTAGAGGCTTCGATGTCTGCTTTTGCGGAATCCTCCGGCAGTTCCTTTGCGGCTGTTAAAGCGGCGGTAAGTGCCGCAAAGCTTTCCTCGGTGTAATTGGCTGATTCAATTTTTTCCGCTTCTGCGATTGCTGTTTTCAGTTCGTCATATGCGATTGTTCTGTCGGTTACAGTTTTCAGAACTGTACCTATATCGTCTATAAGCTCTATTTTTGTTACCGCAAATACATAATCGGCAGCCGTTTCCCATGAATATGTGCTTGCAAATATCTTTATGTTGTCACCGAATTTTATTGCAGAGGTCAAAGGAAGATCAACTATACATCCTTTAGCTCCGGTAGTAAACGAACTGTCTGTTCCGGTGAATTTCATATAATTTTCTGCTCCGCTTACTGCTGCATTAATTTCTATTGTACAATAAGGATTGAACGAAACATCTTCTGCACAATTAAAGGTTATCCTTATTTTCGTTGCTCCCGCTGTATTTTCATCAGCGTTAAAGTCCGCTGCTGTTACCTCTTTCCCGCCTGTATAAATTTTTGCAAACGGCTCTCCGGCTTCTTCCTTTGTATCTGTTTTTACTGTCAGTCCATCAATTGCTTTTTGAAGCGCTTCGCTTTCAGCATTATATTCAGACCTCAGTTTATCAGCCGAAGCAGTTTCCTTTGCTGATAAAATCGCTGTCTGCAAAGCTTCCCAGCTTGCTGAGGAATAATTGCTGTTTTCTATTTTTTCAGCAGAAGCTATCAGACTTTCAAGAGCAGCTTTCTGTTCGCTTGCGTCGTTTTTTACAAGAAGATTTCTGAAATCATTCATTTCCTTTGTCATCTGGTCTATTTCTTCCTGTGTTGCAAATATGGTATTTCCTTTTCCCTGAAGCATATTATTAGCTCTTGTATACAAAGCGTTTGCACTTGATAAGCTTGAAGCTGTATAATCGTCTGCGGAAAGCTCAGCATACCAGCTTTCGTAATTCGTTACCGCTTTCAGAAGATTACCCTTTAGAGTCTGAGGAATTTCCTTAACGTCATTTCGAGCCGTTATCAGGGCTTCCACTTCGCTGTCGATTTCTTTTTGCGTCGCCTTATCATTTTTATACAGAGTTTTGGCGTTTTCAAGTTCCTTTTCAAGCAGCGATATATTTACATATTTTGTTTTATCAATGCCAGACAGAAAGCTTTCTATCTCGGTTATTTTAGCTGCCAAAGCTGTTTTATCTGTTTTTTTCACAACGTTAGTCAGCGCTGTTGATAAATCAAGAAGCGCATTATTAATATCGTCCTGTGTTGCAGACCCGTTATTATATACTGTTTTTGCTTTTTCAAGCTCTGTTTCCAGTGCCTCTATATTATTGTACTGAGATTTATCTATTTCTGTCAAATATGTTTCTGCTTCTTGAATTTTACTTTCAAGCGCTGTTTTATTTACTTCGGAATCGTTGCCCTGCCCATATTCCATATTCGGATTAATAATTATATTTCCCGGAAAGTTTACCAAGCTTTCTTTTACTGCTTCATTTTTAACATATGCGACTGCCGTTGTCGGAACATCTTTAAATGTAGACGCAACAGGTGTTTCCGATATTTTAGCAGCATATATTTCTAATTTTTCAAGTGAAGTACAGCCATTTAAACAAAGTGCTTTAAAAGCTATCTCATTATCATTTAATAATACTATTTCTTTAACTGATGAACATTTCGCAAATCCAGTTATATCCACATACGTTTTTGGCACAACAATCTTTGTGAAATATGTATTTTTTTGAAATGTTGACATATTCAATTTACAAACCTTACCATCGTAAGTTTCCGGTAATGTAATTTCAGTTATACCGCCCAATAAATCCTGATAATTATCTACTAAACCCATTAAAATATTATTGCCATTGTTCTCTTTATAAGTAAAAATATGCGAAAAATCTGAACTTAAACATAATCCAGAAATTGAAGTTACAACACCTAACATACTTGCTAAAATGGCACTTAATATACGTTTAAATCTAAAACCCAATTTAATCCCTCCAATTTTTCCTAAAAAAATTGCTATCACCACAAAGGCAATAGCAATTTTTTATTTATTCTGATGTTAAGCAGTTTTTAGTTTCAAATACCGTTAATCGCATTAATTAAAATCTCTCCAGATGATGTAACGGTATTATTGGTCCTATCAAATAAAGCGAATCCATATTGTCCGGTATAACCGTTATCCCAATATGAAGTAACTATATTATATGAGTCAGCTATAATATTCAGGTTTCCAATATAATAAACTCTATAATCATCATTTCCTTTATCAATAGCTCCGTATTCCCCAAGAACAACAGGCATATTCAGCCCGTTTGCAAATGTAGCTATTTTTTGTATCTGACCTTCCATATACTCTGTATCGAAATCCCATTCGTCTGTACCATTTTCATTAAGGGTAAAGTCATACGGATCATAGTAATGAACTGAAAGCATAAGTCTGTTTTCGGTTGTGTCAACAGGTTTTACGAACATACCGCTTACAGTAGCGTCAATATTTGTATTGTAGCCCGGTATAAGCAAACATCTGTCTGAATTTCCGTCAACACCTCTTACTGCCGTTACAAAAGCCTGATTAAGTGCGTTGATATTAGTATAAGCAGATGTAGAAGCCGTATTATTCTGACCGCTTATCATAATTTCGTTCATGCCCTCAAAAATCAAATGCTGGTCGTAACCTGAAAATGTTCCGGCAATCTCAGCCCATACATCAGAGAACTTTGTTTTAACTGCTTCAAATTCAGCTCCGGTTTTGCTTATGTCTATCCACTTGCCCTGAACTCCGTCACTTCCGTCATGATGAATGTTAACGATTACAAAAAGTCCCGCGTCAAGAGCTGCGTCCACTACCTGTTTAACCCTTGCCATATATGCAGTGTCGATAGTGTATGTTCCGTCAGAAGTCTGAATGATCTTATCCATGTAAGACACAGGGATTCTTACGGTATCGAAACCATTTGCCTTAACCAAATCAAACAGCGCCTTGCTTACAGGCACTTTATTATTCCATAAGGTCTCACCGACTGTACCGTCAGAAGTACATTCAAGTGCATTACCCAAGTTCCATGCCTTACCCATCATCGGAACTAACTGCGAAGCAGTTTTATTCATAATGATTTCAGGCACCTGTGAACGATTGTCATAAATTCTTACCTTTGTCACTGTGCAGCCGTCAAAGCATACGTTAAATGATGTAAGCTGTCTGCTTATATCAAAATTATACACCTTTTCGCCTGTTTCCGTAACCGGAACGTAATCTCCCGCAATTTTAGCGTCTCCGCTGTAAAGTTCAGCTTGCTTATAGCTTCCATCTGACGGGATTGATGTATAGTTTGCTGTTACTTCAACTGTCGGATTCAGATAACCGTCCAATGTGAAATTAAACACATAAATGTTATCAGGTCCTGCATAAAGCCATACGTCAGGATCGCTGCTTGTCATAGTTGATTCAGTACCCTTTGTCCAATTTCCTGTGATGACAATATCATCAGGTACTTTATCATAAATTTTGATCTCCGTTACCGTACAAGCGTCAAAGCAAGCATACAGCGAATGACGGGTATCGTCAACTTTAAACGAGTAAGTTACTGTCTTGTTCGCTTCAACTGCCTTATATGTATCGGAATCTACAGGCGTCCATGTTTCCGTTGAAGTATTATAGTTATCAACGTAATACAAAGCGGCTTCTTTATAGCCCTCAGCCTGTGCATTGTAGGTCACTGTAACGTCTACTGTCGGATTGGTAAATCCAAAGGTAGAGAATCCCGACATATATATGTTGTACGCATTAGCGTCAACCTTTATATCGGCATCGCCTGTTACAGTCATAGCAGAAGCTGTTCCCTTTGTCCATGCTCCGGTTATTTCAGCTTCTTTTCCTTGCTTGTCATTTAACTTGACATAATTTAGTTTTACTGATCCTTCTCCGAAATTGTCCGTTATAAGATTAAAGCCGTAAGCGTCTTTTCCTGTATTAAGCGTTGATTCGATTTGTTCCATGCCAACAATACTCGTATAATTCACGCCTAATTCTGGGTCGGTTTGTCCTACCGAGGTAGTAGTCCAGCCTCCCCATTCCGTATCAAATGCTATCAGACCGAATGTTGCGGACGGTGTTTCCGGTATGGAAAGATACTCATAGTTAAGCTCTATTGAGCCGTAGCCTTCGTAATTTTCCTTTAGAAACGTACTGATCGTTGTACCCTGATTATACGTTCCGTTAATATTCATGTCCTTTTCTGCCGATACGCTTCCCGACGCACTGAGAGCCATTGTTACAGTCAGCGCAGCAGCAGACAGCATTGATAATAGTCTTTTTTTGAACATTCCATGCTCCTTTCACTATTGAGCCATTTTCTTATATAATAAATTCCGGAATTATTATCAATAAATTTAATTGACTTTAGCACTTTGTTATTCAATATTCTATTGTCAAGCTTCAAATAGTTAAATAAAATTAACATTTTATTTTTCCTCAACAAATATTTATATGTTAAGATTTTTGTTGTGAAAAAATCGAATTAACCATACACTAAATCGTTTTACGAAAAACCTGAACAGGCATAGAACAGCGCTAACACGCCAATCGTTTGACGTATTTGCGCTTTAATTTTTCACTCGAATGCACATAAGTATTGAGTGTGATTTTTACATCTGAATGTCCTAAAAGTTCGCTCAGAGTTTTAATATCAAACTGCTTTTCCACGCACATTGTAGCGTAGGTATGGCGCAAAGCATGAAAAGATATATCGCTGATCTTGCAGTTATTAAGTATTCTTTTAAACTTATGCTGTAAGGTTCTTGGCTCGGTAGGTTTTATTCTATTTGACAATACGAAAATGTCCGGCTTCTGCCTGAACTTTTTCAGCATTTCGATGATAAATAACGGTATGTAAACCGCCCTAACAGAGCTGTCCGTCTTTGGCGTATCTATGGAAATAACGGTCTTACCGTTACCTAAAGAAATACGCTGAACGGTTTTGCAGACTGTAAGGCAGCCTCGTCTAAAATCAATGTCTTTCCATTGCAGACCGCAAAGCTCTCCTACCCGTAATCCTGTGTAAAGGCAAAGCAGAATGCAGATATTAGTCAGATTCTGATTGCTTAAAAGGTACTTTTCAAGTTTTCTTCTTTCTCTGTCTGAAAGCGTTTTTGTTTCGGGCTTTTTTATTCTTGGCATAGTTATACCGTCGCAGATATTTTTCAGTCCATATTCAAGCTGAGCAAACTTAGCGATCGCTCTTAATGCCTTGATAATATCTCTTGTCATGCTTACCGACAGACCGCCTTTTCCGTCCTTTCTGCCGGATTCCGCAAGTTTAGATATGTATTTATTGATGTCGCTTTTATCAAGCGATTCATACTTCAAATTTCCTAACGCCGGAATAATATGATCGTTTAAAAGTCTGCTGTAATTAGCATATGTAGACGGTTTAACGGTCATTTTTTTATCCGCCAGCCATTGCTCGCCAAGGTACTTTATTGTCATGTTTTTCTTTCCTATAAGCCCAAACATAGTTTTTTCTCCTTTTGTCGAATTGTAAGTTTTTACACCTATTACAAAAATCGACAGTAAATTTGTGCAAATTGCACAGTTATAACTTGTCTAATTTTGGTATATTAACAGTTTACAATTTTAAATTAATATGTTATACTATAAGCAGTTAAATAAAATCAATAAAAAACCATAAAACGATTTATTTTACGACATCTTTCGACGGGTATCTTTCCAGATACTCGCTTTTTTATTTCCTTATTTTTAACTGTATTTTAATTATATATCAACGGGCTGGGTTTTTCAAGGGAAAATTATTTTAATATAAAGAAATACCGCTTGTATAGAAACAAGCGGTATTTCAATTAGTAGACATATAAAGAGAACATATATATTTTATCATTATAAGATAATTTTGTAAATGGGCATAATTACCAATATTGTCTGATTATTTTTATTTATTTCTACATAGCAGAACTTCCTCCAATATGAACATAGCAAAAATAACTCTGACAATTAACTATTAATTTCAATTCATAATGATTATCTATAGATATAAAATAAGGAATAACTTCGGCTCCACTGGAGCCGAAGTTATACCCTTACATTATAATTATTAGAATTTCAATAAATCCTTGTTTATTATTAGTTCCCTATTAACATCATAGGCAACTCCAATATCAGTTGCTATACCTGCTAATCCTAAATAATGTGGTTTTTCTATTATCTTATTGTGATACTCATCTTCTATAATATTCCAGTATGCGCTGTAGAATCCATATGTAGTAGTTATATTAACATTGTCTAAATGTCCAACATTATAGAAAAATCCTTTTGTCCAATATAAACGAGTGACAACTAATGGTGGAATTAAAAGTTCATTATAATCCGGCACAAAATTAATTTTGTCCAATGAATTTGTCTTATTCTTAAAGAGCATAATGACATACCAGTTATATTCCTCATCACTTTTTAAGTCGTCTTTTACTACAAGACCGTAAAAGTATATTCCTTCTCTTGGTGAAAAAACGAATATATCACCTTTCTCAGCTAATTTCCTTGTTCTTTTTATGACCTTTAACTGGTATTTTTCTTTAAATACCTTATAATCATCAAAAGCTTCTGATAAATCATCTAATTCCCTTTTTATTTCTTCCGGCTGACTTTCATACCGTTTTTTCCATTCCAACGATATTATATTTTCTTTCTGAAACATACTTTTCCTACCTTCTGTGTTTACTAATATAAAACCTTTATTCTCAAGGATTTCGGAGAATTTTATTAAAGCTCTGTGAGCTGCAATAACCACTTATAAAATTGTGGTTTTCAAACTGGGATTTTACTATTTCATTTTTTCCTGACACTCACTACATTCTCTGTCGTGAATAGAAATGATGCCACCGCATTTAAGGCAAGTATATTTTGCTTTCTGCTGTTTCATAAAACACTTTAACCCTTGCTCTTGAACAAAACAACTATTTTTCATAAGGCTTGCTTGATACCGCTTGTTATAGCTTTTTTCAAGGTTTTTAATCAGCTTGCATGGATATTCGGAACATTCAAAACAGTAGGACAGAGATTTTTCTTTGATACAATCCTTTATTTTGCACTTACGACAATGCTCCGGTTTCCCGTTATCGCTGTTCAAGCAACCAGAACACGGCTTTTTGTGATAACAGTGTTTATAGCAAACCTTACAATTCATTCCGCAAGGGGCAAACATATTCGTATCAATATTTTCTTCCGGCATTTTCATAATCATTTACCCCTTTCTGGAAATCAATATTATTAAATTCCGTTTTATCAAATACGCCAAAGACGACCAAATCAATTAATAAGACTTACAGCGTTTCACGCACCGCACGCAGTGCAGCGGCAAACTCATCAGGCTGTTCGTGCATTGGATTATGTCCTGCTCCTGAAATCACAGTGATCGTTTTCAGGGGAGCCTCAATGGTATCATAATATGCCCGGCCGAGGGAAGTGGGTGCGATGGTGTCCGCCTCCCCGAGAATGTAGTGGACCGGAGCCTGATAATGTGGTGTGATCTCGGCAAGATCAAAGGAAAGCAGTTGCAGGTCAAGCATATAATTAACCTTCATGACCTGCATCAGGCTGACAAGATCGCTCCACCGAAAGGAGGGGCTGTGCCGCAGAATCTTGAGCAGTTCACCTGTGCTGGAGCCGGAAACCGAACCGTTATCGTAGGCTGCCTGTATTTTGCGCATTTTGGGCAGCAGCTTAAGCAGCAATTCCGGATCATCGGGAGGATAATCGCCCATTTGTTCCAATGTCTGTATATGCTTTTGGTTTTCGGTTCTCCTTGCCATGTCCAATACTTCCCGGTAAGCAGTCCGTTCGTTTTCCCTCATGCTGATTACCTGCCCAACACCAATGTAGGACAAAACATTTTCGGGATGCCGCAGCACATACAAACTGCCCAGCACGCTGCCCCAGGAGTGGCCCAGGAGGACAACCTTGTCGGTACGATATTTTTGCTGCAGATATCCAATGATGCCGTGTAGGTCCTCCAGCATCTGATCAATTGTTTTCGGCAAACCGTTCTTCTTGTTTCTGCGGAGTGTTTTACCGGCTCCACGCTGATCCCAGTGTACATGGGTAAACAGGTTTCCCCACGCCTTATCCAGTTCATAGGCAAATAGCGATTCAATGCTGCCCGGTCCCCCGTGAAGATATAATAAAATGGGAGCGTCCGGCGCTTTGGGGTAGTGCAGCAGAAAATGTTCAATGCCATTCACTGCAACATATTCTTCTTCAAATTTACTCATAGTAAACTCCTTTTCCCAGCAAATTGATCGCTGAATATTTTACATTTCTCCTTCAAATTCAAATCTCCAGCTCGATAAACTGGAATTTAATTGTTCAGCAATTTTGTTAAATCTTCAATAGAAGCGTCCATTTTTACAGATACTTCTTCCATAGTCATACCGGAAGCAAGAAAACGATTTATCACCATTTTCATATCTTCTCCAACCTCTATGATATGTCCGTCTAAATCATAAAATCTAATGACGCGCTGACCCCACTCATGCTCAACAACATTCCCAAGATACTCGATGTTCGGGTATTTTTTCAGCTTATTTAAGAAACCGTCAAAGTCCTGTGCTTCGAAGCATACTTCAATATTGTTAGATTTTTTCATTATGCTTTCCTTCGGTAAATTAACCAGCCAATTAAAGTCTTGCTGCAAAGACAAACCACAAGTAAAAGATATATTGATTCCATAATCCTGGTATAATTCCAGTCCGAATAAATCCTCATAAAATTTTCTGGCAGTATTGATGTCTGCTACCGATAATACTATACAAGTATGTTTCATGTAAATTTCACCTTTCAACTGGAAGTTGTATTTTTATAGTTTTTCTATTTCTTTCAATGCTTTTTGAATATCCTTATGAACTAAGGATTGCATACTATCGTCATAAATAGATATATCCGCCTTATGAAGTGCAGAAAGAATATCATTTTTTAATTCTGGCTTATACTTTGCAACAATCGGGAGCAGCTTAATACATTGTCTTGCCGTGATAGGTTTAACATCTGTAATGTGTTTCAAATATTTATCAATGATTTCATCAATTTTATAATCTTTATCCCATTTTGCATTATAGGCAAGTAGTGTAAGCCCTCTTGTACGGATATAAGAATTATCGCTGTCAAGCATATCACTTAATCTATCCACATAGGGATAGACACAATCCGTTTCTTTACTTTCTTTTTGTAATTCCTGTAATGCCTTATATGCAACATTATTATTTTTATTAAACAATAATTCAAATGTATCTGCTATATTAAGTGGCACAATATTCTCCTTAACGACTTCAGATTTTTCGACCAAATAACCTGAAATTTTTCCACCTGTCAAACTGGGACTTATCAGACAAAATATTCGGTCTCTATGAAGCTGACTTGCGGGCAGCAACCTCTGCGCAGACCAGCCTAGATATATGCTCCGCTGTTTCATTTGACAGCAGGAAGAACATTCCATCATTACGGCATTTTTTATGTATATTACCATTCAAGGCATAAATAAAGCCTTTTACGCAGGTATCGCTACAAGCATTGGGGTCTATCAGTTTCTTGCAGTCACGGGAAGTAGTCATTTTCTTTTGCATATCAGCAGGCAGAGAAGTGATTATATCCTCATACCTGCCAGCGTTGTCACCGTAAATTCGTGCTAAAACCCCCGACTTCCGAAACACCCAATTCATTACTGTTTTCTTCTCTAGCTGGTATGAAGCGGCGTAACCGCTCTTTGCTTCCTTAATTACAAGGTTACAGCCTTGCTCTATTAGTTTATTATTAAGTTTCTCGACAAACTCCCGGTGTTCTGGTTCAACTGCCGATAGAAACTCTCTGAATGAAACCTTTTCATTTGCCATTATCTTTTTCTCCTCAAATTCATAATTGTCTCTTCCTTAAATTATCATTATAGCATATCCAAGTGAAAATTATATGACAATATTCTTAAAGCCGCATAAAGTCATTAAGTTGCCCTTACTGCAGCGCACTGCACCGTTTGTCTGAATATCTTCGTCCAGCTGTGCCACAGAGATGTTTCCGATGTGCAAAAAAATGGCCCGGATTTCCCTGAACATTAAGAAAGCACCAACCCAATTAAGAATTGATGCTCATGTTGCTTTATTCTGTTTTTGAGTCAAAGATATATCAAAGCTTAGTCATAACTATTATTTCTTTTTGACCGGAATCCAAATCTCCGAATGGTAATTTGCGTCCTGTGTTCCATTTGGATATTTATTCGGATCATCATACATCTCTACACAATAACCTGCTGCAAACTCGTACTCCTTCAATGCCGGAAGCCACTCGGAAAATATTTTCTTATTAACATCCTGCAATGCTGTTGGCATTGGTCCGTCACAAGAGAATACTGCCCAAGTAAATTCCGGAATAGTGCGAATTTCAAAACCTTCCGGAATTTCCAATGTTGAGTTATAAATGTCAGCAATCAGATACTCAAAATCCTGATTGCCCATCTTCTCGTCAATGTTAATACCAAACATACCGCAGACGATTTTTCCGTTTCCTTTTTCATAATGCTCTTTCCAAAACTGCGGAATTTCCTGTTTGCAAGTTTCATAGTTAAATCTTTTTGCAGCTGCAAGTACTGTAAAACTGTTCTTTTTCTCAATTTTGTAACTCATAAGATAACCACCTTTCAATGAAATTTCTATTTTCAGCGGAGCGAATGTCTTAATCATCACGCTATCCTTTCGCACCATAGTCGGCGATATTCCATGAAATCTTGTGAATGCTTTTGTAAAACTGTCTGGAGATTCATATCCATACTTCATCGCAATATCAATGATTTTTGTATCTGATGTTGCAAGTTCGCCGCCAGCTAAAGCAAGTTTGCGATTTCTGATATACTCACCTACGGTATAGCCACATAGCATACTAAATCCTTTTTGAAAATAGAACGTTGACATAAAGACATTACTTGCCACATTATCAGCAGAAATATCATCGGTAATATGCGACTCAATAAATTCTATGCTCTCCTGTATTGTATCCATCCATTCCACTTGTATCACCTCCCGCTGTAAGACTATTGTATCTTATGAATGACTCTCTTGCCCGACAAAACTTGCACTATTTTGTCTTATCAGATATGAAAATTTCTGATTTACATCTTTGCATATTTTTCAAACCGCACATCAATATCCCGCCCGCCATACATTACACGGATAATAGTTATTAGCTTTTTATTTATCCGGGATATACAAAACAATCATTATCCACAGGCATGATTCGCAGTCCTCTGATGACTGAAGCTCGAATAGGATATACTGATAAAAATTGCGTAAATCGAAAATGTTTCCTTAATTTTCTTAGCTGTCCAGCTTTTCGCATATGCTCCCGTATCTGAAGGAATATTTACCTGTATTAATGTATACTAAAAAGTAAACGGGTATGAAAAATAAGGAAGTAAAAAAACAGGCAAGCAGGAGGAGTAAAAATATCATTAAAAAGCAACTCAAAATACACAGAGGGATTCAATGAGATGTGCAGAAACCCCTAAAAATACGGTATTTTAGAACAATTTACAAAAATTCGATTACGCTGTTTTGGGCTATGTTTTTGTAACCATAGCGGACAAAATATCCGACATACCCTTGTATAATATTTTTGATATGGAGTAAAAATTTATGAGCAGATACAAAAGCGAACAGACTGCATACAATCCACAGAAAAAGAAGAATATGCCGATTTGGAGACTTGGCACCAATACTGTGACATTTACCCACTTCAATACCGACACGCTCACTGAGGAGATCAAGTTCTATCACACAGACTTTATCAGGTATCATCTTCATTATTCTGACAATAAGTGCCCCGATAGGCTTTGCAAGCTCGTCAATGAGGGCAGAATTGTTCAGTACCTTGATGATCTGAAGTTACAAGTCAGTGAAGCAATCAATCGCCAAGTGGAGCTTTGGAAACAAACTGATAGTTGTTATCAAAGAACTGTCCTCAACGGAGATACCGAGAAAGTGCTTGAACTTATAGCCTACTTCATCAGTATGGCGAGAGAGAAATAGTGTTTGAGTGTATGGTTTATATTTGATTTTCAATGGCTGTGCTTTTGGGTGCATCCGTTGATATTACATTATTAAATATCATACTAGTCATAGAATAGTCATCTGTTTTTACGCCATTCATTACCAATATATCAGCAAAAGGAGTAACGCTGTAACCAATTTTTTGTGCTAAATCGTGAATATTATCCTCCATATCATTACCAAGTTTTTTTCCACAAAGTATGTATAGTCCTTTTATACGATCTTTTTCATGTAATGTACTAATTGAGAATAAATACTTATACACCAATTCCTGCAATTGATGAAGCCGAATATTTTCAGGTGTACTAAATTTGGCATCTAGGATAATATAATCGATCATATCGTTATATTCAATTCTTATAATATAGTCAGGGGTATATGTTTTCCCTTTATTACTGTTATCTTTTTTAGCGTTTGATGAAGTATTTCGGAATAAATCTAAACCATTGAATGCTCTGCTATCACCATACACTACAGGCTGAAAATACAGCGTGAGTTTACTATCACTATTGAAAAAAATGAATGTATTATTATATTTCATATCTTCATAGTAATTATTATTTACACAATAAGATATGCGTTTCGATTCTGTTAAAGCATAGTCGGTGTTTTCAGTTATATGAGACAACATTTTAATCAAACAATAGTATTCATATATTTTGCTTGTAGAGATAAAACTTAACAGCAATTCATCTTTTCCAAGATCATAATTACCTATAGAAAACCATCTATGTATAACTGTATATATCTGTCTATAAGCGTTTATAGAACGGAAAACAGGAGTGAAAACAGGAATCATCCTAACTGCATCTGCTGAAAGATTGAAAAGCTGAGTATAAAAATAATACAACTGTTGATATTTATTATGCAGAGATTTCAGGGATTCTATATATCCATTTATCCGTTTGATACTCCTTGAAAAAATCTGATACATTGAATCAATATATCCGTCTTGTGCAGAAGTTTTGTTTTTAAGATACGTTTTCTCCAGTAGACTTTTAATTGTTATATTGATCTCGGATACAATAGTTTTTAAAAAACCTACAATGATACGGTTTTCATAAACATCATATGAATATGAATTTCTTTCCACCAGCACTTTGTTAGGCTGATAATACTGATTATTATACCTTATTCCTGTGTCGTAATTAGCAACTGCAAGTTCATCAATATTATTTGTTATATACTGTATGGTTTTCCGTGAGATAGATTGTAGTTTATCGAACGAATCTACGGCTTCTGTTTTTTCAAGTTTACAGTATGGATTGGTTTTCAGATACTGATATGATTTTTTATAGATTTCAAGTGTTTGTTCCAGAAATGCAATTTTTGCTTCAAGTGAGATAGTTTCGTTGGCTTTAATTCCCGACAGTATCGTAGAATATTTATGTTCTTCGTAAAGATAATCCTCACAATTCTCATATATATATTCTATCATGTTTATAACGCCGTTGTTGATTTCGGAATCTGATACCAGTACAGCAACGCTTTTGGAGTCGTACTGTTTTCCGTCCAACCACACTTCTATTCTTATCGCACCGAAACTCTGTAAAAACGGTCTATCGCATCCTTTCAACCTGAACTGAATCCCATCCGCTCCTCCGCTACAGAATTCAGCATCATATGCTTCATCATTGATATACACTTTTGATGGAATAGAAGTAGCACCTGACAATAAAAACAAATACGGATTATCATTATATACAACTTCTTTGCCATTAGGTATATCAGTATATTCGCTTTCTTTGTCGGTTTGGAGTATTAATTCTATTTCTTCACGATACTTTGGTTTCAGTTTCAGTGTTATTGTATCCAAAGGAATCCCTCCTTACTCAGATTAGATACTGACAATAACCCATATTTCGCTCCTGCGTATCAATTATCTTTAGGATAGCATCTTCAGTCATGTTAAGGTTATACTCCTTACACAACTGTTTCAGTGAATCAAAGAAACGTTCATAAACGGAATAGTAACCATTGATTTTAGGCAGCAGTTTTTGTACCACTGCGAAATCCAGAGCTTTCTCTCTTGCAAGGGTATTAGGCTCGTCCTCCATAATTTCCTGAGCTGCCATCACATATTTTTTTATGCCTAATTGTGTACGTGGGCTAACGCTCATTCCATAATCATTGAATAGCTTATATATTTCTTTCATTCCCTTTTGTGTAATAGGATTCAGTTCCTCCGTCTTGGAAAACGCCTTAACAAAGTTGTCCCATGTGATTATCTCTGTTGATGTTGATGAAACATCAATACTATATTTAGGTTCAACTTTTGGCAGTTTTATGATGCAGGCTCTGTCAATAAGTCTTGGAGACAGTGTTTCGGTAGTCTGATCAGTGTTGATGGTAGCTACGAATTTAAGTGTTTCAGGAACATATAATTCTCGTTCCGCTCCTATATTTATATACATATCATTCAAAGATGATCTGTCCGTAAGGCGCATGAAATCTGCCCAATAATACTCTATGGGACTGAGATTTGCCTCATCAAGCATAATTATAAATGGATATTTGGATTTTTTCCTCTCTTCATCAAGTACTCGAAGAGCATCATATATTTTGCCATTGCTCTTATCATATTTTCTTGTCAGAGGATTATAGTATCCGATAAGATCTCTTTTGGAAGACCACCCACGCTCTACTGATACAGAAACAAAACGGTTTATCTCTTCCCCATACTGCAGCAGGCCAAGAGTTTCAGCGACGATATTGCACATTGATGTTTTTCCTGTGCCTGGTTCACCTGAAAAAATAGTGATAAAGTTCTGGGCGATACTGATGTAGATATTGATTATGTCATTGCGACTGTACTCTCTTCGTTCTTTAACATAATTTACAACATATTCTATAAGATCATTGTCACTTAATGTGGAAGGAGTAACTGAACTTATTCTTCCTAGCTTATCTTTATATTGCCTGCCTTCTTCTGTTGCATCCCACGATGCAGCTTGCCTCATCATTTCGCTTGAAATAAATGGATCAAAAGCTAAAGATGCCATCTCGGCTCTGCCCGATTTAATTGCATTGCTAACATCTGTACGTAATTCCTCTATCTGCCGTGAGTAATTATCTTTTTGGATTATCAGACCCTCATTGATATTCTGAAGTCTTTTTTGCTTTTCCTCTAATTCTTCTATATTTTCGGTTGTTTGAATTATATTATCCTTCTTTTCAAGTTCTGATGATAGCCTATAAATCTCTTCTTTTAGTTTTAATACTTCTTCTGAAGATGCAGTACCTTCTGAACTTTTTCGTAGCTCTACTATCTGTGCATTTAATTCTTCCTGTACTTTTCTCAACTCTTGAATAGTCTTATCAGCATCTTCACTTTTTCTTCTTTCTTCGATATATTTGCTCTGCAAGTCTTTATAAACATCTGATTCGATTATCATCTTATCGGATGGTGTTTCCTGATAGAGTTTGAGCAGAGACTCAAAAACCTCATGCTTCTTTTCTTTAAACCTCTCAACATTATTGACTATTTCTACAAGTCTGTCAAGACGTTTTGAAACGATCTCCTGTGGCAATTCAGCAAGAAAAGGGGAATTACTGCACAGATGAGAGAATTCTTCTGGGTTATTTATTGCAAGTTCAATTGACACATCATCGGCTATTTTTTCAAGCAGTATCTCATCTGTGATTACATCTTCAAACTGTTTATTCTTCGGGGAAGTTTGAATAAATCTGGTGTACGTTGGATCTTTATAATAAGCTTGCTTCTCAAGCTCTATAACATCTACATCTGCTAAATTGAAAAAAGGAACAAGATAGTTATTTTCACTGGCTAAGGTATTGACGTAGTATCTTTCATCATATTGCCTGCGTGATGCTTTAAAAGGTCCATAGTGTTTTTCATTATAAAATAGAATTACCATTTCACCATCAGTAATATTTGTTTCAAGAAGATTAATATTACCGCTTATAAAGGTCTTATCTGAAATACTATCTGCTTCATTGTGAACAACTTTATATATTCCATATTCGTCTGCATAGCGAATAATATCATGCAATTTTTTACCCTGTTGAAATAAACGTTGCAAATCAAGCTTGACCTGATAAGTAGAATTGTCGTTTTCTTCCAAATCACAATTGTCTATTTCTATTACATACACATTATTAACATACTGATCTTCATCAATATCTGTGGTTATATCATCGAGAAACGATGCAGCTCCGCCGGTATAAGGATTATAAGCAAGGTTTATTCCTCCGTTTGTAGGGTAATCAGCTTTGAGCTTGTCACCAGGTATCTCTTTAAGCCTTCCATTCTCATATTCATACTGAGGGAAGAAATTATAAAATGTATTTCTTTTCTCAATTCGTCCTAATAATTTCATCGTATTCACCTCGTCATTATTTATATCAGCTGATGGTGTTTTAGCTTCTTCTGTAGATACACCAGTATCATTCTCTGATGCAGGATCATTTCTCTTTGGAGCAGGTGGCATTTTTTCTATCTTCTCTCCATTAAGTATACAATCAAATACCTCAGAGTCTACAAAAGAATCAAAATATTTATCGTCATTAGATGACCCGTCAATTCCGTCCTCATAACACCACCTGAAGAAAAAAATTGCAATGTAGCTCTTATTATCATCTTTAATACTGTTAACTATTTCATCGTAAGTAGTACTTTCAAGCTCAAGGGAAATGTGCGGCATGATGGCTTTGTATGCTGTATCGGCAAAGATTTTTCTGAACTGTGGTGACATAAGCATATCAACTTTTTTCTTAGTCGACTTGAGTTTAATTATCCTTCGCTTATCTTCTCTATTAATGGGAAGTGTACTAATAATATTATCAAGTAAGTCTTGCGGCAATGATTGGTAAAACAAGATAACTTTTTCAAAGAGTTTTTCTTTATCAAGCATACGAATTCACCTCACTTTATAAAATGATAAATTCTGTTTAATTATAACACTTTTTGCTATAAAAATCAATAGAATTCTACATGTTTTTTGTACGGCAAATGACTCATGAAATTTATCATTGTAATAGACATAATTGCAGTAAACCTTTTTACCAGAATAAAGAGGAATAATTGGCAATATCGCCGAATCATTTAATTGCGTTACAGATAGCGGTGGAAATATAAACAATACTTCTTTATTCGTAGAAGTAAGAAGATAACGTCCTCTATGCGGTTTTCCGTTTTTAAAGCTTCCCAGTTCCCGAAAGCCGCATTTTTTTAATAATATTTCATTAAAACGCCCCTTTTGAGTATAATATCCAAGTTTATTATATTATACTATAATTTATCGTATTTTTCAAGACCTTTCGTTATGATAAATTAATTATAAATAATCAAGTATGAGCATAACATCATCTGACTATATTACACCTCTCCAAAATCTCCTCCGCCAAAGCCTTCATCTCAACCCGATACACATTCCCACGTTCTTCAAGCTCGCCAACGGACAAACCATTGCGGATAAGATACTTTTTGAGCCTGTCCATATCAGCTTTTCTCCTCCTGATCCTGTTTAAATTAATCAAAATCGGCAGGATATTGCGTGTATATTTTTGCTGTACGAAGAGCCTTTACAAATTGGCGGACATAGGTATCATAATTACTTTTAACCATTGAATACTCCTTAGCATATCCGTCATAAACCTTCTTTTTCTGCTTTTCGTGGTCAGACTTGCACTCTGCACTGTGACAGCATACAGCGTCCTCGATGTCAATGAAATTTTTCTTGCAAAATCCACATTTACAAATAACCCACTTATTCCGATGTACAATCTGCCCCAGTTCCGCAAACAGTACAGTGAGTGCATTGTCGCTCTCACGGAACACATTGAATGTGTATTCGTCTGTTGCAATAATCGTCCGCATAGACTCTACACAAAAATACTCAATATTACAGCGATAATCAAAATATGCATTACTGCACAGAAGATTCAATGTGCTGTCAAAACAGGCATTGATACGCTCAGAAATATCTGAACATATTTTGTTTCTGTTCAGCTTGGTTTTTACAATATCATCAGGATTCAAAATCTTTTGCCGTTCTGCATCATATAACTCCGTTACAGCCGTCACAAACCCACGAAAGAAAACATTTTCCCCATGTTCAGCAGTAAACCTTGCAAGCATTTCCTCGGTACACGCAAACAACTGTGAATTTTGTCACGGAATGTGTCGAAAATCTCGGTGTTTTCGGTAAAAATCTTGTGCTGATACATCAGTTCATCAATAGTATAAATCCTTGCATTCAAAACGGCACAATGCAGACTTTCATCAATATTTATAACAGACTGTGCGAGTTCAATTGTGCGGTCTTTTTCATTTATACAGTTAATTGCAGTGGTTTTCATTTTTAGCACCTCGTTTTCTGTACTTTGTTTTTATATCATTTCATACGCAATATATCAATAATTTTGCGTATCATATATATCTTTTGCGTATATACTTGCGCAAATACGCAATGTCCCAACACCTGAAAATCTGCCATGATATGATGAAATTGTCAGCGAGAGAAAGAAAGTTGCAGGCTGTTTCTTAATACAAAATAATTTTTATGAATTTTTTGATAGTTGTATAAAGCAATGCAATTTTTACCCTCTTGAACCCTATATATAGAAGACGTTCCCTCACAAAATATTACAGAAGGGGCTTGATAATTTGAATGAACTGACCAAGTGGGTGCCGCCCACTTCACTCCGAGGCGGAAAAGAACCAACCCTGCCTTTTCCTGTAAACGCACTGCCAGCCATACTTCGTGAAATGGCACAAGGCATAGCGAAAACGACCTCCACAGATGTTGCCATGGCAGGCACAACAATACTCTCGGCAATAAGTTATTGCTTTACCGAAATGTATCGTATGTGCGGTAAAGCAGACCACACCGAACCACTTGTACTCAATTCACTCACCGTTGCCGAACCGAGCTTTAGGAAATCTCCCGTTGTTTCTATGGGGAAACGTCCCTTTGTGCAGTTTACACAGGACTGGAATGAAAATCACAGGACGGAAATTTACAAGGTACAGGCTGAACGGAAAATTCTTGAAAATCAGATTTCTGCTCTTTAAAAAAGATGATGACGCAGACGCTGATTTCATATCCGTACTCACGCACTTTGGCAACATGCTCACCGTAGATAATCTCTGCTCCTTTTCTTATATCCTCAACGATACAATTATGAGGATTTTTTATAGCGAATTTTAAAAGCTCCGCATTACCACGGTCAGAGTTCCAATCAGGCTCATATAAAAGTGTGTGTCCATAGTCAAAAAATAAGCCTTGTTATAGCGTCAGCCGAGGAAGGCGTTGCAAAGCCCGGCAAGAGAATTTTTCTAAGAGCGTTAGATCGTGCGGATGTATATCCGAAAATGCTTTTATGATTGGGGACAGGCTTGACAATGATATTGAGCCTGCTAAAAAGCTTGGAATGAAAACTATATGGGTTAGACAAGGCTTCAGCGTATATCAACAGCCTATTAATGAATTTCAGAATGCGGATTATGTTGTGGAGAAATTGCAGGATATTTTGGAGGTGCTGAAATGAAAACACTTACAATTTGCGGCAGTATGAGATTTAGTGATGAGATGAAAGATATAGCTTATTATCTTGAAACTGAGAATAATTATAATATTTTTCAATGCGTGTATTGCCCTGATAATATTAAGCCCAATGATGATGAATTGAAAACACTTGAAAAAGCTCATTATAGAAAGATTGATTTAAGTGATGGAATTTATGTTGTCAATATAGGCGGTTACATTGGTAAATCAGTTCGTAATGAAATTGAATATGCGAAAAATAGCGGCAAGGATATCATATATCATTGTGGGGAGGTGCTATTATGACAAAACCCGAAATGTTATATATTGCATGAGTCCCCGGTTTTCAAGACGGGACTGCGTTCCTAAGCTCTGATTTGCAATTATGCCTATCTTGCAGCCGTACTCCGATAAAGCCTTAAGAACACTTTCAGCTTTGAGATAGAGCTTTTCATCCTCTGTATGCCAAGGTGTTTTTGTAAGTCCGAAAAAATTTATTGCTTCAATATCACCCTTGAGATTCTGTTTTGCAAAGAAAAACCGTTTCTCGTTGAACTGCTCAAAGGTAATGTCCGTTTCTGTGATAGCATTTCTGATTCGGTGGTTATAACATTCTGTTTCGTCTATCAGCGCTGAGCCAACATCGAAGAACAGACATATGGATTCATTCATTACAATTCCTCCTAAAAAACTATATTATATCAATTTAAATACAGCACATAACCCTGATATTTCAACACAAAACCATTCCTCATATAATATATCTAATAATTTCATTTTGCCTTACTGATCCTTACTATAAAAACCCTCATATAATTATCACAGAAAGCCGAAACGGAGCATCCGAATTCGGCTGCACTTTTATATTGAACTTTTCCGAAAATTGTGGTATAATACCATTACGAAATCGTAAAAAGGAGAACAGCTCATGCTCATAAACAGCAATAAAGCAAATGTGAAAAACATAAAAAGGAAATCAATAGGCACTCACTTTTCAATGTGCGTCCAGCCTGCATTTATCATCGGAACAAACAATGAAGACGGAACATATAATTTTGCGCCTATTACTTGGGTAAGCGTTACAAATGAAAAAGATAATGATTATTTATTGGTTGTCAGTATGTTTGGAACAAAACGGACTAAACAAAATGTCATCAGAACAGGTAAGCTAAGCGTTAATTTAGTAAGTAAAGATATGCTTGAACTTATGGATTATTTCGGAACACATCACGCTAAAGATGACAGCAAAGATAAATTTTCTTACAATGTTTGCAGAGGCGAAGTTCTAGATGTTCCTATTCTTGATGCAAGCCGTTGGATATATGAATGCGAGGTAATTAAATCTGTTGATACGGGAGAGTCAACCACATTCTTCTGCAAGATTATGAATATTCAGGTTGATGAAAATATTATGCTCAGAGATATTTTTGATGTAGATTTAACTAAGCTTGACCCTGTTATTTATTCAGGAATGTATCACAGTATCGGTAAACTGCTGGGCGAAATCGGAGATTTTTCAAGATAATTGTAATATATGTATGATCCGCAACCGTGCAAATTCGATTGCGGCTATGCTTTTATGTTGAACTTTATTAAATTTTATGTTATAATTGGAAATAACACATAACCCTTATATTTCAACACAAAACCGTTTCTCGTTGAACTGCTCAAAGGTAATGTCTGTTTCTGTGATAGCATCTCTTATTCGGTGGTTATAACATTCTGTTTCGTCTATCAGCGCTGAGCCAACATCGAAGAACAGACATATCACATCATTTCGTTATAATTCTATTTTCATTTGGAACTGCTGTTTATAACCACTTGGTAAACCATTGTATTTGTATTCCGATAACGCATCTTTAAAGTTATCCAGTAATTGCTCTTCATTAAATTTCTGCGAGCCACTTAGCATAGCATATTTTACTAACTTCCACCTTTTCGTACCATTATCAACATCACTCATTTGAAGTGTAAATAAATATGTGTTTAGATTATATATAAACACAAATAATTCTTCGTTAGACACATCATGATAAGCACCAACATTTATTAGATATGAATTTCGGTCATGATCTACCGTCCAAAAATTTGGTACTAACACTTTATTTAAATAAAGTGGATTATTTATTTTTCTCTTTTCAAACGCCTCTTTTTGCAGTATAGTAAGTTTTTCGTTAATATAAGCCATAATCATTCTCCTTTTAAACATACTGTATCAACAGCTTTTCTTATTTCGTCACCGACATATTCATTTCTGTATCCTTTGTAATCCAGTCTAGCTAATTCTACACAAAGATGATAAAGTATCTCTCTTTTTGTTTTACTATCTATTTCCTCGTTTTCATACGGCTTTGCCCATTTGATAGTTTCTTGTTTGTTAAAAGAATCATCTAATATTGCTTCCCATTTAACAATTAAAGTCCTGCCATCAAAAGCGTCAAAACCCCTCAACTCGATTATTATTGAATTGGATGCAAACAAAACCTTCATTACCGATATATTCTTGTCAAATTTCTTTTCTTTAGCCATAATAATTCTCCTTTTCTTAATTTTCTTTTGTCAAATCAGCATAAGTAATGCTAATAGATTTTATAGTATCATCATCATTAATTTCCACACAAATCCTCTGCTCATTTATTATACCACCAATACTATCAGAATCATTTACAGTCCCATAATAATACGAACCATATTTATTTATCTTAACTGGCTCACCATATTTGCCAACAACATCCTGTTTTGTTGACTTTATTGGGAATAATCCATCTATTGAACAATCATTAGTTTCAATCGTCAGATTATATATAATTCCATTGTCCTTTGCTCCATCAAAATAATTCTCCAAACCAGCAACAAACATTTCTTCGCCATTATAATAAATATACGCTAATCCGTGACCTTCATCACAATATTTTGTATTCTCATGTTCTTTCCATGTCCACCCATCTTTTAAATCCTTTAACGCCATAGGAATTTCAAACGGCTGACCTTTGATGCTAATTTGTTTGCGAACATATTCAATATCGAATGTTCCTTGTTCCGGTACAGATATTTCCGGCTGAATCTCAGTTTTGCTCTCAGTATCGCTATTTGTACTTTCCGATACCGATTCGGAAATACTGCTTTGTGTACTTCGGCTTTTATCATTATCGGACGATAATGTGTTTTCAGAATTTTTGCAGGCTGTTAAATTAGAAACCAAAAAGGCAGCCGCCATAAATAAAACAAGTTTTCTTTTCATAGAACCTCCATCTAATTCAGTAGTTAAAATTATTGATATTATTAAGTATTATATAAATAATCATCTTTTGTAACAATAAATGATGCACCATAATCCAAAAAGTATTTGTTAACTTGATTGCTCATATTAGACTAACCCCCATATCTTCTTTGTAGTTATTATCAATTCTAAGAATATTTTGCCATAATCCATTCTCGCAATTAGTACCTAAAAACTTTTTACAGTTACGAAGTTGAACCTCATTAGTTCTGAGGGCATTCTTTAATAAGAAAAGAATATTCTCATCTTCGATTTTAAAAGGTGCTAAATTTTTATCATACTTGTTAAATTGACGTCGTATAATCATAAAAGCTACCCAAACATTTATAGGCGTTCCCTTAATCAACTTTAAAAGTGCTTGTTTAGTTTTCAAAACAATAGTTTCATCATTAGTATTTTTATAATATATATATATTCCTTTTTCTACAATGCGTCCGAAATCCGTAGGAATATTAGTAGGTATATCCCTGTTTCCCATAACTGAATATCCATTTTCTCCACATAGGAATTCAGCAACCTCGTCATTTTCGAATGCTTTTTTTGTAAGTTCAAGCAGCTCTTCATTTGTAATTTGTTTTTGCAATTTCATAACATTTCCTTTCTCGCCAAACGACGAATAAACATTTTTTATTTTTATATCAATTATTATAAAATATCACTTAATATACCTATATTAATTAAAATATTAGCACAATATACACAATAATTCAAGAGTTTAATTAATAATTCTTGGCAATTTTTAAAAAATCTATAATTTGCATAAAATTAGCAATATATTTTTAGCAGATTTAGGCAATATTTTGTCCCATTTTTCTTCTTGATCCCCAGAGTCTGTTTCTTTTATAAATTTGGTAAAAAAATAATTCAATCAAAACCACCCGTTAAACGGGTGGTTTAATAAAGCCCTATAAGGGTTTGATACTGACACTGCCCCTTAAGGGGTTTTATTATTTCTTTTTATACTTTTCTCCTGTAAATGGATCAGTTGTTTCAAATAGCCTTAACTGATCGCTTGCAATATCCTCCTGCAACTGATTTCTTATGTACTCTTCTATTTTCTTTTTGTTCTTTCCTACTGTATCCACATAGTAACCTCTACACCAAAAGTGTCTGTTTCCATGCTTTACTTGAGATTTGCATGTCGATCGAATATCATCAAAGAACTTTTTCCTTTTAAATATCCCATTATCTGCGCCACACTGTATTTGGGCGGTATTGCTATCAGCATATGAATGTGATCCGCACACGCTTCTGCTTCTATTATTTCCATCCCTTTTTGCTCACACAGCTTTCTAAGAATTTTTTCTATATCGCTTTTTATCTGATTATATATCACCATTCTTCTGTATTTTGGGGCAAATACCACATGATACTTGCAATTCCACTTCGAATGTGCTAAACTTGATATACGTCCTTGTCATGACGATGACCTCTTTTGGTTTTAGTTAGGCTCGCAGACCTTAACTTATTATACCATTGGAAGTTTCTTTTTTCTACTCATAGCTAAAGCTTTTTGAAACCACTTGCTATACGGGTGGTTTTCGTTACACAAAAAAACTGACTCCGCTAAAAAACGGAGTCAGTATGTCGTTTAAAAACTAATAATTACCTACGGTTGACGCTTTCTATTCTGTTTGCAAATCTTAACCGTTCATAATCCCCCTATTCCTCGGACGTATGCAAAATCAAGGGACAACTATAAGCATTTTGATAATATCGGCAGATAAGCTTTTATAGGTCAGGTCAATTTAATAACTCTATATTTTCTTAAAGTGCTGTATAATCAGAGTAAGCAGTACAAACGCCATATTATAGCATATTACCAAAGATGGCGTGATCTGTGAAAACGCTCCCAGAAGCATCATAATGATCGATAGAACACCGCCAAGAACCGCTGCTCCCATTTGAACCGCTATTCCGAGATTTGTAATAAACTTCAGCCTTTTAGCTCCGATTAAAAGCATTGCAAAAGATGGGAAATGTCCTGAGCAAAGCATTGAGGAAGAAATTTTGGGAATATACTCTGTCTGATTTTCGTACTCCTTATGGAATCTGAAAGGAAGAAGCTTTATACTGTTGGGAGTTATTCCAAAAAGCTCTGAGAGGAAATTAACGCTTATAAATCCGTCAGCCGTCCTGACTACTGCGGTAATACCCTCTTCCTCCAGCTCCTGAAGCCATCTCGTAACTGAAAGACTGGCGTTTGCCTGAACTACGAACAATGTAGAAACAACTCCGGATACAGACAAATAAAGAACAATATTTCCTTTAGCGTACTCCTGTTCCTTTGCCTCAGTAGGTATTCCCTCTATCGAATGATTTTCCATAAGCTCTCTCGTTCCGAGCAGAACACGCTTGTTTTCTATCCAGCCCGAAAGTCCCAGTCCGTCCTCATAAATATAGCTTTCAACCGGATAAAGCATTTCCGTTTTTCCTCTGAGCATTTTATAAAAGGTAGGCTTCAGTACGCTTCCCGCCTGACAGGCAAGGCTTGCCGCCATAAGTATACAGTCCTCTATCCTTGCAGAGCTTAGAAGCTTTAAATTTACGAAATCAACCATTCCGTTAGGAAACAGCTGCTCTGCGTCAACCAGCACTGAATTTGTATCTGCAAATTCTTCAACCGACGAATATCCAAGCATTACGCCCGAATACTGTAAGAACTTTTTCTGTGCCCTGCCCATCGGCACATTTACCACAAGCATGAGAGCCAGAGAGGAGCACATTGAGATAGTCCCTGACATTACTGCAAGCAGAGTAAAGAATTTCTCTGTTCCGCCCGAAGCTCCCTTTTCAAATATCAGCGAAAGTAATCCCACTAAAAGTCCTGCCAGAAGTATAAACGGTGCAGTTTTCTTGGCAAAACCGTCTGATATATCTGCTGAATAAGAGTTTTTCATAAAGTCATTCACAAATTCGGTTTTTCTCATTGCCGCCAATTCCGGAAAATCGTTGAGCGCACCCTTTGTAAACTTGCTTGCAACATCCTCGTCGTTAATATTGACCAGAGCATAGCGCTCGTAATCCCCTGCCGCAAACCGGAAATTACGTTCCGTTTTCTTTACGATCATCAGCTTTCCAAGCGTATTGAATACAAGTCCGAAAATCGCCGCAGACGTATACACATGATAGAAGCTTTCCCTTACAACGGACGGCTCAAAAAGCGTGATTATTCCTGCAATAACTGACATAAAAATCCCTATTGCCGCAATGCTGTCGCAGTCGGCTCTGCGCTTGAACAGATTCTTAATACCGCCAGACAAAACGGTATAGGAAACCGCTATCGAAATAAGACCCAGTATAGTATTTGTAAAAAGATATGCCGAAGGACTCATTGTCTTATCGAAAACTTTAACAAGAGGCAGAGAAAAGTCGTTGGCAAGCGTTATAAGCAGGCTGAAAACTCCTGTAAACATAAGTACGCACATACGCATAACCAAATTGCTTTTTACCTGAAGAATATCTCTTAGTATTCTAGGAGCTTCATCAAAGCTTTCAAACTCCTTCTGAGCTGCTTCACCGTCCCTCTGATCCGCATTTTCGGCTGAATTCTCCTCAGTTTTAAGCTTAAAGCTGTCTATCTTCTTTTGTCTTCTTTCAGACAGCAGACGCGATTTTTCCTCATATGTAGCGTTTTCAGGTATATCTGCCGCCTTATCGAACTCCTCCGTTTTCGGGATTATTTTACCGGTAAGACCCATATCTATATCCTTTACTGTAGGTCGGCTTACAGGTGAAACGTCATTGTTCTTCTTTACCGTTCCGCGCTCTTTTTTCAGCTTCATAAGATTTTCGATCACCTGAGCGTTTTCCTCGCTGCGCTTCATATCACGCTCTTTTTCAGCTCTAATAGAATCTTCAAGTTCCTTGATATTTACTCTTTCCTGCCCGGTCTTCCTTTTGAAAAGCCTTCTGGCAGGGTTTTCATAAGCTTCCGCAGGATTATCCTCTATAACTGCACTCGCCTGTACAGCCTCTTCCCTGCCGCTCAGTCCGCTCTCAGTTTCCTTCGCTGTAAAAATACTTTCACGCATTTCATCTGCACCTTTAATTACGGGCATCTCAGAGGTATTTAAGATTTCTTCGTTTGCTTCTTCTACAATTTCGTCAACACTGATATCGTCATTTTCATTTCCGCCGACGGCAGATTTGTTGGAATACTCAGCCACTATATCTTCTAACGAAAATTTATCAGCCAAATTTCTCACTCCTTAATTTCTAACTTAATCAGCTCTGCGCTGTCTTACTATCTCATACATAAATATCCCCGCTGCTACCGAGGCATTAAGAGAAGTGATCTTACCTGCCATCGGAAGCTTCAGAAGAAAATCACATTTTTCTTTTAAAAGCCTGCTCATTCCGAAACCCTCTGAGCCTATTATCAGACCTATAGGACCTGTCATTTCGACCTTTGAATAATCTTCTCCGGCACCGTCGGTACCGTATATCCAAACGCCATTTTCCTTCAGCTTATCTACAGCCGCAGCAAGATTTGAAACCCTTGCGACAGGCAGCCAGCTGGCAGCGCCGGCAGAGGTTTTGAATACAGTCTGATTCAGCGAAGCGCTTCTTCGCTTAGGAATAATCATCCCATGAGCTCCCGCCGCCTCGGCAGTTCTTATTATTGCGCCCAGATTATGAGGATCTTCTATTTCGTCGCAGATAATAATAAAAGGATCCTCGCCCTTTTCCTGAGCTAATCTAAGTATATCGTCAATATCCGCATATTCAGCACAGGCGCCCATAGCTATAACGCCCTGATGCGACGCTCCCCTGTTCATATTTGCAAGCTTCTGCTCGTTTACCTGCTTAACGGGTATACCTTTTTCCTTAGCCATTCTGCATATAAGGGATATTGAGCCTCCGGCTTCGGAATTAACAAATATAAGGTCTATAAGCTTATCGGCTTTAAGCGCTTCAATAACAGGATTTCTTCCTATTATCAAACCCTTTTCGTCGCCGCAGTCAGCTTTAGCTCCGTCATAAGTACGCTTGTCCCTGCTTTTATCAAAGCTTTTTTCTCTGTTATTCATATTTCACTGCTTTCCTGTAATAACACATAAAATTCAACGTCTGAAAAACATTATATCAAATTAAATTATAACACAAAAATCCTCAAAAGCCAATAGCCTTTGAAGATTTTTATTTACTTTATACATTTTCAACAAAAATTCTCACTGAACTTTGGCACCCGTACAGCCTATAAGAGGTAAATATGCCGATAAAAGCGGATTTTTGCCGTCGTTATGCCTGACGTTTCTATAACAGCAAAGCCGCTGCTGAAATTCCTATGACCAGTCCAAGCGCACATAACAGAACTACTGCCGCCGCTGTTTTGGTAAAGCTTCGGCGCTTTCTTTTAGGGAAAGCAGACGTAAAAGCGCTGCAGCAGTTAATTGCCTGAACGTGTAATATTTCACTGGGAGAATCAGACTTTTCAGCTTTTACAAATAACAATATTTTTTCAAAGTATTCATTATTCGTACACTTAACTTCAATGATTTGTTTATTAATTCCTCTCAACATTTATTATCAACACTCCGTTTTGCACATTTTTGGTTTGCAATGATATTATTGACACAAAAATAAGGTTTAAACTACGGAGTTTTCAAGATTTTGTTGAAAAGCCTGTTGAAAACCCAATTCTGATATTAAAAAGTGTTGATAATCCTGTTGAAATCGTTGAAAACTACGGCTTTTTATGGGCTTGTTTATATGTTGAAAAACATTCAAGTCTAAAAAAACGTACAAATCAGCTTCTGTTTTTACACTAAATGGAATAAAATACAGTTACAAATATGAATTTTCAGTTAAAAGAATCAGTACTAAATTTTTTGCTTTCCGTATACTTTGATTTTAAAGCAGTTTACGTTTATTATTAATTTGTTTTGTATAAACGACGTTAATTTATATTAAAAAGTACAAAAAAACTCCCTGATAATATCAAAACTTTTGATTTTCCCGATTTGCTGATAATGAGTCTGTAAAATCGTACTTTTATTCTACAGCCGTGCATAATGAACTGCGTAATATTTGTAACCGGTATGTAATTACCTTGTTGTAAGAAAACGAATTGCCCTCTCTATCGAATCCTTTGAATTGCCCCAGTCGGCGTCCTTTCCAGTATTGCGGTAGTCGTACATTTTGCAGTAATGAGATACGTCCTTTTCAAGGAGATCAAGATATTTTTCAGTCAGCTCACCGCAGTCACCTATAAACTGCTTCTGCCAGCGCTTATCCATACTGTCAGCTGTCATACCTACCAGCAGGTCATAATGGGGCAGACAAAGCATTTCCTGAGCTTTGAAAAGCTCCCTGAAATCCCTAGACTTTTCATACATTTCAAAAAAGGTCACCATAAGCCTAGACATTCCCCATTCAATCTTCGAGCAGACGAAGCACTCGCTGTTTACGGATGATACCTTTTTCTGCTTTGCAGTCTTTCCCTCAAATATGCTTTTGCGGTTAAAAATATGCTTCTGAATATCCTGTAAGTGGGATTGAAGCATTAGCGCCAGCGAAAGACGGTTTTTACAAGCACGCATCTGCTCAAAATGGGTCTTGCAGAATCCTAAGCGGTTTGTTTCCATTCTCACATCCGGCTCCATCATTGCCGCTCCCATTATATACTCGATAGTACGCTGCTCAAGCATATCTCTCATACGGCATATAGGACAGCCGCATTTGGGCTCAAATATCTCATTTACAGGTATGGTTAAAATACTTTCTCTCATTTCAAACCTCCGGATCAAAATCTTTTTTCATTACTTCATATACTAAAATGCCGCCGTTTGTTTTCTCAGCTCGGTGACAAACAGTTTTATATCCCCTTTTTTCATACATGATACACCCGGAAAGCGATGCTTCAAGATATGTGTCAGAATATGAGCCTTTTATTATTTTCTCGGCATAATCCATAAGTCTGCTTCCATAACCCATATTCTGAAATTCCGGCAGCACGAACAGCCTTAATATATGGTTTTCGTTAAAAGCGCAGGTTGCCGCAGGCTTACCGTCAGCCTCCAAAATAAAAACACTGTCATTTTCTATGCTGCTCTTTATGTTCCCCAAGCTGTGTAAATTCAGAAAAAATTCTACACAGCTGCCGTTATAATAAATCGGATAAACCGCTTCTATCGCCGCATGAGTGATCTGCATTATTGTTTCAGCGTCACAAGATACCGCTCTCCTGATCTCCATAAAAAACCGCCTTATAAAATCTGTTGAAAAATTTATATATTTATAGTATAATGGTTTTAAAACGATTTTGCAATAGAAAAGAGGAAATTTTATGGATTATAAGGTTGACGGAAAGGATATTCTGCTATGTCAGGAGGATTTCGACCTTGACGATACCCTTGACTGCGGACAGGCGTTTCGCTGGCAGAAAATCGGAACAGACTGCTACAGCGGATATTATCTCAACACGCCGCTTATTATATCATGCGAAAATACAGCTGAACATATCTTCCGCTTGAAAGATACTTCGGAGCGTGACTTTCTTGACAAATGGTGCAATTATTTGGACTTGTCCACTGACTATTCAGAACTAAAAAAACGATTTTCCGAAGACGAAACTATGTCAAAGGCCTGCTCGTATGCTGGAGGGATAAGGATACTCCGTCAGGACAGCTGGGAAGCTCTATCCTCGTTTATAATATCACAGAATAACAATATTCCGAGAATAAAAGGAATTATAGGCAGGCTCTGTGAGCATTACGGCAGCTATCCCTCAGCCGAAATGATGAAAGAGGAAACGGCTGACAGCCTTGCTTTTCTCAGGTCTGGCTTCAGGGCAAAATATCTGGTTGACGCTGTTGGAAAATTAAATTCGGGAGAACTTGATCTAAACGCAGTTTCCGCAATGCCTATAGACGAAGCGAGAGCGGCTCTGATGACGATTAAAGGCGTAGGCCCAAAGGTAGCTCAATGCGCTCTTCTGTTCGGAATGTACCGTATTGAAGCATTTCCGGTCGACGTATGGGTAAAGCGCGTTATGGAACGGTGGTATCCAAACGGACTTCCTGACTGTGTAAAGGGTTATGAGGGAATTGCTCAGCAGTATCTTTTCCATTACATAAGGAATCTTGAAGAATAAAAACCTGTCAGCCTTTGAATTTAAAACACAATATATTGTGCCGCATTACTTTTCGATAACGATTTATGTTCTGGATTTTGTGTAATATGTTAAATACGCACTGGATTATTTGTGCAAAAAGTTGAAATACTCAAAAGCTTCAAAAATAGTGTTCACAGCAGGCAGAAAATGTGTTATAATTAACTTGTATGATATTCGGAAAGAAGGCTGAAGATTATGAGCAGTAAAACTGCGGTAAAACATTATAAATATAAAAATATTGCCGCCGCTATGGCAATATTGCTGATTGGTATTCTCGCACTTTCCACATCGTGCAATTCCAATTCAAACGGCGGCGAAAAAACGAAACCTGCCGCTTCTGTCAGTTCGGCTGCGAAAGACGACGGCTCATCTGTAAAAGACGAATCCTCTGAGACTTTTCAGGCTCAGAAACTTACCAGAAATTATAAATACATAAGCGTTAAAAACAGCGAATCGCTGGGCAGCGGAAACCTGATCATGCTTAATTCCACATATAAGTACAGCGGAGGAGCGCCCTCAGACCTTGACGGCGTTTACGGCTACCTTTTCGATAAGAGCGGCGCACAGATAGGTTCTACAAGCAGCACTCAGGTAATGGGAAGAAAGGAAATGCTTAAAGCTTTCAATTCGCTTCTCTGCGGCTTTTATGAGGATACGAAGCTGAAAACAATAATGGTCAGTGATATCTATACCGGCTCTGTTTCGGACGAAGAGGAAAACAGCAAAGCCGATAACGAAGCCCATACTGAGAAGCCGTGCTTTGAGCATGACTCCGGACTTGCAGTTGATCTTCAGCTTTATCTTGCTGACGAAGGCACATATCCTGCCTTCGACGGTACGGGAAAGTACACATGGTTTTCGGAAAACTGCTGGAAATACGGATTTATACAGAGATATACCGAATCCAAGTCAGCCATTACCAGAGTAAGCGGACTTGCCAATCATTTCAGATATGTCGGACTTCCTCACGCTGAGATTATGCATGCTAACGATCTTTGTCTTGAGGAATATCTTGATTTTATCAAGCAGTATACTTTTAAAAATCCATACAGCTTTAAGAGCTTCAACGGAGACTGCTATGCCCTGTATTATACACCTATGAGCAGTGAGAAAACAACTAACTGCCCTGTCCCTCTTAACGAAAACGACGAGGAATACGAATATGAGATCTCAGGAGACAATATAGGAGGCTACGCTGTGTGCGTCAAGCTTGTATCCTCCGAAGAAAAGGACGATAAAGCTGACGATACTTCTTCCGTATCGGACAGATCTTCCGAAGCGTCCCACAGCGAAAGCGCTGACTAAAGCATATTTTTAAGGAGAGTAATTATCTTGAACAAGGAAACTGTAAAAATTAAAGTCGATTATTCTGTTGCCGGATTAAGCGAAGAGAGCTGTACGCCGGTACTCGACTGTTATACAAGCACCTTTAATACCGAAATGGGAATAAGAAAACGAAGAGCGGTTCTGATCTGCCCCGGCGGCGGCTATGACTACTGCTCGGAACGCGAGGCAGAGCCTATTGCCCTGAGGTTTTTAGGCGCGGGGATAAACGCATTTGTACTCAGATATTCATGTGTAAAAAAGAAATTCCCCACAGCGGCTCTTGAATGTGCGGCGGCAGTGAAGCATATCCGTGAAAACGCAGATAAATATGATACAGATCCTGATAAAATCATAGTTGTCGGTTTTTCGGCAGGAGGACATCTTGCCGGTACGGCTGCAAACTTCTGGGACAGCGAACTGCTTACTAAACCGCTGAAATGTACTCCGAAAGATATAAAGGTAAACGGCTCAATACTCTGCTATCCGGTAATCACAAGCGATCCGCAATATACCCATGAAGGCTCTATACTTAATCTTATCGGAGAAGAAAAATCAGCTGAGCTTAGAGAGCTTGTATCACTGGAAAAAAGAGTTCACGAAAACACTCCGCCGACATTTCTTTGGCACTGCGCCGACGACGGCTGTGTTCCTGTTGAAAATACTCTGTTTTATATGTCGGCTCTGTCAAAATATCATATTCCGTTTGAAAGCCATATCTATGAATACGGCGGTCATGGTCTTGCGCTCTGCGACGAAACGACTGCGGTCTCCGAAGTTCATTATCAGCCCGTAGCTTCAGGCTGGGCAAAGCTCGCAATAGAATGGGTCTTACGTTTATAAAAAGCATCAAAGGAATTATTGCTTTAGTTTATTAAATAAATATCAAGGCTGTTTCGCATTTACTGCAAAACAGCCTTTTTTACCGAGAAAACACCTTAACAGAAATCAAGCGTCTTACATATTATAAATCATTACAATAATTTTGGAGGGATTTATATGTCAGAAGTTTATTTTTTAGGTGCAATGACCTCGAATGGGTTTTCCACTGAATTTGGTAAGGTTATTGCTGAGGACGGAATGTTTACCTATATTTTAAAGGGCGGCGCAGGTACGGGAAAGTCCTCGCTTATGAAAAAAGCCGCCAATTACTTTGAAAAAACTCAGCACGTTGAGAGATATTACTGCTCCTCAGACCCAGCTTCACTGGACGCAGTAGTTTTTAAAGGCTCTAAAGCGGCTATAGTTGACGGAACCTCGCCTCATGTATTTGATCCCCTTATTCCGGGCGTAAATCAGAAGATAATAAATCTGGGTGATTATTGGAACGAAGAGCTGCTTAAAGAGAACGGAGCGATGATCTCAGAGGTAACGGCGGCAAACAAATCTATGCTTGCAAGAGCCAAACGGTTTACCGGTGCAGTTTCAAATATTTATTCCGATACATATCAGATAGGCTCTGATTGTATTTCCGCTGAAAAGCTGGATTCATTTATTGAACGCTTTAAGAAAAAGATCCTCGGCAGGAAAGGAAGCGGAACAGGCGCAAAAAAATTCCGTCAGCTGACTGCTCTTACCGAATACGGAATTTATACTCTTACTGAAACACTTAATGATTATTTCGACGTTTATTACATGGCAGACGATTATTACGCCGTATCAAATTATCTTATCTCGGTTCTCGCAGATGAAGCGGCTGTAAGGGATTACGATGTTATTATCTGTCCGAGTCAGATGTTTAACAATACCGCTTATGAGCATATGCTTATTCCTGAGCTTGGTATAGCGCTTATCAATGGAAGCTCGGTCAACGACTTTGATACTACTGCCGGAAAGCATCTCAATCTTACTCGTTTTTATGATAAGAAGCTTATTTCCGAGCGAAGAGTAAGACTTAAAATGAATAAAGCAGCTTGCAAGGACCTTACAGAGGAAGCTGTAAGGACGATAAAAACTGCAAAGGAGATCCATGACGAGATCGAAAAGTATTATATCTCAGCAATGGATTTTGATAAACTCAATTCAGCAGCCGATAAGATCATAAAGGAGATCGAAAGCAGAGCGTCTAAAGCTCCTTGACCATCTGTCCATACGGCAGATGTCTGAATCCAAGCCTTTTATAAAGAGAGATCGCCTTTATATTACCTTCCTCGACCTCAAGGCGTATTCTTTTTAACCGTGGATCTCCGTTTCTTTCAAGCTCTTCAAACAGCAGTCTTCCGAGTCCCTTTGAACGGAACTGAGGTCTTATATACAGATCCTCTACCCATATAACTATACCTCCTGCTTCGGGCGAATATGTTTTGGCAGTAACTCCGAAGCCGGCAGGCTGTCCTTCATATTCAAACATATACCCATCGAGATAACATCCTCCCTTAATTATCTCGTCAAATGTATCGGAATGGCGGCTTATAGGAATAGAATGAAGTACGGCGGGGGAATTATAGAATTCCTCAGCCATTTCAATAAATATCTCCCTGTCGGTATCTTTAAATCTGCGTATCATTTTCACATCTGCCTGCGTATAAGCGCAGACTCCTTTCTTTTTCATAAATAAAAAATAATCCAAAAAATCTCCCGCATATACGGGAGATTATTATTTACCAAAGCTTTTCGGGATATACACCCTCGCTTATAAGGCGGCATATTGATTCGGAAACAGCCCGCTTATCCTCGGCGTATGTAACTCCGAACCACCTGTCACGGCTTTCAAGCAGCCGGCAGCTTGCGGTCTTACTTTTCAGAAGCTTATCTATAACTATAGGCAGCAGAAATTCTGCTTTCGGATCATTGCCGTACTTTTCAAGGAACTCTTCAAACTCTCCGCCGAGAATATCAATAAATTCAGGCGGACAGCCCCACATATTCATTGAAACATAGCTGTCCTCGCTTACCTCATAGCCGTTTCCTGCAAGAACTCTGCCGTTTTCACGCCTTATATTATAGGTTTCCTTTATTTCTACCAGGTTATTGTCATCATCGACCATACAGATCCCTCTTGTTACGGCTCCGTTATCGCTTAACGTATTCTTCAGGATAAATCCAGCCATGCTTAAGTTCATTCCGTCGGAGCTAATTTCCTCAGTAAGACGTTCATAAAGCTTGACAAAGGCTTCCTTACCGTAATAATCATCTGCATTTATAACCGCAAACGGCTCATTTACAGTTCCGCGGCAGCACAGCACAGCGTGTCCGGTCCCCCATGGCTTAACTCTTTCCAAAGCTTTATATTTTTCAGGAATATCCGATGTCTCCTGAAAAACATACTGAACGTTAACGTGCTCGGCGATCCTGCCGCCTATCATTTTGCAGAAAGCTTCTTCTATATCCCTTCTGATTATAAATACCACTTTATTGAAGCCCGCTTCTAAAGCGTCGTATACCGAATAATCCATTATTATTTCATTATTAGGGCCAACAGGCTCAAGCTGCTTTATACCACCGCCGAACCGGCTTCCCAGACCTGCCGCCATTATGACCAAAGTGCAGTCTTTCATTTAATACTCATGCTCACAGAATAAGCGTGAGCATATCCTCCTTCCGTGTTCCGTAAATACCTGCGAAGCTTTTTTATATGCTCATTGCTGAATGAGCGTGTCCCGCAAGGCTCTGTCTATTTAATTGCTTTATATTTATATTATTACATATTTCTTTTAGTTTGTCAATATAACACTGATACTTCAGCAAAAACAAAGCCGCCCTTAAAGGCGGCTTAAAATATTATCAATACTGATTTGAAGCATCATTGTACCAAGCTATATAATCGATCTTACCGTTTGTTATTCCGAACATAACACTGGACTCCTCCGAATACACACAAACAGTAGAGAAATCCGGGTCGTTTACCTTTACGCCGCTGAAAGCCTTTTCTAAGTCTGCAACAGACGATTCGCAGCCTAATCCTTCAATGGTAAATTCATCGCCTCCGTATGAAGTGATCCCGGTCACTTCTGCATCCTTGATCGCTATCTTCTTATCACTGATATTGTATACGTTTGCGTATACATCTGAATCAGCAGAAGACAGGAAATAGCTTTGCTTGCTGTCCAAGGAATCAATATCTGTATCAAAACCAGACTGGATCTCACTGTATTTCAAGGGGAACTTTATTGCCTTTCCGTTAAGCTTAAACTCACAGCCGCTTAGTTCAGGATATTCATACTCATCGTAGCCTTCGATATTTTCGTTGATCCCGGTATTACCTTCGTTTCCGTCGCTGTTATCTATGTCAGGAGCGTTATAATCTGGATCGCCGTTTTCGCTTCCTCCGAATATATCGTTATACAGATCGCTGCCCAATGCATTTTTAATGTTTTCCTCGAGCTCGTCAGTCTTACAGGTAGCTATGTAAGCTTCAACGCCGGATTCGTCAAACGAATATATGTTATCGGACGGAACAGTAATATCTGAAGCGTCTGTTTCCTCTCCGGTTACTGTTACAGTAAGATAATTCGTTCCGCTTTCTTCAATATTTACCGTAATATCAAGCTTATCCTCAGTGCTGTTTGAAACAAGCTCAATACTCGGAGAAACAGTTTCTCCCGCATCGACAACTGTAAGATCATACTTCATAGATCCGGAAAATAACTCTCCCTGAGCCTGAAGATCGGTAAATGTCATGCTCATTCCTACATTATCAGAACCGTCATCAACGCTGAGATCAAACTTTCCGTTTACCTTTCCGCCGTCGTTTCTGGCAGAACCTTTAAACGTAAAGATCTGTGAATTGTCTATATCCATAGTCATATCAACAGCGTAAACCTCGTCAGTTTCAATTGATACCATTTTAACATTTAATTCATCTTCAATTGAAGTTGAGAATCCAACCGCTGTTTCACCGTCATAGTAAACGTCAACCGACATCAGAACTTCCTTTAGCTCTTCCTCCTCCGGCTCAATCTCAGATATCATGCTGTCTAAAACTGTATCGTAATCCGACTCGCTAATTCCCATTTTAACAAACAGGTCTTTAATTACTTCATCGCTCTTAGCTTTTTCCGTTACGTCAATCATTATATCATACATGACCTGACCCGTAACCTCATAGGTCTTTACCTGATAATTATAGGAATTGCCGTCTATATCTCCAGAAATATTGCCGCTTTCCTTGCCCTCAGGACAATTCTCAACGATAAGCTTCCAATATCCTTCCATATCGTCAGCAAGCGCGCCGTAATCAATTTCCGAAAGAGCATCGAAAATATCCGCATAAGCATATCCTGACGCCATTGCAGTAACAGAAGAACCGGTAGGTGAAACTGATTTTAATTCATCAGCAAGGCCAGAACCCTCCATAAGCTTAGTTATATCGTCGGCGGACGCGCTGAGATAAGCATCGCTCAGTTCAGGTGATTTTATGTAAACAGTTTCAGTTTCATTATCATAAACGGTATTAAGGGTAACAATATCTTTGGAATCGTATTTAAACTTCATATCGGCAGCAGTTTTCTTGCCCTTCTGCTTTGTTGCCGCAGAAACAGCAAACGGCTTAACCTCGTAACCGATATCTTTAGTAAGCCCTTCTCCCAGCTTCAGCTCTGCTTCGGCTGAATACGAAAAATCAAGCTCTCCCTTAATAGCTTTTTCCGCAAGATCTATAGTATCCCCTATATTTTCGGATACATGAGAAATGCCTTTCTCATTTGTTTTATCTTTACCGCCGTCCTTTTCACCGCTTCTGTCGAAATAGTACAATACGCCTGAACCAACTACGGTCAGCGCAAGAACTCCTGAAAGCACCGGCGTCAAGAATGATTTTTTCAGCATTTTGTTCCCTCCAAATTTTAATTATGATTATAACTTAATAAATAAAATATAACACATTATTAACAGAATGTCAAGGTGTCATATATTACAAAACAGAAACAAAAAAAGTGCGGAAAACTGTTTGTTTCCGCACTTTAGGGAATATAACCCTTTAATATGATCAGCCGAACTCATATCCCTTTTCTCTTACCGCGTCAATAAAATCAGGCAGTACCTCAGTATTAGTTGAGGATACCGAGTGAAGAAGATAGATCGCTCCGTCATGAACCGCTCCGGTAAGCTTACCGAAAGCCTCCTCCTCAGACGGCTGATTATCTACATCCCAGTCAGCATAAGCGTAGCTCCAGAGAACAGTTTCATAGCCGCAGTCCTGAGTTACGGCAAGAGAAAGCTCGGAAAACTCTCCCATCGGAGGACGGAATTCCGTCATTTCATAGCCGAACTCGTCCTTGATATACTTATGCAGTCCCTCGATCTCGTCACGGCATTCCTGTTCGCTGAGCGAAGGCATTGAATAATGGCTTACCGAATGATTTCCGACAGTATGACCCTCGTCTATCATACGCTTTACAAGCTCAGGGTTTTTCTCCGCATAGTCCTGAAGTACAAAGAACGTAGCCTTTACCTTTTTCTCTTTAAGCGTATCCAGTATTTGTGCGGTATATCCGTTTTCATAGCCCTGATCAAAAGTAAGATATATCTTTCCCTTATCTTCGGTAATAGCTTTAGCGTTATATTTTCCGTATGCACTGTTAAAATCCAAAGCTCCCGTCGGACGGTTTTTATCGTCCAGCTGAACTCCCTGACCGTAACCGTGCTTTTCAGTTGACAGTGACGAAAAATTCTTTACAGCCGTCTGTGCGCCGATTATGACCGGTTCTACGAGATTTTCGGACTGCGCTGTTTCAGGCGAGGATTTGCTGTCAGCTGCATTTTCTGTTTTGCCGCAGGAGGTAAGCACCGCAGCCGCAGCCAATGCCAGTAACAAAACTTTTTTCATTTCATTGCTCCTTTTCAAATATTTTAAAATTAGTATTCCACTAAAATTTCAAAACTTATCTGAAAAGGTCTATGAAAATTCTGTATTTTTTAAACTTGATATAAAACGGCTTTTATGATATAATAGCATTAAACATAAAAATGCATGACTACGGAGGAATTAAAATGCTTAACGGTTACTTGGATCTGCCTACATTTACCTTTTTTGATTTTAAAAACATATGGACAGGCAGCGTCTTTCAGGAATTCAACTATAGGATAATGTACAGACAAAACGACGGCTCCGATGAATTGTACGGAGTTATCTGGCTAGGAAAAAAGTGCTTTGATCTGACTGGACCAGAAAGCTATATTTGTGAATTTCATGAGGAATACTCTCCCGCAGGGCTTGACGAACTTGCAAAAAAAATAAACGAAAAGGCTGACGAATACCGCAGAAACGGCGGAAGCTTTTAGTTTTGCATCTATAAATGAAAATCAGAAGCTGTTGATCCTAAACTGATTTATCGCAATTAAAAACAGCAGCGCTTTAGCAATCTGCTTTTGCGCTGCTGTTTTATCTGCGATTATTACCTGTTATAATTCTGCTGTTCTCCCTGATTATATAAATGTCCTCCGGGCGGAAAATCTGATGCACTGTTTTCTCCTGACCCCGTACTGTCGGTCAGAGATGAATCATATTCCTTATCCTTAGAAATAAGCTGCTGATTCAAGAGTCTGGTTCCGTCATCATCAATAACACCAAGATCCTTTGCCGACTGGATAATTCCCTCAGCAACAGCCTTAGCATAAGCGTCAATATTTTTATCAAAAAGCCTGTTGTCCGTTTCGTCGGTTATAAATCCCAGTTCAACAAGACAGCTTGGCATTTTCGTATCAGCGTTTACATAATAATTATCTCCGGGAATTCCGACATATCCGTACTGAACGCCGCGGTTTTCCGAAATTCCGGCTTCCGAAAGCCTGCTCATTATATTCTGAGCCAATACGGTATCCTCCTTAGGCTCTTTATTATGTACCCAGATCTCAACGCCTCTAATATCTCCATCGTAGCTATTGCGGTGAAGCGAAACATACATATCCGCCTTTGCGTCGTTTGCGATAGTACAGCGTTCCTCAAGCTCAACAAAGGTATCGTCCGATCTTGTCATAACGACTGTCGCGCCGTATTCCTCAAGATATTTTCGGACCAGCAGGGCAATTCTTAAATTGTCGTCTTTTTCAAGCCTTGTGTTGTCCGCATTTGCCGTTCCGCCGTCGGTATCTCCGTGTCCTGGATCAATACATACCTTAAACTGCAGTTCGGACACTTTGACCTGAGATTCTGCCGTACTCTGAGTATCGCTTTCCAAAACAGAGTCGGTCTGCGCTGCGGCAGGAATATTATCTTCCTTTTTAAAATGATTTATTATACTTTTTATCATTTGAAATATCCCGAAAATTATAAGTATAAAGATAAAAGCAGCTATAATTATCCGGTTCCAGTATATCTTTCTCTTCTTTCTGGCAGTCCTTACCGGCGGTCTTCCGTACAGTCTTTCAAATTCTTCATCTGAAATATTCGCCATGAAAAATTAACTCCTTATATTTTATAAGTATTATTATACTACAATTTACACCTTTAATCAATTAAGTTACACCTAATTTTACATGAACGTCAGATGTATTTAGGAATAAGACGCCAAACTACATAATATTATTACAAAAACTAACCGTACGGTAAAGATAATACCGAGCCGCACGGTTATAGTAAAGCCCAAAAGCCTTTGTCAGCATATCCGCTTTATATCAGAGTTCTCTCGTCGCAGTATTCGCATATAACAGTATCACCTTTGCCGATAAAATATTTAGGCAGATATTCTTCGTGATTTGTAATGCACTTAGGATTTGAGCATTTTACATACGGCAGGACTCTGCCGTATACAAGCGGCGCAGGAGTACCTTTTCCGCTGAGAACAGTCAGTATCAGCGCCATTCTGATATACATTCCGTATTTTGCCTGCTTAAAATACATTGCCCTGCTGTCGTCATCAACCTCGACGGCTATTTCATCTACTCTAGGAAGCGGATGAAGAACCGCAAGATCCGGCTTTGCGTTTATAAGCTTAGCCTTATCCAGGATATAGCTGCCCTTCTGAGCCTCGTATTCCTCTCTAGAAGCAAAACGCTCCTGCTGGATCCTTGTCATATAAAGAACGTCCAGTTCAGGCATAGCTTCGTCAAGACTTGAAACCTCCTTATATTCATGACCTCCTGCGGCAAGTAAATCCTTAACGTACATAGGAAGCGCCAGCTCCTTCGTTGATATAAGCACAAACCTATTACCCTTGAAGCAGGACATCGCCTTAATAAGCGAATGTACAGTTCTTCCGTTTTTAAGATCGCCGCACAGCCCGATAGTCAGATCCTCAAGCGTACCCTTTTCCTCTCTGAGCGTAAGCAGGTCGGTAAGCGTCTGAGTTGGATGAAGATGACCTCCGTCGCCAGCATTTATTACCGGACATTCGGCAGTAAGCGCCGCTGCCTTTACCGAACCAGCAACAGGATGGCGCATAACGAGAATATCAGCATATCCGGATACTATCTTGGTAGTGTCCTTTATATTCTCCCCCTTTGCAACAGACGAGGTCGCAGGGTTATCAAAGCCTATGATCGTTCCTCCCAATCTCAGCATAGCCGTCTGAAAAGACATCTGCGTTCTGGTTGAAGGCTCATAAAAGAGAGTACCCATTATTTTCCCTTTACAGGCTTCACTGTAATCCTGAGGATCTTCCTTTATTGCATGACCAAGCTCCAGAAGCTGCTTCCACCACGAAACCGGATAGTCGTTTAGGTCAATCAGATGTATAAAATCATTATAGCCGCTCATATAAACCAACCTTTCATCAAAAACACGTTTCTGACATTATACCACAAATTCTCCCGATTTTCAATAGTTCAGCTGATTTTCTGAGGATAAAATATATAGCAATCAAATGGAATTTCAGGGAGAATGATATGATCCTTCCGTCTTTTTACGGCAGGACGTAGGGTAAAGAACTAGCCGACGTTCAAATATTAAAATCAAGACTGAATTATGTTTACTTTTACAGAAGTTCAAAGCTGCCGCTTCTGCAGAACTGCTTTATATCATACAAAAACAAGATCTGGTCATAGCTTTCAATATCTACAACATCTTCAAGGGTCTCATTTTCAAGCTTATCAAGATCAACAAGCGTAATGCTCCTGTAGTGAGGCGTAAGCAGAGGGATCATGCAGTTAGCATAGCTGCCTTTTATAATAAGAATATCCGGCCCTGAACTGACGGATGTAGTTACAACATATTTTTTATACTGATCTCCGTTCAGAAAGATACCGTACTTATCCCCGGACTGAAGCGCAGAATCGTAGTATACCGATTTAGACGTAAATTTCTGCTCATTCTTATAGCCTTCCGTACCGGTAACATAGCTTCCGTTTTTGTTTCTGAATATATTAATGGTATCAGCGGATACTCCTCCGTAATAGGTTTTTAAATACAGGTTGCCGTAAAAGCTTCTGTCGGCATATTCAATATCGTAATTTGAAAGATCGACCGGCTGAAAGCCAAGCTTTGGAATAACGCTTTTATAGACCGCGTAAGCTCCAAACGAAGTCCATCTGCTGTCCGTCCTGAAATAAATATAGTCGTCCCTTGCCGCAAAAAGCGGATTAAATGCGTCAAGAGTTACAATACTTTTATCCAGACGGTAATAAATATCGTCAATAAGCTTCTGCTGATCTACTGCAGAAGCAAAGGACGGAAGCTGTGATTTATATATGCCTGAAGCCGTTGGAACGAGCATAGCGCAAACTGCGCTGTTTTTATGCTTTTCCTTAAAGCTGTTGATATATCCTACCGCGTTGTTTATCCTTTTTTCATCAGTTTTATCGAAAATTTCTATAAGCCTGTTCTCGTCAACATAAATACTGCCCAGACGATTCTGACCCGAGCCTACCATAACTGTACTGTAAAGTGATCTGAAATTGTTCCTGAGCGGAAAACGGCTGCTTATATAGCTTTGCAGCTGCTTCTGAACAGTATCACCCTCACGGATCTTATCTTTAGCCGATCCAGTATTACGGAATAAAACTGTGCTTACTGCAAACATTAAAATAAAAGCGAAAAACAGAAATACAGATATATAATTCAATATTTTTTTCATTCTATCCTCCTGTCAGAAAGCAAAAGCCGCTCTGCTGTTTCCTGAAACCATAAAAGCAGTACAAAGAATGAGCAGAGCCAGTATTATCATAGGCTTTGAAAAGCTTATAACGCTGAATTTCAGATCATTTAGCTTTGAATACAGCGTCTTGAGCAAAGGTGACGCCAGTAAAATACATATACCGAACAGCAGGAATGAGGATCTGAGCCAATACCACAATCCGTTATCACCGGAGGATATTTCCCAACGGAACATAGCCCTTATATATCCGAATGTTTCGTGAAGATCTCTGCCCGCCAAGACCGACCAGCTGAAAAGCACCGTAAGCTGAGTCATTATGAACCTTATTACTGAAGGGATACGCGATAAAACGCTTTTCAGGCTATTCTCAGCTAATATGAGCAGAGCAATAAAAACCGTCCAGAGAACAAAGTTTATCCCTGTTCCGTACCACAAACCTACAGCCAAGGCACACAGCAGCATTTTTGCGGCAGCAGCAACAGAGGATATCTTACTTTTACCAAAAGACAAATATATATAATCCTCCGCCCACCTATTTAGTGAAATATTAAAGGAAGAGCAGAAATCCCTTACCGTTTTCTTTGCAAACGGATGCCTGAAGTTCGGGTTTACCTCAAATCCAAGCATAAGTGCAAAGCCTCTGGCCATATGTGAAAAGCTAAGAAATTCAAAGTAAAACCAGAACCCGAAAACAAACAGCGCCAGCCACGCAGTTACAAGCGACATAGAATCTGTTCCTACTAAAGCTATATCCTTCCATAAAGCTCCCAACTGATTTGATATTATCACCTTTTCACTTAATCCGAACATAAAAAGCAGAATACCGTCTGACAGCTTTTGACTGTTGATCTGCGGAGATCTAAGTCCGTCAGATATATCACCGAATCTTACCAGAGGACCGCAGATAAGCGAAGGCATAAATCCCACATACGAAAATACGCAGGAAAATTTAATTTCAGGCTTTATTAACCCTCTGTAAATATCAGTACAGTAGGAAATGCTGTGAAGCGTATAAACTGTAACTCCAAACGCCGCATATAGTCTGAACCGCCCGTCAGCTTCGGATAACAAACCGAAAAGTCCTGTTCTGCTGAATCCGCTGTAGGAAAAAATTATAAGCATTGCCGCGTTTACAGCGCAGCATAAGCCAAGCAAAATTCTGCTCTTTTTCACGTCCGTCCTGAAATTATATATCAATATCCCGCCTATGTAAGCAAGCAAAACAGCGGCAAAAAGGTTTATAAGTCCCAGAGGATCTTTCCACGCAGTAAAAAAACAGCTACCGAGCATAAGGATCTTCGCTCTCTGCTCAGGCTTGCAGATCCCGTATATCCCCATAAAAACAGGGAGAAAAAAATACAGAAACAATATGCTTGAAAAAGTCAATTTCAGCTCTCCCCCGTTTCGCTGTTCTCCTTCAGTTCCTTAACAAGCTTTTCTAAGCCTGTTTTATCCGTCATAGTATTGACCGCTTCCAACAAAGCGTTAGCCGTAATAAGCGACGGCAGTCCCAATTTTTCTGCCGTCCTTGCTCTTAAAGCTCCGCTGTTCGGCTTTCCAGACAGCCCCAGCTCGTAAAAATCGAGTTTAGAAATACAAGCCTTTTTCGGCTCAGAGGTCAGTATTCCCGCCCTTTCAAAGGTTTCTCTCAGAAGCTCTGTATCAATTCCCTCAACGCCCAGCTTCCCTTCCTTTGAGGGACGTTCCTTGCGCTTTTCCTTGCCGAAAATATCCGGTATATAAAGATTAATGATTTTACCCTCCGGGCATATCCCTTTTATATGTCCCCTGATTTTAAAGCCTGCCGAATCGGAGTCTGTAAGAATTATTATCCCGCAGTTTTCAGCGTAATACCGAATAAGCTCCGCAGTTTTCTTGTCCTTAAATACGCCGAATCCGTTAGTACAGATAATAACACCGTCAATAAAGGAGGACAGCTTTATTTTATCATATTTTCCCTCGACTACGACAGCCTGTTTCAGCTTTATCTTTTCCATACAAATAACCATTACGCACTCAGGCGAATATGTTCTCCTTTATAGTTTTAAGCATCGCCCGTCAAAATATAACGAAGCTTTATATGTCAGTCAGTATTATCAGCACTGCAGCGCCATAGCCTTAGCGGCAGCCTGCTCCAGAACCAGTAGGTCGGCGCTTTTTCCGCCGGAACGCGTTTTCAGCAGTATATCCGTATCGGAAAATATTTTAAGCGACTGCCTGATCCTTTCACAGGTAATATTTGCGCATTCCGAATAAGCGTTTTTTACAGCAAATTCCCTGTTTCTTCCGTATTTAAAATCCGTCGTACAGTCGGAAACCGAACGTCCTGATGACCTTGCCAGCTTCGCTCTGTAAAGATCAGTCATGGAAAAGCTGATAACTCCCAATATTTCAAAAGCCTCATAATTCTGATCTGAAAGCTCCTTCATACGGTTGAATACCATAGGGGCGTTGCTCCTGAGTATATTGAGCGCCAACGCAAATCCGTCAGACTCGACTCTTTTTACGCATAAAGTGTCTATATCCTCACGAGTTATTCTCCTGCCTGCCGCATAAGAGGTAAGCTTTTCTATCTCCTGTCCGACAAACGAGGTATCGCAAAGACAGCAGTCCGCAAGGTATTCGGCGTCCTGCTTTGATATATCACAGCCTGCCTTTTTTACGGCTGAAGCTATGCTCTTTCCCATATCCGACACACGCCTGTATGAAAACTCGCAAACGCTTCCGTGCTTGGCGCAGAAATCCGCAAAACGCTTGTTTTTATCCGTTAGACTGCGCTTGTTTTTATACAGATCAACTCCTGTGGAATAAATGATCACCGTAGTCGTTTCAGGAAGATCGGAAAGAATTTTTCTGAGATCGTCTGCGTCTGACTTAACAACGGTATCCATATTAAGATCGTTTACAGCTACAACTACTCTCTGAGCAAACATCGGAAGCATTTCGCAAGCTCCTGCAATTTCGGCTATATCAGGCTTCCTGCCATCAAAGCTGTGAAGGTTCATGGTCTGTTCTTCAGCTGGGCAAAGCCTTTTTATCAGTTTTTTTACATACGCCTCCAATGCTCCGGAATCATGACCGCAGAAATAATACAGGCTTTCAATATCCCCAGCCTTAATTTTTTTGGAAAGATCGCCTGCGGTAATAAAAGCCATAATAAATCTCCTTTACTTACTGCCGAAGCTGAACGTAACTGTTGAAGTCTGATCGGACAGGTCGTACAGTATACCGTTAACGCTTATATGATCGTAATAAAGCTCAAGCCTGTTCCCGTAAGCAGCTACGATATAGCCGCTTTCAGTTGATCCTACAGAAAAGTCCAGAAACTCCGCCTTTGCGCCTGAGTCCATAATTAAGCTTTCCGATATTCCGGAATCGGAATAATAATCCTCCGGGGACGGTACAAGCGAACTTTCGTAAACGCTTTTGCTGTAATCTACTCCGCTGCTTATGAAAATTCCGGCAACCCTGTCTATTCCGTTGTATGAAATAAATCTCTGCACGGCCTGAGAATACGAAGCCTTTGATCTCAGATCAATAACAACGGCTTCCGAGCCTTGATATATTACTACGGTACAGCTTCCCTTCCCGGGAAATACTGCCGCATGAACGGTCCTTCTTCCGGCAAATTCAGCAAAGGTAACAGAAGCGTAGATTCCGCAGTATACAAGAACTGTCATAATTGCGTATACTCTGAATTTTCTGTACTTTACCGAATAAATTATACCTGCCGCCGCAGCTGCTGAAAATATCAGAATTACTGCAAAACGGCATGACGGAACCGCGGCAAATCTAAGAGCCGAAAGTCCGGAGGCAAGCTTTATCACAATGCCCGTTATCAATCCGGCTGCTTTAAACAGGAATACCGAAACAGCTCCTCCGCCCAACAGCGCTCCTGCCGTAACCAGTATCAACGCTATTGTGCAAAGCGGTACTGCAATTAGATTGGTTATCGGCGCTATGACCGAAACCTCGGTAAAAAATGCCGCAGCTAAAGGCATTGTTACAAAAAGCACCGCTGTTACAGAAATAAAAGAATATACCGCTCTGCTAAACCTTTTTACCGATACCGTTTTGCAAAGCGCAGGACCGACCGTTCCCACAGCGAATGCAGCCGTAAGCGACATAACGAAGGACGCATTTCTTACAAGATAAGGCTCAGCTGCACACATTACCGCAGAACATATTCCGAGAGAGTTGAGAGTATCGGCACGTCTTCTGAATACACTCGAACAGTATACGGCAGACATCATTATCCCCGCTCTTAAAACAGACGGCGAAAATCCTGCAAACGCAATAAATACCAGAATGACCGACTCTGTTAGAATAAACCTTATTCTTTTGGAGGAAACCAGACGGTTAATTATTACGCTGAAAAACATTGTTATTACCGATAAATGCGTGCCGGAAACGGCGAAAAGATGACCTATTCCGCTTCTGTAAAGCATTGTTTTAGTCAAATCGTCCAGATTCGTCTTATCTCCGCACAGCATAGCCGTAAGAAAAGCTCCCTCTCTTTCGCCGGTGCTGTTCCTTATGCTCTGTGATACATAATCCCTGAACTTCATTATACTGCGCATAAAGCAGCTTTTGCAGCCTCCGGTAAATTCCACCTCAGGAACGGCATCGCCCTCAAGAAACACTCCCCTGGGACGGTTATAGCTCAGTGAATCAAAGCTTACGGTATCGCTTATAACTTTAACCTTTCCGGTAACTCTGACGTTTTGATAATATTCATAATTATCGTCTGCGGCAAAGTATGTAATGCTTGTCTTTTTTCCGCCGTTGATCCTGCCCTTGACGGTAATTCTGCATGAATCACCGCCCGTATACTGAAAATCCGTAATATATCCCTCGACCGAAACCGTCTTCTGATCGTAAGAGATGATCGGCTCATAGTATAAAACAGTATATATTTTTCCGACAAAAAGACCGGCCAATATGCAGACTGCCGCTGATAAAACATATACCCTGTATTTTTTCAGAGCTGTAAATAATATAACGCCTGCGGCAGAAACCGATATTGCAAACGGTGCAAAGCTTTTTCCCCAGTCGGCGGAAAACAGCAAAAGCCCTAAAAGGAAAGATAATCCCCACCAGGCGAATTTACGCGTCACAGGCGCTCCTCACATTTCACGGTCAGCCTGCCGGCCAGCCGAAATCTCTTCCTGCAAGCATATGAAAATGAATATGAAAAACGCTCTGTCCCGCACGTTCTCCGCAGTTTGACACTACCCTGAAGCCGTCCTTTAAATCCATTTCACCAGCAAGCTTCGCAATAACCTCGTAAATGTGAGCAACTACCCCGCTGTTTTCAGGAGTAAGCTCGTCAAGCTTCGCTATATGCTCCTTAGGTATAACAAGATAATGTACGGGAGCAGTCGGAGCTATATCCTCAAAAACGTATACCGTTTCATCTTCATATATCTTCTTTGACGGAACATCTCCGTTTATTATTTTACAGAACAAGCAATCAGTCATCTTTATCCTCCTTTGTTTCTCCGCTGAGAAATTCAGCGGTTTCCTGTTTCAGCTCAGCTTCGGTCTCCATCTGTTCCAGCATATACGAAAGTCTGCCTGCATCGCCGTATTCCAGAGTAAACTGGCTTAACATCTGATTTGCCTCAGCTACTGAATTTACAGCGCCTATATTTTTCAGCTTTCCTTCAGCTTTAGCTATCTCACCTGCAAATCGGTCATGAACCGTCTTTATCTTCTCTGCGTTTTCATGAGCTGTTTGATAATTCGACTCAAGGATCGCTTTGCTGTACTCCAGCTTTTCAAGCTTTTCGCTGAAAACCTCAGCATCGTCCGTATTTCCGGCCGCTTCCGCTTTGCTGCGGTATATACTGAACTTTTTACGCTCTGCGCGGTTTTCTTCAAGAGCCGCTTCCGCTTTTTTCTCCAGTTCTATCAATTCGTGCGCCTGACTGTTTATTTCGCTTAGCTTCAGACGCATTTCATATATGATCTCATCAGCGTTTTTTTCATCGTTCTTCAAATCACTTATATTTGACTTTATTATATCTCCTATTCTCGAAAAGATTCCCATATAAAACGCTCCCCCTTTCGGCTATTCGTACTTTTCGGCAAGCTTCTCAGCTTCGCTGTCCTCAAAGGTCTCGATCGGAGTTTCAAGCAGCTTTTTCATATTCTCTTTTTTAAGACGGTTTTTCCGTACCGCTTTTTTGCACATATGCTGAGTTACCGCCAGAGCCGTGATTCCAACGGCCATTATAAATAAATAGAATACAGCGGGTCTGGTTATTTTCATAATACGGATCCCCGTCTTTTCAAAGGCCTTGGATAGCTTCTTGGCACGGTTTCCGAAACGGGAATAATACTTTTCGATATGATCTGTCAGAATACTCTGGGCTTCCTTATCCATTACCTGTGCAGCTTCCTTTCCGCTGAAGCAAATGACCTTATGCTCCTTTTCATGCTCGAAAAAGACCACCAGCAAATGCTTTTCATCGCTGAAAAGCTCGCCGTATCTGCTTTTGCAGAATTCCTCCATATCAGAATTATCAGGCGAAGTTCCGCCGTTTATCTCTCCGATAATATACAGATAAGGCAAAACCCCCGTTTTCTCTGAGAAAGTCTTCATACCCTCCTCAAGATCCGACGGAGCTTCTACCCAGCCAATCTCATCTGTATAATACTCAGTCTGGACCGAAACCGTATTTTCAAGTTTCTCCCGTTTTACGGTTGACTTACCGATCTCAGTTTTATTTCCGCCGATAACGTTAACGGCAATAATGATCAATATTATTACCGCCGCTGCCGACCCGAAGCCGGCAGATTTTCCGCCCTTGCTCATAAATACCCCCGTATCCGACTGATACAGCCGTTGTGAATTACTTGATAAATTCCTCTGCAATAGAGCATACCTGTTCAAGCGCTTCGTCAAGCTTTGAGATATCGGCTGCTCCTGCCATAGCTGAATCGGGACGTCCTCCGCCCTTTCCGCCTGTTAATGCCGCGGTTCTTCCGACTATTTTTCCTGCATGGATACCCTTTGCAACGGCGTCCTTTCCTGCCGCTGCGGCAAAGTTCGCCTTTTCTCCGTCAATTCCTGCGATAACCGCCAGCACATCGCTTTCCCTGGCTTTAAGCTCATCACCCATTTTTCTGAGCATATCCGGTTTTATCCCTGTCATTTTAGCCGTTACTACCCTAACACCGCCTACATTTACAGCGCTGTCAAGCAGCGATCTCGTACGAAGCGAGGATATTTCCGACTGAAGCGAATCCCTTTCCTTTTCAAGAGTACGCACCTCCTGCATTACAGCAGCGCACCTGGCGGAAAGCTCAGACGGATTTGCAAGCTTCAGCGTTTCCGCCGAGCTGCGTATTAACTTCTCGTTTTCGTTGAAAAGCTCCAGCACTCCCGTACCTGTAACAGCCTCTATACGCCTTACTCCCGAAGCGACCGAGCTTTCTGAAATTATCTTGAATAATCCGATCTTTGAGGTATTATCAAGATGAGTACCGCCGCAGAACTCGATCGAAGCAGTCTTAGCTCCGCTGCCCATAGTAACTACTCTTACTGACTCTCCGTACTTTTCTCCGAAAAGAGCCATTGCACCCAGCTTCTGAGCCTCTGCAATAGGCATTTCCTCCATAGTTATTCTTAAAGAGGAGAGTATATAGCTGTTTACAAGCGCTTCTACTCTGCTTTTCTCATCGGCAGTCATTGCGCTGAAATGCGAGAAATCAAATCTCAGCCTGTTAGCGTCGACAAGCTGACCTGCCTGATAAACGTGCTCGCCTAAAACCGTCCTTAAAGCCGATTGCAGAAGATGAGCGCAGGAATGGTTGCGCATAACTGCAAGCCTGTTTGCTTCATCGACCTCAAATTCGGCTTTCTGACCAACAGAAATACCGCCCTCTATAACTCTTACCTTATGAGCAAACTTTCCTGCTGTGACCTTCTGTACATCAAGGACCTCACAGCGTCCGCTTGCTGTAACGATAACTCCCTTGTCGCCAACCTGCCCGCCGCTTTCAGCATAGAACGGAGTCTGTGCGGAAACGATATATACTGTTTCACCTGCTCCGGCATTTTCAATAAGCTCGTCATCTGTCGCTATAAACGAGATCTCAGACGTTCCGTTCAGTTTGTCATAACCGGTAAACTCAGTATGGAATTCCTTATCGATCTTATGAAAAACGGTTTCGTCCGCACCCATATACTTAGAGCCGCCTCTTGCTTCTCTTGCGGTAATTCTCTGCTTTTCCATACATACCGCATAGCCTTCTTCGTCCGCCTTAAGACCCTTTTCCTCAAGTATCTCACGGGTAAGATCTATAGGAAAACCGTAGGTATCCGAAAGCTTAAAGCATGATTCGCCGTCCAGAACGCTCTTTCCCTCAGACTTCACAGCTAGAATATAATCCTCAAGGATCTTCATTCCTCTGTCTATAGTTTTGTTGAAATTCTGTTCCTCAGTAGTAAGTACCTTTACTATATAATCATATTTCTCCTCAAGCTCGTTGTATTCACATTTATTGCAGTCAACAACAGTCTTTACCAGATCCTTCAGGAACAGCCCGTTTATACCCAACAGCTTGCCGTGACGGACAGCTCTTCTTAAAAGACGGCGCATAACGTAGCCTCTTCCCTCGTTTGACGGCAGAACTCCGTCTGAAGCAAGAAATGTTACCGCTCTTATATGGTCGGTTATGACACGGATCGAAACGTCTTTCTTGTATTCTTCTCCGTATTTGCAGCCTGCAACGGCGCATATCTGATCACGGACAGCCTTGATCGAATCAACGTCAAATATTGAATCCACTCCCTGCATCATTGCGGCAAGTCTTTCAAGACCCATTCCTGTATCTATATTTTTCTGCGCTAGAGGAGTATAAGTCCCGTCCTCGTGACGCTCGAACTGAGTAAATACCAGATTCCAGAATTCCATATACCTGTCGCAGTCACAGCCTACTGTACAGCCGGGCTTACCGCAGCCGTATTCCTCTCCCCTGTCGAAGTAAATTTCAGAGCATGGGCCGCATGGACCGTCAACTCCCGCTTCCCAGAAATTATCCTCCTTGCCCATTCGGAATATCTTATCCATAGGAAGCCCTATCTTTTCATGCCATATCTTCTCCGCTTCCTCATCGTCCTCGTAAACGGAAACATAAAGCCTTTCAACAGGAAGCTTCAGCACCTCGGTGCAAAATTCCCATGCCCAAGCAATAGCCTCCTCCTTGAAATAATCTCCGAAGGAAAAGTTGCCCAGCATTTCAAAGTATGTACCGTGCCTTGCGGTCTTTCCTACATTTTCAATATCTCCCGTCCGTATGCATTTCTGACAGGTAGTCATTCTGTTCCTGGGAGGAATCTCCTGACCTGTAAAGTAAGGCTTAAGGGGAGCCATTCCCGCAACTATCAGCAGAAGACTGTTATCGTTCTGAGGAATAAGCGGATAGCTTTTATGCCTCAGACAGCCCTTGCTTTCAAAAAACTTGAGGTAAGCCTCCCTCAGATCGTTAAGACTTGTCCATTCCATAAATTTCATATCCTTTCAATAGCTATTTAAAAAGCTCCGCCCCACATAATATGGGACGAAGCCAGATACTCCGTGTTACCACCCAAATTGCTTCGTCATAAAATCTAATGCCGAAACCGCTCGAACCCTTTAACGCAGGAGATACGCCGCTGCTTTCACAGCGATGCTCGGGGCAGCCACCGAATTTCGGATCAAGGCTCGCACCAACCGCCTCTTCTCTTCGATCCTTAATTTCGGATAATTCCGTCAACGCCTTTTATATATACTTTAATTATATAGCCTGCATTTAAAATTGTCAATAGGCAGACAGCAAAAAACACGGAAATCAAATTACGATCGATCTCATTACATTTTTCAGAAATTTATTCCGTGAGCCAAAAGGCATTCTGATATCTTTCCTGTATTTTATTCACCGATACATGACTTGATATACGTTCTGAGTATCTCCTCAGCATAGATCAGCTTATCCTCCGGACACTTTTTCAGGAGCCTTACTATCTCCCCTGAACTGCTTTCATCCGATTCTCCGTAAAGAATATAGTCGGCGGAAAGCATTAAAGTATTGGAAAGCTTATTCAGGGTAGCAAGAGACATTCCCTTTGCTCCGATCTCAATATCAGAACAGAACTTCGGCGTTATATCCAGCATTTCCGCAAGCCGCTCCCGGCTGTAGCCAAGAAGCTCCCTCCGCTTCCGTATTCTGTTGCCTATGCTTATATAATCGAGATTTGACAATTTAACACCCCTGTCTATAGCATACACCTTAAAAAGTGTAAATAATATAATCTTATAGGGTTGACAAAATACAACTTTAAGGGTATAATTAATGTAAAGTTATTTTAAAAAGGAGCAATATTTATGAATTATAATAAATTCAGAAAAAAAATTAATGCCGCAAGAATATTGGCAGCTGTAATATTAACAGCAGGAACATTGTTCTGCTTTCTGCTCCAGTACATAGGCGTTCCGAAAGGACGGCTGGCGGATTACCTGTTTCTGCTTCCGATCGTCATTTCTTTGATGATTCTATCCGTATGCGAGCTGCTCCTAATAATAAAAAAGCCCATAAAGAAATCGACCGCATACGATTACAGCTGCTACATAAACGCCGCAAATAAGCATACTGACGATTAAAACTTCCGTTTAGATACGGGAGTTTATTTTTTTGTGAACCGGCATACTTTTTTCTTACTTTAGTAACGTTTTGCTCTTGTATGTTACGATCATGTATGCTATAATACATAGTAATTTACAGCATACTGAAAAACTGCGGAAAAGAAGGAGCTTTGAGTCAAAATGTATATATGCCCCGTATGCGGAAAGAGCCTTAAGCCGGACAAAAGCTCCTACCGCTGTAAAAACGGTCACTGCTTTGATATTGCCAAAAACGGTTATGTAAATCTGCTTACAACAAAAGGAATGAATCCGAAGAAAGCAGGCGACAATCCGCTTATGGTTAAGGCAAGAAGCGATTTTCTCGATAAAGATTACTATAAGCCGCTGGCGCTGAAAACCGCAGAAATAATCAAAGCCCTGCTTAACGGGATAACTAAGCCGATAATTATAGACAGCGGCTGCGGAGAAGGCTACTATACCGCCGTATATGCAGAAGAAGCTGAAAATGCGGAGGTTTACGGTATAGATATATCCAAGACCGCCGCGGCTCACTGTATGACAAGATGCAGATCAAACGGTATTAAAAATGCTTCATTTGCTGCGGCGTCATCATTCAGGCTTCCATTTTGCAGTCTTTATGCCGATCTTATCGTGTGTACCTTTGCTCCCGTATCCAACGACGAATATGCAAGAGTGCTGAAAAAAGGAGGAGCTCTGGTTATAGTTTCACCTGCGGCAAGGCATTTATACGGACTTAAAAGCGTACTTTACGAGAAACCGTATGAAAACAGACCCAACGTTTACGGATTAAGAAATTTTGTAAAAGCAGACGAAACCGAGCTTACCTATACGGTAACTCTTGAAACAAACGAGGATATACGGAATCTTTTTACTATGACTCCTTATTTTTATAAAACTCGTGAGGATGCAAAAAACCGTCTTTTTGCTTTGGAAAGTCTTGAAACCGAATGCAGTTTTCTTATAGAAACATACCGTAAAAAGTAAATCGGACTATTACAGCTTTGCTTAAAATAAATATGAAAGAGGGTGCTGCTCTGTGCCGCAGGTATCGGCGCAGGGTTTTTACATGAACAAGAATTTATTCTGTAAGGGATATACCTGGGGGTTCTTTTCTCCCAGCGGAATGATGCAGACCGAGGCGGCGGAAAGGTCTATGGAAAGACTGGCTTCAAACGGTCTTGACTGGATATGTATTCCCGTTAACGCATGGCAGGAGAGCTTTGCAGACACAAGGATATTCAGCGACTACGAAAGGACTCAGACTGACTCCGACCTGCTTTTTGCTATAAATAAAGCAAGAGCTCTGGGGCTTAAGATCTGTCTGAAGCCTATGGTGAACTGTTTTGACAGATCATGGAGGGCAAGGATCGACTTTCCTCCCGAAAATCCCGAATACTGGGACAAATGGTTCAAATCATATACCGCCTTTATGCTTCACTACGCTGAGCTTGCACAGAAAACAGGCTGTGAAATGCTTTGCACCGGCTGTGAAATGGCGGGAATGGACAAGCAGTCTGAAAGATGCCGTAAAATGATAGCCGAGGTTCGGAAGGTATACGGCGGAATAATTATGCATAATATAAATCACGGCGACGAGCTGAGGTTCGATTGGCTGTATGACGTGGACGTTATCGGTATTTCCGGATATTATCCGGTCACCGACGGGATAGACCGCAGTCTTGCGCATATGACAGAAGAATTTGAAAGACGTACAAAGATCCTGGAAAAGGCGCATAAGCATTACGGAAAGCCTATAATGTTCGCTGAAATTGGAGTAAGAAACGAACAAGGCTGCTCTCAGTATCCGTGGGATTTCCACAACAGACCTGAAATGCCTTCAGATGAGCAGGAACAGGCGGATTTTTATGAGGCGGCAATGACTGCTACCTGGGACAAGGAATGGTTCTGCGGCTACTTCTGGTGGGACTGGAAAGCCGCGCTTCCTCCTATCGAAAAGGCAAAGGAAAACCGAGACTTTACCATATACGGAAAAAAGGCTGAACAGGTACTGAAAAGCTGGTACTCTAAAGCCAGATAATATACAGCAAACTGATATCAGGATCAATTCCCGATATCAGTTTTTTATCTTCTGTATTTCCATTCGTATTTCAGTACAGACTGCACAAAAAAGCCTGTTTTTTTCAGATTTGGCAGTGCAAAATCCTTATTTTAATTATTAACACAAAATACATTGACTTATTATACTTTAAGACTTAAAATATACCTTGTGCCAAAAATAAGAATATATTAAACCTATGAAAGGAGAGGCTCTATGGTTCGTGATATGACTAAAGGAAAGCCTTTGAATCTTATACTTGCTTTCTGTATCCCAATGATTTTCGGAAACCTTTTTCAGCAGTTTTACAGCATGGTCGATACTATAGTGGTCGGACGCTATGTCGGAGTAAATGCTCTTGCCGCAGTCGGATCAGTAGGGTCGGTATACTTTCTTGTAATAGGCTTTGCGACAGGAATATGCAGCGGCTTTTCAATACCTGTTGCTCAGTTCTTCGGAGCTGGCGATTACGTTAAAATGAGAAAATATGTAGCTAATACCGCATATCTCTGCATTATTTTCGGAGCGGCGCTTACCGCTGCCACAATGCTGCTGACCAAAGACCTGCTTAAACTTATGAATACACCATCGGATATTTTCGACGATGCATACCGGTACATAATAATAGTTTTCGCAGGCATACCTGTAACAATCTTCTATAACATACTTGCAAGCATTTCAAGAGCCTTGGGTGACAGCAAAACTCCCCTTAAATATCTTACGATAGCCTCGGGGCTTAATATTGTGCTCGACCTTGTTTTTGTTCTTGTTTTCAAGCTAGGCGTTTCGGGAGTTGCATATGCAACTGTTATCTCACAGCTAATTTCCGGAATCCTTTGTTTTATCTATATGAAGAAAAATCTTGATATCCTATACTTTGACAGGCAGGAAGTCAGATGGGATACTGCCTGCGTTTCAAGACTTCTCAAGGTTGGCGTTCCTATGGCGCTGCAGTTTTCAATTACAGCGGTAGGCTCTATAATACTGCAAAGGGCCGTTAACTCCCTTGGTTCAGGGATCGTTGCCGCTACAACAGCGGGAAGCAAAGTCCAAATGCTTGTGACCCAGCCTATGGAAACCCTAGGAGTAACAATGGCAACCTACGGCGGTCAGAATTTAGGCGCACAGCGGGTCGACAGAATAGTAAAGGGAGTAAAGCAGAGCTTTATTGTTCAGATGATTTACTGTGCAGCCGCTGCTCTGATCATATTTTTCTTCGGAGTATATATATGCTATCTTTTCGTCGATTCCTCCGAAACTTCAATTCTTCAGAACGCTTCGCATTTCCTGAGAACTCAATGCATATTCTATCCTACGCTTGGCGTACTGTTTATTTTCAGAAACCTGCTCCAGGGTCTTAGCTTCAGCTTTCTTCCTATGCTTGCCGGAGTAACAGAGCTTATAGCGCGTTCAGTCGTTGCCTTCGGATTTGTCGGTAAATTCGGCTTCAACGCCGTATGCTACGCCTCCCCTATTGCATGGATCGCCGCTGCTGTCCTTTTAACAGTAGTTTACTTTTTTAAGATCAAATATCTTAAAAAGAGATATCCTTATAATTAAAAAGCTGAGTAAAAATAAAAACACGGCTGGTTACATATAAGTCCAAATTAAAGGACTATTACCGTCAGCCGTGCTTTTTTATATTTTAAATTCCGAAAGTCTATCCCGGTATTCCTCAAAGGGCATTGGCTTGGCAAAATAATAGCCCTGTATGGAATCGCAGTTGAGCTTTTTGAAAAACTCATACTGCTCGCCTGTTTCTACTCCCTCGGCTGTTACCGGAATATTAAGCGATCTTGCAAGCTCGATAACGCTTACAATAATCTTGCTGCCGCGCTTATCGTTATAATCGTCTACAAAGCTTTTATCCAGCTTCATTTTATCTATATGGATCGATTTAAGCATCATCATAGAAGAATAGCCTACGCCGAAATCGTCCATCAGTATTTTAAACCCACGCTTATGAAGCTCGTCTATAATGCTTTTAAATTCGTCCTGATTTTCAAACAGCGCACTTTCAGTGATCTCGAGCTCGACCAGATCAGTCGTAACTCCGTATTTTTTCATTATTTCCTCATAAATATCTATAAACGTTTTATCATAGAGAACCTGTCTTGACAGATTTACCGAGATCGGAACGGGCTTATAACCCTCGTCAATAAGCTGTTTTTGCCTGCTGCATACCATTTCAAACATCTGCCTGTCCAGCTTTACAACAAAGCTGTTGCTTTCGGCAAGAGGTATAAATACCGACGGAGAAACAACAGTACCGTCCGGTTTTATCCATCTTATAAGCGCTTCCGCACCTGTTATCTTCTGAGTTATCGTATTATACTTAGGCTGGAAAAACGGAACGAATTCATGATTCTTATCCGCGATCTCCATCTGGTTTTCAAGCTTCTTGTTATAAAGCATCGTATCACGGTAAATATCCTTGTAATAAGAAATAAATTCATCGTACTTATGCTTTATGGAAGCTCTTGCGATCGACGCGAGGTTCTGCATACGCTGAATATCCTCATTATGATTTTCTATAAGATAAACTCCGATAGAAGGCTTTATAATATACCCGCCCTCCATATCAGGCTGCTCCTTTTGAAGCGTACGGCATAAATTCAACAGCCGCTCATTAAGCTCCTCTCTTGTATCATAATATAGCAGCAGCACAAACCTATCAGCCGTACGCCTTGCATACAGACTGTCGCTGCTGGCGCATTTCTCTATTATCCTGTAAACATATCTTAATATCTCATCTCCGCGGTCGTTTCCGTAAACCTCTCCGATAAGCTTGAAGTTATCAAGATCAAAAACCGCATAAGCTGCATTTTTATCATTTTTCATGAGGCTCAGTTTTGCCTCTATAGAAAACTTAGTATATGACATACCTCCCGTAAGCTGATCAACATACAATATCCTGTCAAACATCTCTCGTTTCTTCTTATTGCTTCTGGCAAGATAAAGCATAAACAAAACTGACATTCCGGCAACTATAACACACAGAATATACGTTACATTCATTACAATTCTTACGCTGCGCTATGCCACTGAAGTCGGAACCACATTCATTAGATACCAGTCATTTACGCCGAGGGGAGTATAATAAAGATATTTATCTACCTTATTTGAAAAAATAATATATCCGGAGTCGCCGTTATTCATACTGCTTTTCAGTTCCCTGCTGCATTCAGAATTTTCAGGATCCGCTATCATCATTGCTTCAAATATATTTTTCATTCCCTTAAAGCTTGTAGGATGACTCGAATCTACTACAGTATTTCCGTTCTGATTTACTATATAAGAATAACCTTCTCCGTCAAACGTATTGACAGACATAAGATTTCTGAAGCTCTCTATAGAATAAGTGGCAAATAAAACCGCCGCAACCTTATCGTTTTCATATATCGGTGTAGCGTATACGGTTATTCCGGCTCCGCCCGCTTTATCAGACAGGCGGTCGGACAATACAGTTTCTCCTTGAAATACGCTTTCGTAGTATTCCCTGTCTTTAAGATTCATTTTTATATCGTCAGTAGTATAAGCACTACCGTCAGGCATTATTATACCCATACGCTTAAACGGGTAACTGCCAGTTATTTCCTTTATTGTGTTAACATTTCTTTCAATATCAAATTCCCCGTAGCTTGTCAGGTGATGAGCCATAGCACGAATAAGATTATATTCCGAATCGACCTCATTATATATCGTTTTAACGCTTTGCTCGGCAACCTCTTTAAGAGTATTTTTAACGTCGTTATTAAGCTCTCTTTTAAGCATATGGGCATATAAAACAAGAGCGCCTATTATTACCAGACATATCAATACGCCGACTTTTACGCTGGCCAATGTTCTTTTACTCATACTCAATCCTCCAACAAAGGATTACAAATAAACCCAATATTTCCTTTTCGTTGATAACATTTTAACACATTTTTTTAATAAAATCAATAGAAATCCTTTTCCTCCGCTGATTATTTTTAAAATATTTTAAAATGCGACATAAAGTTCTTCACACCGCTATACATTATATGTATATTAATGATAAATGTTTATACATTACATAATTTAAAAGGAGAACAAGCTGACAACCTGTTCTCCTTATTATACAATATTTAATAAAAATGGCTTTACTTAAACACTGTTATACTACTCAGTACATCGGATTCACTCCAACTTTGTTAAGTCTTGAACAGCAATATAAAAATAAATGCGGCTATTTTAAAACACATTATTTACCTTGCCGCTTCAGCCAACCGAATCTGCTTCATCCGGTCATTTACCTAAAGCCATACAGCTTATACCTAAACCATTGGAATTACACCTTTCAGTAATTTTGATCTCACTCACAAATCACTTATACCATCGGACTCATACCTTTCGTATAAATTAAATTCCAAAAGGAACAAATATCAGAATCAAACTAAAGTTTCTGGCGGACTCACTCCAATCTTTTAAATATTCAAGCGCCTTGTGCAAGTCTTGATCATACTGCACCACTCCTGTAGAAACTTTATTATACCGGCATCCGCCGATTATCAGCATATCCTTCAAATCAACTTAAATTCTTGGGCGGACTCACTCCCGTCTTTCAGATATTCAGTCTTATTTCAAAGCACTCTTTAATCATATAAAGTACCCTTACTATCAAATATGCAGTTTGATAACTGTTTAAGCTAAAGTTTACATTGGACTCACTCTTTCAAGTTATTTCAGAAGACCCTTAAAAAACCTGAACTGTGCATTGGAAACACTCCTAACTAAAATTTATTCAGAAACCTCTTAGAGAAAATCATAATAGTTTCTCCTTTCAAAATATCTGAATTATTAAATTGTAATTGCAGAGTATCCAAACTTGTATAAACTTATTTGTCAATTTACCGCGAAACTCTCGAATCTATATTTCATAACCACTTTTACCGGTTTGAGTTTATCAGTCTTTACACCTGAGTTGTTACTCTTTGATTATCAGATTCTGCCGAGTCTCGGGATACTCTGGCCGATCTCTACTGCGTCCATGGGACTCGCTCCTTTCAAATCATTATTAAGCTGAACATCGGTATCCTGCAAATCCTGCTGAAACTGCTGTATGATGTGATCTGCCTGATATTTCTCCGCCGCCGCTTCGATTACAAGGTACTCGGAACATTCATTTTAAGAAATCCCCCGCTTCAGCCGCCTGAACCTCTGCCTTAATCGCTGTCAGATCCCTCTTGTCGGACTAATTCAGCTTCAGACGTTGACCTGTGAGATCCTGATGAAAACAAACTCCTGATATTCAATCGGCATCCCTCTCGACATATCGTCTGTCTTCATTTTCAAGATTTGTTTTTGAGGTTTTCTTTTATGTTCTTTCCTTTTCCTTGACTATACTATACCACAGTTTTTGTGCATTGTCAATAGTTTTTTTCAAAAAATCTGAGATTAATTTATTTAATATTACCTTTACATTATCTGCTTGACTTTCATTGCCAATAGTAGTATAATAAATATGTTGCAGTGCTGAAAAGAAGTTATATTTCTTACTCAGAACCGCATAAATACGCAGTTTAAACATACAATAAAACAAAACCGGTATGAAATTTACAGCCGGAGCGGAGGTACGATATGGCTCAAGAATATACCCCTGATCTTTATACTCTGGAGGACGAGGAAGGAAACGAGCAGGTTTTTGAAATGCTCGACGCTATGGAATACGAAGGCGAAAAATATTTCGCCCTGACTCCCTATTATGAAAATCCCGAGGAAACTCTCGGCGACGACGGCGAGGTCGTGATACTGAAATCCGATTTTGACGGCGATGAGGAAATTATGGTTTCTATCGACGATGACGAAGAGTATGAAAAGATAGGCAATATTTTCATGAAGCGGATAGAGGAAATGTTTGAGTTTGACGACGATGATGACGAAGAAAGCTCTTCATTCTCATAATAAGCGATAAAGCCGCATATAACTGTGCGGCCTTTATAATATGAAAATGCCTTGTCAATCGGTATGCTGTACAATTTTTTAACTGATTTTTGCACAAAATTACCTATTGATATTTCTGCGGCAATGTGCTATACTATATTCAGAAAACAAAACAGTACACTGCCTTGTACGAGCAAGCACAGTTTTTATAATCCAACACATTATATAAGGGAACCTCGCTCCGAAAGCGGATTGCAGACCTCCCGACCCGGACCGCTTCGGCTGCTTCGGGCAACGGACGAAGGGAGCGCGAAACCTAGGGCTGGTACCCACCTGCTGAGTGCGGGTTTTATTCGCTGGGCGACGGCAAGGCGGTAATTATTTGAAGCCGATTGCTCCGAAGATCTGCGGAGCATAATATAGAAATTTTAAGACGCTTTTTGTAAATTTACAAAAAGCGTCTTTTCGTTTATGGACGGTATTGACTTTCGCTGTTATCCTTGTTATATTAAATAATAACGAAAGAATATATCTGAGACTGGAGGTAATTATTTGTGAATAAGATATATACGGTCAGACTTATCCTGCGTCCGTTTCGAGATGGTGACGCAGAGGCTATATATCAAAACTGGGCAAGCGACTGCCGTGTTTCTAAATATTGCCGCCGTTGGCATCCTCATAAAAATATTAAAGAAACTGAAGCTTTTTTGAAAATGTGTGTTGACGCTGAATACAGCTGGGCTATTACGCTAAAAGGTTCTGACGAGCCTATAGGAAATATTGACCTGGTTGGAACAAACTCTGACGGTGTGCCTGAAATAGGTTATGTATTGTCGTATGAGTATTGGGGTATGGGCATAATGACCGAAGCGGTAAAGGCTGTAATAGACGAGCTTTTCTTATTAGGATTTGATAAAATAGGCGCTTGTCATTGTTCTGATAACCCGGCATCGGGCAAGGTAATGGAGAAATGCGGTATGAAATATGTTAGGAACTGTATGACACAAAAAAAGTTTGGCTCTGACGAGCTATGTGAAGTCAGGTGCTATGAAATAACCCGATAATTTTCATACAATATATACGCAAAAAGCTCTTCGGCTTCCAGACCGCAGAGCTTTTATTTCTGATCACAGAATATTCTCAAGAAACGCTACCGTTCTTACGTCGTATCTCAGATCCTGAGCCGACATATCCTCCTCCAGCTGCCATAGCTTTGATACTGCAAATACCGAAGATACAAAGAAAGGCTGACTGTTAAGATAGCCGAGCGGAACAACAGCAGGCGAATCTCCGGTCTTAATACTCAGCTCCTTTACTCTGGCGAGCCTTGCCAGATTGGCGGTGCTTGTAAACTGTCCTTCAGGCAGCTTTGCCGCTGACAGATCCCCTTTCGCAAACTTTGCAAAAAAGCCTTTTGCCTGCGGAGTAAACGCCATTACCGGAAAATTATGTTTTCTGTACCAGTTGTATTCCCACATATTCATACACACAAGCGTAGGATCGCCGAAAGTATCGGTACTGGAATGAGCAAGGCTGTAATTGATCTGACTTACCCTGAAAGGCTCCATACCGTGAGCCTCCGCGTATTGGTTAGCCGCTTCGATACGGTTCGTAGTCCAGTTGGAAGCTCCGATAAAATGAACCTTTCCGCTCTGAACAAACTCGTTCAGAATCGGCATTATCTCGGAAACCGGGATCCTTTCGTCATCCCTGTGCAGAAAATAAATGTCGGCATAGTCAGTTCCAAGACAATCCAGACTTCTGTTAAGATCGCAGCGCAGCGATTCCGGATCAAGTCTTGAAGATGACATATCATCAAGCTGAGGATGTCCGCCCTTAGTTGAGATGATTACCTTATCACGGCAGCCGCGTGACCTAAGCCATCTTCCTATAACCGACTCGCTTGAATCCATACCCCCCTCAAGCCACGAGCAGTAGACCCTCGCCGTATCAATACACGAGCCGCCTAGCTCGATATATCTGTCAAGAAGCCTGAAATAAGCCTCGTCGTTATCCTGCCTTTCAAAATTCGCCGTACCCAGAGTAAGCGCCGGAAGCTTTATTGCGTATCGGCTGTTTTTTATTTCAAAAGAAAACACTGAAAACACCTTCCAATCTGAATTTTTGACCTGTAAAACTCAAAAAACGGAAGCTTGAAATATTAATTCAAACCTCTCCCCGAATTTAATAAACTATATTGATATGTTATTCAATATTAATAATGTTATCACAGCCCGACAGTCTATTTCAAGTGATATTTGTTAAAAAAATATTATTTTTGAAAAAGCGCTTGACAAGTCGCAGAACTTGATATATAATATGTAAAGCGGTTTTGCTTTACATAAAACATGGAACGGAGGAACGTCTGTGAATAAAGATCTTAATATGAGCATACTTCTTGATTTATACGGAGAACTGCTTACTGAAAAGCAGCGTGATGTTCTTGAACTTTATTACAACGACGATCTTTCCCTTGCCGAAATTGCTCAGCAGTATGAGATATCCAGGCAGGGAGTTCACGATTCCATAAAGCGCGGCGAAGAGGCTTTGCTTAGCTTTGAAAAGGTTCTCGGACTTTCGGAGCAGCAGGAGCAGTATAAAAAACAGCTTGATGAATTTAAGCGTATGGCTCTGGATATTTTTGAGGAATGCAAAAAGGTTTCGTTCGGAAAAAATATTGCGGATAAGACAATTATACTGCTGGAAGAGCTTGATTCCAAGCTTGCCGAATACGATAATTCAAAATATCTTGAAGAATAATATTTGATATATAAATGCTGAAGAAGAGGTGTTTTCATGGCATTTGAAGGACTTTCCGAAAAGCTGGGAGGCGTATTCAAGCGTCTTAAATCCAGAGGAAGACTTTCCGAGGCTGACGTAAAGGAAGCTATGCGCGAGGTCAAAATGGCGCTGCTTGAAGCTGACGTCAGCTATAAGGTAGTTAAAGAATTTATTGCTAACGTTACCGAGCGAAGCGTCGGAGAAGATGTGCTGAAAAGCCTTACTCCTGGGCAGCAGGTAATAAAAATAGTAAACGAAGAGCTTATAAAGCTTATGGGGGAGGCTAACTCCAAAATAAACTTTCCCAATAAGCCGCCTTGCATAATTATGATGTGCGGACTTCAGGGTTCAGGTAAGACGACCCACGCCGCAAAGCTGGCGAAGCATTTCAGAGCTCAGGGAAAGCGTCCGTTGCTTATAGCCTGCGACGTTTACAGGCCTGCGGCTATAGAGCAGCTCAAAGTAGTAGGCGAGCGTGCCGAGGTACCGGTTTTTGAAATGGGACAGATAGACCCCAGAAAGATCGCCAGAGAGGGAATTAAGCACGCAAAGGATCACGGAAACGATCTTGTAATTATAGATACGGCGGGACGTCTGCATATCGACGAGGAGCTTATGAATGAGCTTAAAGATATAAAGAAGATCGCCGAGCCAAACGAGATAATGCTTGTAGTAGACGCTATGATCGGTCAGGACGCCGTAAAGGTAGCCTCCAGCTTTGACGAGGCCCTGGGTATCGACTCCGTAATACTTACAAAGCTTGATTCCGATACCAGAGGCGGTGCAGCGCTTTCAGTGCTTTCAGTAACAGGTAAGCCTATCAAATTTGTAGGTATGGGAGAAAAGCTTGACGAATTTGAGCCTTTCCACCCCGAAAGAATGGCTTCGAGAATACTTGGAATGGGCGATATGCTTACGCTTATCGAAAAGGCTACTCAGACTGTAGATGAAAAGGACGCCGAAAAGCTTGCAAAAAAGGTAAAAGAAAAGGGCTTCGATCTTAACGATCTGCTGGATCAGATGAAACAGATACAGAAAATGGGTTCGATCAGATCCCTTATGAAGCTAATCCCCGGCGCAGGAAATATAAAGGACGAGCAGCTTGAACAGGGCGAAACTCAGCTTAAAAAGACGGAAGCTATGATAAACTCAATGACCAAAAAGGAAAGAGAAAAGCCGTCGATAATCGACCCTAAACGAAAAAGAAGGATCGCCGCCGGAAGCGGAACTCAGGTATCCGATATAAATCAGCTTTTAAAGCAGTTTGAGCAGATGCAGAAAATGATGAAGCAATTCGGTCTGGGCGGAAACCTTCACGGCAAGAAGTCCAGAAAGAACAGAGCGGCTCTGCTTAAAGGACTAGGCGGAAACGGCACAGGACTTCCGATGTAGCGGAAATTAAAATGTAAATTAAATGACCTTAAGTTCAATTCAGTTGATCAGTGCGAAAGCGTTGATATAAATTATGTTAACTGCGGAGGTGAATATACAATGGCAGTAAAAATCAGACTGAGAAGAATGGGCGCTAAGAAAGCTCCTTTCTATCGTATAGTAGTAGCTGATTCAAGATACCCGAGAGACGGACGTTTCATCGAGGAGATCGGATACTACGATCCTACTAAAGAGCCGACGGTTCTTAAAGTAGACGAGGAAAAGGCTAAGTCATGGATCGAAAAAGGCGCACAGCCTACAGATACCGTTAAATCTCTTCTAAAGAAAAACGGCACTATCTGATCGACGGCGCTAAAACCGGCAGGGCACCTATCCCACCGCCAGCCTTGCCGTTTTATCGGCGGGGGCAATTCCGCCGGATTTCTGTGGGAGGATCGAGGAAATAATTATGGATAAGCTTTTAAAGACTATTGTATGCGAGCTTGTTGAAAACAAGGACGCGGTCGAGGTTCAGGTTGACGAGCCTAATGAGGAAGGTATAGTTGTATATCATCTTCATGTTGCTCCTGAGGATATGGGCAGAGTTATCGGCAAGCAGGGCAGGATCGCCAAGGCGATCCGTACTGTTATGAGAGCCGGCTGCTCACGGATCAACCAGAAGATAATGGTTGAGATCGACTAGGCTTCTTAATAAGCATAATGAATAAATCATCGCCTTTTACTGATACTAGTAAAAGGTGATTTTTTATGAAAAAATATATGAAGAATATTTATCTGTATATAGTCGGAGCGCTTTCGGGCGCTGCAAACGGACTTTTCGGTTCAGGCGGAGGGATTATTACTGTACCAATGCTGGAACAAGGGGGAACAGAAACCAAAAAAGCTCATGCTACCTCTATAGCCGTTACTCTTCCCCTGAGCGTTGTAAGCGGAATAATCTACTTTTCCAAAGGCTCTATAGACCTTGCACAGTCATGGAAGTTTATACCCTTCGGACTTTTAGGTGTTTTCGTCGGCTCAAAGCTCCTTATGAAGCTTTCCGGTACGGCTTTGAAACGCATTTTCGGAGCGGTAATGATCATATTCGGAATACGTCTTATGAAAGGATAGCCTATGAACTGGATCACTATTGCAGCAGTGTCCTTTGCAACGGGAATTTTTGCTTCACTGGGACTTGGCGGAGGAATGATACTTATTATATATCTTACCCTTTTCGCCGGCGTTCCTCAGATTCAGGCTCAGGGTCTGAATCTGGTGTTCTTTATTCCTATAGCCGCAGTTTCGCTTTATTTTCATACAAAACACAAAATGGTCGAATGGAAAAAAATCGTCCCCGTTATTATTACAGGAACGGCTTTTGTTATAATTTTCAGCCTTATGGCAAACTCAATGGACAGCTCTCTTCTTAAAAAAATATTCGGAGCATTCGTCATACTCGCAGGTATAAAAGAGTTCTTCTCAAAAAAAGAAAAGCCTGAGACTCATTCCTCAGACTCCAATGTGCATACTGCAAGATGAAAGGGATCAAGAAAACGTTTTGTATAGCCGCTGTTTCCGACTCCCCTGCTAACTATCATTTCCGTTCCGCTGTACTCGTAAACGCCCGAGGTATATTCAGGGAAAAAACCCTGCCCCGGCGCATATAACCCGAAGTTTCCGGCAGGAAATCCGATAAGTCCTCCGTGAGCGTGTCCGGTAAACAAAAGGTCTGCCTGACTTCCAGCTTCCTTAGATATAGCCGCAATATCATGAAAATCCTCAGGATAATGATGAAGCCAGACCGTAAACATTTTTTCATTCGGATAATCCTCAAGCATAGCCTGAACAAAGCTGCTGTCAGTTCCGCTTACAGTTCCGACCAGAAGCATTTTATCTCCGTCCCGCTCGACAACCGTATACTCGTTTTCAAGGACTGTTATGCCGTTTTCCGTACAGCATTCCGCCATTTTCTCCCGCTGCGCATCGGTTATATTGTAATCATGATTTCCCCATACAAGATAGCAGTCTGTTATTTTAGATACTTTTTCCAAAAAAACGTTTGCCTTGTCAATATCGGTACGCAGAGCGTCGGCAATATCTCCTGTAATAAAAATATAATCAGGCTCCTGCTCTTTTATTTTTTCAATAAGCCTGTCGTCATAGCCGCCTCCGTGATTATGATAATCCGAAAGCTGTACGATTTTTGCTCCGTCAAAGCCCTCAGGAACGCTTTCGCTTCTGAAAACAAACTTTTCCGTTTCAATACAGTAATTTGAACGAAACAGTTCGGCTGCCGATGCCGCTGCAATTACTGCAATTGCAGCAAGCAGAATTTTTTTACGCCTGCTGACAGGCTTTTTCTCAGCTGTTTTTGTTCTTTCTTCTGTATTCAAGATAACCCTCCAGAATAACTACAGCGGCAACAGTATCAACGACTGCCTTTCTGTTCTTTCCTCTTACATTTGTCTGATTTAAAATCTGATGAGCCGTAACCGTCGTAGAACGCTCGTCCCACATATTTACAGGAACCTCCGTAAGCTCATTTAAAATATCAGCAAAATTCCGGCACTTCTCCGCTCTTGGACCAAACGAACCGTTCATATTTACAGGCAGACCTACAACTATCTCGCCTACCTCGTACTGCTTAGCCATATGCGCTATTTTCATTGCAAGCACCTGAGCGCTGCGCTCTTCTATAGTACCTATCGGAGAAGCCAGAAACTCAGTTCTGTCGCAAACCGCCAGACCCGTCCTTACATCTCCGTAATCAACCGCCATGATCTTCATATCAGTAATTCTCCTTAAAAATCAGTTTTTATCCGTACAAACAAATTTAAGATTATTATATCACAAAGCAATTTCAAAGTCAAACAGCAAATTTTATTACATATATTTACAGCAAATAAATTCTATTTGTTTTGTGCGTAATATACAAAAATACAGTATTTAATTTGTAACACTATACAAATTTTGTTTTAACAAAAAACTTTTTCATTCATAGTTGCACATTTGCATGCAACTTTTGCCCATTTTTCGCCTATTAGTGAGGGGGTATGTTTTATGAAGCGTCCGAAAGCCGCCGAGGGACAAATAGTAATAGGATATTTTTCTTGCCGTTTTGAATCAATTTAACGTCAGAAATTAAAATACGGAAATGATCTTATGTCTGTTTCTCGCCGCACAGTAAAAGACAACTCAGATTTATTCGTCTGTTCAAACGTTAAAAATCAAAGCTGTATCTATTGCAATTTTTTTCAGGAGGTGCTATAATGTTTTAAGTAAATATAAACATAGATGAAGGAGGGCTCACAGTGAATAAAGAACTTTTGGAGCTGCTGCTTAAGCTAGGCTTCGGCGTCGTTATAATAATGGCGGTGATCGCACTCTGCGCACTGCTTACGCCTAAAATCGCAAAGCTTTATGAAAAAAATCACCCTCCCGCAGATCCCAGTCCCGAAAGGGTGGACGATAAAAAGCTTTCCGACAACAACGAACCACCCGAAGTCAAAGGGCCGTACGATTCTCAGAAAGAGGATTACGATCTAAACTACAAAATTTATAATACTGATATATATGGAGTTGATTTTAAACATGGCAAAGAAAAACGAAAAAAAGGTTGAAGCTATTACCTCAATGGACGAGGATTTTGCTAAATGGTATACCGATATATGCAAGAAAGCGGAGCTTGTAGAGTATACAAGCGTTAAGGGATGTATGGTGATCCGTCCCTACGGCTATGCTATCTGGGAAAATATCCAGAAGATACTGGATTCAATGTTCAAGGAAACGGGGCATGAAAACGTATGTATGCCGATGTTTATTCCCGAAAGCCTCCTGAATAAGGAAAAGGATCATGTTGAGGGCTTTGCTCCCGAGGTCGCCTGGGTAACCCACGGCGGAAGCGAAAAGCTGGAGGAGCGTCTGTGCGTACGTCCTACCTCTGAAACTCTTTTCTGCGAGCATTACGCAAATATAGTTCATTCCTACAGAGATCTGCCTAAGCTATACAACCAGTGGGTTTCTGTTGTGAGATGGGAAAAGACTACCCGTCCGTTCCTGCGTTCAAGAGAATTTTTATGGCAGGAGGGGCATACTATTCATGCCACAGCAGAGGAAGCGATAGAGGAAACCGAGCGTATGCTCAACGTTTACGCTGATTTCTGCGAAAAATATCTGGCAATGCCTGTTGTCAAGGGCAGAAAGACCGACTCGGATAAATTTGCCGGAGCGGAGGCTACATATGCGATAGAAGCGCTTATGCACGACGGCAAGGCTCTTCAGGCAGGTACCTCTCATTATTTCGGCGACGGATTTGCAAAGGCCTTTGAGATCCAATACGCCAATAAGGAAAACAAGCTTGCATACCCTCATCAGACCTCATGGGGCGTTACTACCCGTCTTATCGGCGCGGTAATAATGACTCACGGCGACGACAGCGGACTTGTTCTTCCTCCTGCCGTTGCTCCTGTTCAGGCAGTTATTGTTCCTATTGCACAGCATAAGGAGGGCGTTCTTGACAAGGCAAATGAAATTTACGAAAAGCTGAAAGCAAACGGCATAAGAGTTAAGCTTGACGATTCCGACAATTCTCCCGGCTGGAAATTCGCCGAGTACGAAATGAAAGGCGTTCCGCTGAGAATTGAAATAGGGCCTAAGGATATTGAAAATGATCAGTGTGTGACCGCTGCAAGATATAACGGGGAAAAGAAAACCGTATCCCTTGAAAATATGTACGAAACTCTCCTGACCGAAGTAAAGGAAATGCTTGAAAAGAAAATTCCTCAGGGAATGCTTGAAAACGCTCTGGCTAACCGCAGAAGCAAAACTTATCAGTGTATGACAATGGACGAGATCAAAGCGGCGCTGGAGGAAAAGGGCGACGGCTTTGTTGAAGCTATGTGGTGCGGAAGCGAGGAATGCGAGGACAAGGTAAAGGAAATTACCGGAGTCGGTTCAAGATGTATTCCCTTTGAGCAGCATGAGATTTCAGACAAATGCGTATGCTGCGGAAAACCTGCAAAGAAAATGGTGCTTTGGGGCAAGGCCTATTAAAGAACGCTGCGCCGTTTCAGATCGTATCTGCGGTCTGAAACGGCGTTTACTGTAATAATATTACCTGTCAGTTTCAATTTTCCCCCTGTCGCTTTATTCTTATTTACATAGCTGAGAAAAAAATATATAATGAAATTACAGGAGGCGGTAAGGTGAAGATCAGAATTGTTATAGACAAAAGCTTTGAGGAGGACGAGGTCGTTATTAAATGCAGAGAGCTGAATGAAAATATCAGGGAGCTTCAGAAGACGATAAGCTGTATTTCGGACGGACTGAAGATGGTATTTTACAAAAAACAGACCGAATACTTTATGCCGCTTGACAGTATTCTGTTTTTTGAAACCTCTGGCAAAGGAATAGACGCTCATACACAAACCGATGTTTTTCAGATAAAGCATAAGCTGTACGAGCTGGAGGAAATACTCCCCAGTCAGTTCATAAGAGCCTCAAAATCCACAATTCTGAATATTAATCATATTTATTCGATCGAAAAGAACCTTGCCTCATCCAGTCTAGTCAAATTCAGGTATTCTCATAAGCAGGTATATGTATCCAGAAATTACTACAAGGCTTTGAGGATCCGCATAAGCGAAAGGAGAAATTATGAAGAATAGAAGTTATTTCTGGGGAACATTTTTTATTTTGTCAGCCGTTCTTTTAATATTGAACGCTCTCGGCCTGTTGGCAGGAGTAAGCATTGTAAGTCTTATTCTTACGCTTCTTTTGATTCCGCTGATAGTAAAAAGTATAAGGTATGCCAGCTTTTCAGGAGTTTTGTTTCCTCTTGCGGTTATAGCGATACTGTTTGACAAACAGCTTGGAATTGAAAAGCTTACGCCTTGGCCTGTTCTGGGAATTGCCCTTTTCCTAAGCATAGGCTTATCGCTGCTTTTTCCAAAAAGACATAAATGGTATAATAAGTACGGCAATATTAACGCTATTCCGGAAAACAAGTTTAATAACGTCAGCAGCGATGTTTCAGACGAAAGCGAAATTAATATCGGCGCAAAGTTCGGCGGCTGCATAAGATATATCAATTCGGAATGCTTAAAAAAGGTAAACGTCATCAGCCGTTTCGCAGGAATCAAGCTGTATTTTGACAATGCAGTTATAGACGGAAACTCGGCGGAGCTTGATCTCAATGTTGATTTTGCCGGAGTCGATATTTATATTCCCAAGACCTGGCAAATTATAAATCAGGCGAATTTTTATATAGGAGGAATAGAGGAAAAGGGCGTAAGAATGCAAAGCGGCGAAGAAAAAGCGCTTATAGTCAAAGGCAGAATAAGCTTCGGAGGTCTTACTGTCCATTATGTCTGAAACGCTTCCGACTTCAGCGCTTAAACTGTGAACAACACGAATCCCTATTATGAATATTGCCCATTTCCATTATTTAAAATCAGCTTGATATGTATAATATCATGATTTTTTGCAGGATTATCAAAAACAACTTGCAAAATTGTTTGTAAAGGTATACAATAATACAAGGTGAAATATTATACAGATCATAATTTATATATGGTATGGAGGATTTTGTTATGCTGCTATCTGAAATGAATAAGGAACAGCTGGAAAAGTTCAGAGCCGACGCACAGGCTGAATACGACGGCTATAAGGAGAAAGGACTTTCTCTCAATATGGCTAGAGGAAAGCCTTCTTCCGGACAGCTTGACCTTGCAATGCAAATGCTTGCCGCTGTAAACAGCTACGACGCTGATTACAAGGCTTCCGACGGAACAGACTGCCGCAACTACGGCGGACTTGACGGAATTATTGACGCTAAGAATCTTTTTTCCGCTATGCTGGGCGTTTCAAACGACGAGCTTATCGTCTGCGGAAATTCAAGCCTTAACATAATGTACGATATGATCGCAAGATGTATCATCTTCGGCGTTGACGGGATCCAGAAACCTTGGAAGGACTATGAAAAGATCAAATGGCTTTGCCCCGCTCCCGGCTATGACAGACACTTCGCTATCTGCGAAAGCTTCGGGATCGAAATGATACCGATCCCTCTGGGTGAGAACGGACCCGATATGGACATGATCGAAAAGCTTGTTTCAGAGGACGATACGATCAAGGGTATCTGGTGCGTTCCAATGTACTCGAATCCTACCGGTATAACCTATTCCGATGAGGTTGTAAGACGCTTTGCAAGGCTCAAACCCAAGGCGGGAGATTTCAGGATTTTCTGGGATAACGCTTACTGTATCCACCATCTTACCGAAACCCCCGATAAGCTGCTCAATATACTTGACGAGTGCAAAAAGGCAGGAAACGACGATATGGTATATATGTTCGCTTCAACCTCAAAGATAACCTTTGCAGGCGGCGGAATTGCTGTAATGGCGGCTTCAAAGAAAAACGTCGGCTATATCAAATCGCTTATGACCGTTCAGACTATCGGCTACGATAAGATAAATCAGCTCCGCCACGCAAAATTCTTCGGCAGCTACGACGGACTTATGGCGCATATGGAGAAGCACCGTGCAATTATCGCACCGCGTTTCAAGGTCGTGCTTAACGAGCTTGAGGAAGAAATAAAGCCCCTTGGAATAGGAACCTGGCACAAGCCTAACGGCGGCTATTTCATCAGCTTTGACACCTTGGACGGCTGTGCAAAACGTGTTGTCGGTCTTTGCAAGGACGCAGGAGTAGTCCTTACTCCAGCCGGCGCTACCTATCCCTACGGAAAGGATCCTCATGACAGCAATATCAGAATTGCTCCTACATTTCCTCCGGTTCAGGAGCTTGAGGAAGCTATGAAGATCTTTGTCTGCGCCGTTAAGCTTGCAAGCGCCGAAAAGCTTCTGGCAGAAATAAAATAATATAAACATAAAAAAGCAGCCGTGTTTAGTATTAAAACACGGCTGCTTTTTATTTACGGAAGTTAAATAAACATTCCCATTATTTTAGTTTCAAGATCGGTTTTCTTTACCGACTCTCCGTCAATATCAACAGACCTTACACTTACGCTGAAAAGCGCCTTGAATTCTATCTCATACTCTTCATTACGGGAATTTTCGCCCTTATAACTTGCGGTAAAAGTAAACGGATTATACGACCAGCTGCCCGACTCAAAGTATTCGTCAAACGCCTCGCCGTAATTATCACGGCTCATTTTCATATCCAATGAAAAATCGTAAGACGAATGTCTTATCCTGAAAACCTGAACCGCAAAAATCACAGCGTAAACGGCAAGTATTATTACTGCGGCTTTTATAAGCCTGAATAACAGCCTCAGCTTGGAGCTTTTCTTCCTGCGTCCTTTTTCAGAATGACCGCCCTGACGATGTTCTCTGCGTTCCTCAGATGAAATTTTAGCCGCACATGGCTGAGCAGCTTGTCGCTTAGGGTGCTCATAAACCCTCTTTGGTGCAGGCTGACGGCCTGCGGCATCATATTCCTTTCTTTCCGACGGCACTATCCTGCCGCAGTTAGGGCATATTTTCATTCCGTCGTCTATTCTCGCATGGCAGGACTGACATATTCTACCCATAGCAGAAACCTCTTTATATATATCTGATAACAGCTACGACCTTGCCGAGAATAGAAACCTCATCGGCTATAATAGGCTCCATAGCGTCGTTTTCAGGCTGAAGTCTGTAATGTCCGTTTTCTTTATAAAACCTTTTAACTGTTGCGCTTTCGCCGTCAACAAGACATACCGCAATATCGCCGTTTTCCACAACCGCCGCCTGCTCCGCAATAACTATATCTCCGTCAAGAATAGCAGCGTTTATCATCGACTCTCCTCTGACTTTAAGGGCAAACAGCGGATTTGCGTATCTCTTTGCCGGCTGAAAGCTTATGTAATCGGTAATGTCCTCAATAGCCGTAATAGGCATTCCTGCCGTTACCGTTCCTACGAGCGGTACCATTGTACCCTGTCTTCCTACAAGCTTTATCGCGCGGTTCTGGTTCGCTCCCTTTTCAAGCAGTCCTTTTTCTGTCAGCGACGCAATATACCTGTGAGCCGTTGAGGTAGATTTAAAGCCGAACTGAGCGCATATTTCACGCACTGTAGGAGGGTAACCCTCCTCAAGCCTCTGTTTGATAAACTCAAATACTTTTCTTTCATTTTCCGTTAATTTCATAAATGCCGTTCCTTTCCAAGCGGTACGCCGCTTTAAAACTAGTATTTATTCTTCCTTTTTATTGCTGTTCCCTAAGCTTTTCGGCAAGCCTTTTAGCCGCCTTATAGACATCTCCGCAGCCCAGAGTTATTACCAAATCTCCCGGCTTTACGTTTTCGGCAAGATAATCTACCGCCTGACCGAAATTAAAGTCCTTCTGCTCTGCCGTCTGTCTGTCGACGATCTCATGCGGAGTTTCAAACCATACTGCTCCGTCTATCTTAGACGCCAGATCCTCCGTATAAATACCGTAGGTATTCTTTTCACGGCTTCCCATAATATCCGTAATAACAGCCTTGTCGGCGATTGACAGTGCGTCGGCAAAATCGTTAAGCAAAAGCTTGGTCCTTGAAAACGTAAACGGCTGGAATACCGCCCATACTCTTTTGAAATCAAGAGCTTTTGCCGCTTTTAAAGTACAGCTTATTTCCTGCGGATGATGAGCATAGTCGTCTACTATCGTGACCCCGCCTATTTCGGCTATCTTTTCAAAACGCCTTACTGCACCTGAAAAGGTTTTAAGCCCCTGAGCTATTCCCTCATAGGAAACCCCGCAGCAGCTTGCCGCTGCCGCTGCCGCAAGAGCATTCAGAACGTTATGATCTCCCGGAACATGGATCTCATATCCGCCCTGTCTTTCACCCCTGACATACAGATCGAAGCGTGTGCATAAGCCTTTCCTTGAAATAATTTCCGCTGAATAATCATTTTTACGGTCAAAGCCGAAGGTTATCAGCTCCTTACGGATCCCTTCAAGCGAACTCATTGTATTTTCGTCGTCGCCGTTGGCAATTACCGCTTTTTCAGCCTTTTCGGCAAACTCCCTGAACGACCTTTTTATATTGTCAAGGTTTTTAAAATACTCCAGATGATCCTCATCAACGTTCAGTATTACCGCTATATCCGGGTGAAGCTTTAGGAAATGATCCTCAAACTCACATGCCTCGCAGACCATTATATCGCTTTTACCGCAGCGTCCCGAACCTCCGATACTGGGAAGCTTTCCGCCTATTACGCAGGAAAGGTCTACGCCCTCCTCCACAAAGATCTGTGTAAGCATAGACGAGGTAGTAGTCTTGCCGTGAGTTCCTGAAACGCACACTGCGTTCTTGTACCAGCCGGTAACAAGACCCAGCAGCTCCGCCCTTTCGCAGACATATGCACCGCTGTTCTTTGCGGCTATCAGTTCGGGATTATCGTCCATTATAGCGGCGGTATAAACTATAAGCTCCGCTCCCTCAATATTTTCAGCCCTTTGCCCTAAGAAAACGGTTATCCCCATTTTTCTCACTGCTTCAAGGGTCTCGGTTTCGTTATTATCTGAGCCGCTGATATTGTAACCCTTGGCGTAAAGTATCTGAACCAGCGGATACATACCCGAACCGCCTATGCCGATAAAATGCACACGGCGGACTGATCTCAGTATCTTATCGGAAATCATTATCTAAGCGCCCGTCAGAGAGTATGATCCCTGCGGACTTGCCTCCGTTTCATAAGTTATTATTTTAAACGTATTCTTACTTTTTAACCGTGAATAAGAATATACGTTTTTTCTATATTTCTATTATAGTACATTTTTAAGAAAAAATAAACCCCTTTTTGAATATTTTTTTGTTTTCGGGCAAAAATTTTTCTGTAAGCATATTTATCTGCCTGAAATAATTAAACAGCAGGAAAGGACAAAAGCTATGGATATTACTGAAATCAAAGTCAGAAGACTGATGACAGAGGGTAAGCTGAGAGGTATAATCAGCATAACCGTCGACGGAGTTCTCGCCGTACATGACATCAAAGTAGTTCAGGGCGAGGAACGCTTATTTGTTGCAATGCCCAGCCGGCGTGACGATTCGGGAATGTTTAGGGATATTGTTCACCCCATAACCTCAGACGCTAGAGAAAGCATAGAACAGCAGATATTATCTGCATACCGAATGGAGGTCGACCGCCAGTCCGCCGAAAGTATCTCGGAGGAAAACCGCGAGATCAAATAGCGTACTCGGTATTTCTGCCGATAATAAAAAACAGACGTCTTGTTTTCACTTCCGTACAGCAGCGCGGGAGGAGAGACCATGACGTCTGTTTTTTTGCATTTCAAAGCTTTGACTCAAATAACAGCATAGGGACAGTATTGGATATTATACCGTATACCGCTTTTCGCTGTTACAGCTGAGCAAGTTCGGCAAACTGTGCCTTCAGAGCAGGATATATCTCTCTGTAAAGCTGGTAATATTTTTCATACTCAGGTACGTTTTCAGCGTTCGGCTGCTGTATCTTATCCGTTCTGACAACAGCATTACAAGCCTCAGGAACGCTGGAATAAACGCCTGCTCCGGTCAGCGCTAGCAGAGCAGCGCCGAGTGCAGGACCTTCCTTAGATGCCGCAGTCTTAACCGGACAGTTGTAAAGGTCGGCAAGCATTGAACGCCACAGCGGTGAGCTTCCGCCGCCTCCGCAGGCCATCATATCGGAAACATTTATATTCATTTCCCTGAACACCTCAACGCAATCCCTGAGGGAATATGAAACACCCTCAAGAACGGCTCTCAGCATATCCTTTTTAGTATGCATAGCGGAAAGTCCGAAGAAAACTCCCCTTGCGTCTGGATCGAGGTGAGGGGTTCTTTCTCCCATAAGATAAGGCAGATAGAGAAGTCTGTTTGCACCGACAGGAACAGTCATAGCCTCTTTATCCATAAGATAATACTCGTCAACGCCCATATATTTTGCAGTTTCCTTTTCGGCATTGCAGAAATTATCTCTGAACCATTTCAGCGAAAGTCCTGCGCCCTGAGTAACGCCCATAACATGCCATGAATTCGGAACAGCCGCACAGCAGGTATGTACTCTGCCCTTAGGGTCAATAGAAATTTCAGAAGTATGAGCAAAAACAACGCCCGACGTACCGATCGTAGTAAACGCTTTTCCGTCCTCGCATACACCTGTTCCGACAGCGGCAGCAGCGTTATCGCCTGCACCGCCGACAACTATAGTACCCTCGCAAAGACCGACCTTCTCAGCAATTTTTTTAGTAAGAGTACCTGTGACCTCACATGATTCATAAACCCTGCCCAACATTGACATATCGATTCCGAGAGTATCGCATACCTCCTTAGACCAGCAGCGGTTTGCTACGTCGAGAAGCTGCATACCGGAAGCGTCCGAAACCTCGGTAGCATATTCGCCCGTAAGAATAAATCTCAAATAGTCCTTAGGCAGAAGAATATGACGGCACTTTTCGTAAATATCAGGCTCGTTGTTTTTGACCCAAAGGATCTTGGCGGCTGTCCAGCCTGTCAGGGCAGGATTGGCAGTGATCTCAATAAGCTTCTTTTCGCCCAGCTTCTGATTCATTTCAGCGACCTCTGCAGCAGTACGCTGATCGCACCAGATAATTGATCTTCTCAATACTCTGTTATCTGCGTCAAGCATTACCAGACCGTGCATCTGTCCCGAAATACCGATACCCTTTACGTCCTCCTTAGCAACGCCGCTTTCAGCCATAACCGCCTTTATTGTATTAAGCATAGCGTCCGCCCAGTCGGCAGGATCCTGCTCTGCATAGCCGTTTTTAGGCTGATACATTGGATACTCGATCGTTTTTGAAACGATAACCGCTCCCTTTTCATCGAACAAAACGGTCTTTGTTCCGCTTGTTCCGCAGTCAACTCCGATTACATAAGCCATATGTTTCTACTCCTTTATGATTAAATTAAACGATTACAACTGATTATACTATATTCTTTCCGCAATTTCAAGTCCCGAGAGCAAAAAACCGACGGAAAGGATCATATTTTTAATTTGCTCCTTTTCCGCCGCTTACGCCTTTTCAATACTCGGCAGTATCAGATCTTAGCGCTGTTAGTTCAATTATTTTACAAGTGAAAAATCCTGCGCCCCGTGCTTGCAAACAGGACAGACAAAGTCCTCAGGCAGATGTCCCTCATAGATATAACCGCAGATATTGCAGACCCAGCGTTCCCTGCCCTTTTCTGCCTTTACCGCCGGCTTTGGCTTGACCTTGGCATGATAATACGAATAAGTCATGGGAGGCTTATCCGAAAGATTGCTGCAGTCGGTAACCTCGGCTATAAAAATAGTATGAGTTCCTAGATCAACGCTGCTGACTACCCTACAGCACATATACGCACAGGTATTTTCGGCAATATAGGGTATATTGTTTTCCGCTCTTACCGACGTAAATCTCCGAAACTTATTCTCCCATCTTCCACTGGAAAAACCGAAATTCTGAAACAGAGAAAAATCTGCGCTTTCATCTATAACGGAAACGTTGAATCTTCGGCTCTGACTTATCAGATAGTGAGTATAATTGCTCTTATTTACCGTTACCGATACACGGTTCGGCTTATCGGTTACCTGTGACAGAGTATTTATAATACAGCCGTTTGAAAAACCTCCGCAGGCAGCGGTAAGAACATACAAGCCGTATGAAATTTTAAACATTGCAGTAATATCCACAGTTCCAGCCTCCAATCAATTATCGTATTTTTCAAGTACAAAAAATACGTCGTCATTATCCGTCTTGAAATCCTTGATAGACCAGCCCTTCTCCAAAAGGCCGTTCAGCTGCTCCACTCTCTGAAACCTATCCAGATCGGGAGCTGACATATCGCTTCTGTTTTCATATCTATCCGAATTTTTGGATATATAAAAAACCTTCTGCATACGCTCACCTCCGTTTTATTATGCCGCAATTCCCCATAATCATTATACGATACTTTCTTAAAAATAGCAAGCAGCCGAATAAAATTTATATATTTTTTAATAAAGAAATACAATGTACCGTCTTGTAAAAAGGGATCGCATGTGCTATAATTATTGAAACAATAACGGGGGTTGATTTCAACCCGGATTTTTTTGAAAGGAACGGTGTGCAGAAATGAAAAAATGGGACGGATATCAAAAAGGCATAAATCTCGGCGGCTGGTTTTCACAGTGCGATTATTCAGAGGAGCGTTTCAGCAGCTTCATTACCGAGGACGACTTCAGGGAAATTTCAAAATGGGATCTGGATCATGTAAGAATACCTATAGACTACCAGCTTGTGGAAACAGATGACGGAGAATTTAAGGAATCCGGCTTTGCCCATCTTGACCGAGCTGTCGGCTGGTGCGGCAAATACGGTCTGAACATGATACTTGACCTGCATAAGACCGCAGGCTATGCCTTCGATTCCGAAAGCGGAAAAAACACTTTTTTTGACGATACAAAACTTCAGGAAAGATTTTACCGCCTGTGGGAAGAGCTTGCGCAACGATACTCCGGATACAGTCAGCGGCTTGCCTTTGAGCTTCTCAACGAGGTTACCGACCAGTCTTATTCCGAAACGTGGAACAATATCTCCTCTGAGGTAATTGAAAGGATCAGAAAAATATCCCAGGATGTAACTATACTGGTCGGCGGCTACTGGAACAACAGCATAGACGCGCTTAAAGACCTCAGACCGCCGAGAGATGAAAACATCGTATATAATTTTCACTGCTACGGCCCTATCCTGTTTACACATCAGCACGCTTACTGGGCAGGCAGTCTCGGAAAGCTGCCGGAAAGCGTCCGCATAGTATTCCCAGATCAGGCGGAAAACTATATTAACGCTGTTAACGAATATATACCCGGTCAGCTTTTTACAGGAGATATAACAAGAGTCGAAAATTTAGACGAGAATTACTTTGAAGCCTGCTTTGCAGATGGAATCAAACTTGCCGAGGAAAGGAACGTCAGGCTTTACTGCGGTGAATACGGAGTAATAAACAAAGCCGATCTGCAGAGCACAGTAAACTGGTACAAGGCTATCAACGCAGTTTTTGAGAAAAAAGGTATCGGAAGAGCGGCATGGACATACAAGGAAATGGACTTTGGTATTTCAGACGCCCGTATGGAGCCGGTACGAGATGAGATAATAAAACTGCTCTGACACAACAAAGCAATGAAAGGAGTATATGTCTGTAGGGAGATACAGGCATAGTCTTTTATATGGCAAAAACCAAAAGCGTATATATATGCTCGCAGTGCGGCTACGAATCTTCTAAATGGAACGGGAAATGTCCCGGCTGCGGCGAATGGAACACCTTTGAGGAAACAATTCAGACATCTGCAAGAAACGGCTCCGCCTCCAAAGGCTCTTCCCGCTCGTCAAGAGATCTGTCGGACAGCATACATAATATTAGCGACGTTGACGCAAGCTTTGACGAGATCAGATACAAGACCGGACTAAAAGAGCTTGACAGAGTTCTCGGAGGAGGGCTTGTTAAAGGAAGTCTGGTGCTTCTCGGCGGAGAACCCGGTATAGGAAAATCTACTATGCTGCTTCAGATATGTGAGTATCTGGGAGAGGAGCATACTATTTTATATGTTTCCGGAGAGGAATCCGCCAGGCAGATAAAGCTCAGAGCGCAAAGACTGGGAGTTGACAGCGGCAATCTATACCTGCTGGCCGAAACCGACTGCGAAGCGATATGCGACGTTATTATAAAAGAAAAGCCTGAAATAGTAATTATAGATTCGATACAGACAATGAGCATAAGCTCTCTTTCCTCTGCACAAGGCTCGGTCACTCAGGTAAGAGAATGTACCAATCTTTTTATGCGTACCGCAAAATCGGAGGAGATACCGTTTTTTATTGTCGGTCATGTCAATAAAGACGGAGCGATCGCCGGACCTAAGGTAATGGAGCATATCGTAGACTGCGTACTGTATTTCGAGGGTCAGAGGAATCTTTCATACCGTATCCTCAGAGCTGTAAAAAACCGCTTCGGCTCAACTAATGAGATCGGCGTATTCGAGATGATAGACAAGGGTCTGGCGGAGGTTGACAATCCGTCAATGATGCTGCTCTCGGGAAGACCTACCGACGTTTCAGGCTGCTGCGTCGCCTGTATAATGGAAGGCTCAAGACCTATAATGGCTGAAGTTCAGGCGCTTGTAACAAAAAGCGGCTTCGCAGTTCCGAGAAGAACGTCTACAGGCTTTGATTACAACAGAATGGCAATCATAATAGCCGTGCTTGAAAAACGTCTGGGCTTTTTCTTCGGCGGACTTGACGTATATATAAATATTGTAGGAGGGTTCAGGCTTGACGAGCCTGCCGCCGACCTTTCAATAGCTCTTGCGCTGTATTCAAGCCTGAGGGATAAGACCGTAAGCGATAAAACCATAGCATTCGGAGAAATAGGCCTGGGCGGAGAACTTAGAAATATCTCTCACGCCTCCCAGCGGATCTCTGAGGCTGAGCGCATGGGTTTTGAAAAATGTATTCTTCCCGCTCAGTCGCTGAAAGGCATAGATACCAGCTCATACAGCATGAAGATCATTGGTGCACGTTCTGTACGGGACGCATTCAGCGCAGTATAGCCGCAGAGAAATTTCCGTGGCAAACAAAGGAGGACTGTTGTTATGGGCAGATATATACTTTCCCTCGACCAGGGCACTACCTCGTCAAGAGCGGTGCTGTACAATGAAAAAGCCGAGATCTGCGGTATCGAGCAGATAGAATATAAACAAATATTTACAGGAAACGGCTGGGTAGAGCATGATCCTGAAGATATTCTTAACTCTCAGATCCAAGCGGCAGGAAACGTAATTAAAAATACCGGCACCGACCCTGAAAGCATAGCCGCTATAGGAATAACAAATCAGCGTGAAACAACTATCATCTGGGATAAAAATACCGGAAAGCCTGTATATAATGCTGTCGTTTGGCAATGCAGGCGAACAGCGGATATATGCGAAGGTTATAAAAATCAAGGACTCGAAAAGTTTTTTCAGGATAAAACAGGACTTCTGATCGATCCCTACTTTTCCGCAACAAAAATAAAGTGGATACTGGACAATGTTGACGGAGCGAGGGAAAAGGCAGAAAAAGGCGAACTGCTTTTCGGAACAGTAGACAGCTGGCTTATCTGGAACCTTACAGGAGGTCTTGTCCACTGCACCGATTATACCAACGCTTCCCGAACTATGCTGTTCAATATTCACACTCTGCAATGGGACAAGGAAATAATGGGACTTCTCGGTATCCCTTCAGCGCTTATGCCCAAGGCTGTTCCTTCCAGCGGAAAAATAGGTATATGCCGCAGAGAAATATTCGGAACTGAAATTCCGATAACCGGCTGTGCAGGAGATCAGCAGGCAGCCTTGTTTGGTCAGTGCTGCTTTATTGAGGGCGACGTAAAAAACACCTACGGAACAGGCGGCTTTCTTCTTATGAATACAGGAAAAACGCCTGTAAGATCGTCAAACGGACTGCTGACTACAATTGCCTGGGGCTTGAACGGAAACGTTACCTATGCGCTGGAGGGTTCGGTTTTTGTTTCAGGAGCGGTTGTAAAATGGCTGCGTGACGAGCTGGGAATAATCAGCTCCGCTGCCGAGACCGAAGCAATTGCCAAAAGCGTCAGCAGTACAAACGGAGTTTATGTTGTTCCTGCATTTACCGGACTTGGAGCTCCTTACTGGGAGCCGTCGGCAAGAGGGGCTATACTGGGACTGACACGAGGTTCGGAAAAGGCTCATATCGTCCGAGCATGCCTTGAGGCTATCGCATACCAAACCGTCGATGTACTCAACGCTATGGAGGAGGATACAAAAGCGCTTAACGTAATAAAGGCCGATGGAGGAGCTTGCGCAAACAACTTTCTTATGCAGTTTCAAGCAGATATTCTTGGAAGAACTATAACCCGTCCGAAGAATGTGGAATCCACTGCTACCGGAGCGGCTTATCTTGCAGGACTCGGTGCAGGGATCTGGACGGATACCGACGAGCTGCTTTCGCTGTCGGGAAATCTGGACGAATTCCGTCCGTCTATGGAGGACGCCGTCAGAAAAGACCTGCTCAAAGGCTGGAATAACGCTGTCAGAAGAGTTCTCCCTGACCGCCGGTAAATATAAATAAAGCTGTCGGATATGGTTTTCTGTCCGACAGCTTTTATTTATTGCGTTTATTGTTATTTTGTTCGGCTGATAACAGCAGCAGCATTGTCAGAAGCGGGATCACTATTGCGCTTACCGCAGAAACGATTGCAGCCGCCGCATTAAATCCCGCCTTTACCGAATATATCATTGCTGCGGCGAAAATAAGAATAGCCGCGGCGTCAAGCGCTGCAAGCATAATGAACCTTCTGAAAAAGCGCTTATTATGAACGCCGCTTTTTTTCTCTTCACAGCTATCGCCGTTTTCGCAGTATCTTCCTACATTTTTCAGCGTAGCACACCTCCGTTTTTTATTTAGTCTAAGTTATATTATCACTATTAGTATAAAATGTCAAGTGTATAAATGTAATAAATCATATAATAAAATATTATAATAATTAAAGCACAAGGCTCAGGAACTGATCGGCAACGAGTTTTGTGCTTTTTGCTACCGTTTTTCATTAGTTACATTAGTTAACGGATAAAAAAGGATGATTATAAATGAACGTTGCACGCAGGATTACCCAGCTGCGGGAGGACGCCGGATTATCTGTAAATAAGCTGGCAAATCTTGCAGGTATATCTCAAAGCCATCTCAGACAGATCGAGCTCGGACAGCGCAATCCGACAGTAGAAACACTGTCTTATTTCTGTGACGTTCTTAACGTATCGCTTTCTGAATTCTTCTCTGAGGAAAACGACGGTATTGATCCGGTTCTAAAGACCGCCTTAAATAAATTAAACACCGAACAGCAGCAGAAACTTGCCGAATTTATAAACTCTATAGGCAAGTAAATGTAAACTTTTTGTAAACTGCAAATCTTAAAAAACACTTTTCTTGACTTTGAGGCTTAAATATGATATGATATATAAGCCGCTTGTTTCCGGCACTTTAAGACGCAGTGAAATATTCTGCGCACCGGACGCAGCGAGTTTTATATGAAAAGGCAGGTGCATTTAAAGATGTACGCAGTAATTGAAACAGGCGGAAAGCAGTATCAGGTAAACGTCGGAGACGTTGTTTTTATTGAGAAGCTTGACGTAAACGCAGAGGATACCGTTACCTTTGACAAGGTTATCGCAGTATGCAGAGAGGACGGACTTAACGTCGGCGCTCCTTATGTTGACGGAGCTACAGTTTCCGCTAAGGTACTCAAGAACGGAAAATCCAAGAAGATCACTGTTTTCACTTATAAGCCTAAAAAGGGCGAAAAGAGAAAAATGGGTCACAGACAGCCGTATACTCAGGTTCAGATCGAAGCGATAAACGCTTAAGCTATGATCTGCGCCGATTTTTACAGAAACGGTTCCGACAAACTTACGGGATTCCGTATCACGGGTCACGCAGGAATGGCGGATTACGGACATGATATTGCCTGCGCAAGCGTGTCCTCAGCTGTTATGATGACAGCAAATACGGTTACTGAAGCTTTTAAAGTAAAAGCCGACGTAAGCGTTGAAGAAAACGAAATTAATCTGAAACTGATCTCAGATGAAAAGGAATACGGCGACAGGGTTCTGCTTGGACTGCTGACGCATCTGTACTTTCTTTCGGACGAGTATCAGGGCTGTATCAGGGTAAAGGTTATCAACGAATAGCCTCCCTAAGGATTACATGACGGAGGTGTAATTATAATGATCAAAATTTCCATGCAGTTTTTTGCACATAAAAAGGGAATGGGTTCTACAAAGAACGGCCGTGATTCAGAGTCAAAAAGACTCGGAGTAAAGAGAGCTGACGGACAGTTCGTTCTCGCCGGCAACATTCTCGTTCGCCAGAGAGGAACTCATATCCACCCGGGCGAAAACGTAGGCCGCGGTTCAGACGATACTCTGTTCGCTATGTCGGACGGCATTGTAAAGTTTGAAAGAATGGGAAGAGACCGTAAGAAGGTTTCAGTTTATCCACAGGCTTAATTGCTAAAGCTCTAAAACCCTGAGCCTCTCCTGAAGCGGAATGGCTTAGGGATTTTTTGTATAAAGCACGAAAGCTTGTGAGTCTGTCATTAAATCCGGAGGGACGGCATAAAAAGAGAGACCGACGATCCTATTGAAGAATCTGACAGGATAATTGAGCATGATCCGGAGAATCATAATTATAAAAACTGATTGCGGCATTAAGGAGAGATAGGAATGTTTGTCGACGAGGCAAAAATTTATATTAAGGCTGGTGACGGAGGAGACGGCTGCGTTTCCTTTCACCGTGAAAAATATGTAGCCGCAGGCGGTCCCGACGGCGGCGACGGAGGTAAGGGCGGCGACATTGTTTTCAAGGTAGACGACAATATTTCCAACCTTATTGATTTCAGATACAAAAAGAAATATACTGCGGAAAAGGGTCAGAACGGCTCTTCCAAAAACTGCACGGGCAAAAACGCTCCCGACCTTGTAATAAAAGTTCCCAGAGGAACGGTCGTAAGAGAAGCCGCTACAGGAAGAATACTTGCAGATATGTCCTGCGACGAGCCTGTAATAATTGCAAAGGGCGGCAAAGGAGGACGGGGAAATACTCACTTTGCAACTCCTACAAGACAGATCCCCAGATTTGCCAAACCCGGCTTCAGAGGCGACGAATACGAAGTAATGCTGGAGCTGAAGCTGATTGCTGACGTAGGTCTTGTCGGCTTTCCGAATGTGGGAAAATCAACGCTTATTTCAGTTGTATCAGCGGCTAAGCCAAAGATCGCAAATTACCACTTTACTACCCTGACGCCTGTTCTTGGAGTAGTAAAGATAGAAGAGGGAAAATCCTTTGTAATGGCTGATATTCCCGGACTTATTGAGGGTGCAAGCGAGGGCGTTGGATTAGGGCATGAATTTCTGCGTCATGTAGAACGGTGCAGACTAATAGTTCATGTAGTAGACGTATCAGGTATCGAGGGAAGAGATCCTATTGAAGATTTTGAAGCAATAAACCGTGAGCTTGCAGGCTTTTCAGAAGAGCTTGCCGAAGCGCCGCAGATAGTAGCGGCTAACAAATCTGACATGGCTGACCCAAAGCAGATAAAGAGATTCAGAGATTATGTTGAAAACGCCGGACTTCCCTTTTATGAAATTTCCGCAGCCACGACCTCCGGCACTAAGGAGCTTATCTACGGAGTCTGGGAAAGACTTCAGCAGCTTCCGCCTGTAAAGCAGTTTGAAGCGCAGCCGCTTACTCAGGAGGAGCTTGATGATAAACTGCTCTCCAGAAACGATTTCAAGGTAACAACTGAGGAGGGTATATATTTCGTAGAAGCAGACTGGCTTTGGGATATACTCCGCTCGGTAAATATGGAGGACTATTCCTCGCTTCAGTATTTCCAGAGAGTTCTGAGAACCAGCGGTATAATTGACAAGCTGCTCGAAATGGGGATCCAGGAAGGCGATACAGTTTCTATATTTGACTTTGAGTTTGAATTCGTAAATTAAGCAGGGCGGAGGTGCTTTAAATTTGACATCACAGGAAGCAAGGCAGTTTTCTCCTCTCGCCCTCGCTTTTATGGGCGACGCAGTATTTGAACAGCTTTGCCGCGAAAGACTTATGCTTACAGCAAATATGCCCGCAAAAAAGCTTCACGACCTTGCAGTCAGAAGAGTATGCGCCGAGTTTCAGGCAAATGCAGTAAAATATCTGCTTGATAATTCCCTGCTGTCTGAGGAAGAAGAGGATATTCTTAAACGGGGAAGAAATTCTAACGGAATAAACGCTCCGAAGCATTCAACGGTAAGCGAATACAGGGCGGCTACAGGACTTGAATGCCTTTTCGGATATCTTCATCTTACCGGCAGAAGCGACAGGATAGCTGAGCTTTTTAATACAGTATGGGATACAGGTGAAAAGCTTATCTGAGCAAAACCTTCATAGCAAAAATACCGGTACATTAAAACGTACACTAATTTATTAAAGGAGTTGAATACATATGTCAGGACATTCTAAATGGGCGAATATCAAAAGAAAAAAAGAGGCTACAGACAGCGTAAAAGCAAAGATCTTTACCAAAATCGGCCGTGAAATGACTGTTGTTGTAAAGGAGGGCGGTCCCGACCCTGCCAATAATTCAAAGCTCCGCGACCTTATAGCTAAAGCAAAGGCAAACAATGTTCCTAACGATAATATCGACAGGATAATCAAAAAAGCGGCGGGTGACGGAGAGAAAAACAACTACGAAGAAATGGTATACGAAGGGTACGGCCCCAGCGGAGTTGCTGTAATTGTCGAATGTCTTACCGATAATAAGAACCGTACCGCAGGAGATATACGCCATTACTTTGATAAGTTCGGAGGAAATCTTGGAACCAGCGGCTGCGTTTCATTTATGTTCTCAACTCAGGGAACGATAATTCTAGAAAATAACGGAGCAGATGAGGACAAGATAATGGAGGACTGCATGGAAGCAGGAGCGGACGATTTCAATATTGAAAATGACGTTATTGAGATCACCTGCAAACCCGCCGATGTTCATTCTATAAACGAAGCGCTTTCATCTATGGGCTACAAGATTCTGTCCGCTGAAACCGAAAAGGTACCTTCAAGCTATACAACCCTGACTGACGAAGAAGCGATCAGAAAAATGAATCTTCTTCTGGAACATCTTGAGGACAACGACGATGTTCAGAACGTATATCACAACTGGGATATGCCCGACGAGACGGACGAAGACTGAAATTAAAGCATATAAAAAAATCCTGCCGGAAAATTCAGGAATAAAACCGGCAGGATTTTTAATTTTATTAATCTCTTTGATCTATAGGTACATATTCGCATTCGGATTTTACAGCCTTGTATGCCGGGCGTATTATCCTCTTGCCTGTTACAAGCTCTTCAAAGCGGTGTGCGCACCAGCCCGCCATTCTTGATACGGCAAACAGCGGAGTAAACAGATCCTGGGGTATTCCCAGCATTCTGTATACAAGTCCGGAATACATATCTACATTAGCGCACATTACCTTTTCGTCGCCCTTTACCTCTGCAAAAAGATGAGGGGTTATTCTTTCTACAGTTTCAAGCAGTCTGAATTCACGTTCAAACTCAGTTCCCTCAGCAAGCTTTTTAGCGTTGGCTTTAAGTATTACCGCTCTCGGGTCCGAAAGAGTATAGACAGCATGACCCATTCCGTAAATAAGACCCGTTTTATCGTAAGCTTCCTTTCTGAGTATCTTTCTCAGGAAATCTGCGACCTCGCCCTCGTCGTCCCAGTTATTTACGTTTTCCTTTATACATTCCTGCATCTGATCTACTTTTATATTTGCTCCGCCGTGACGCGGACCTTTCAGCGAACCGATAGCCGCCGAATAAGCCGAATAAGGATCTGTTCCCGAAGACGTAAGCACCCTGCAGGAAAATGTAGAGTTATTTCCTCCGCCGTGCTCAGCGTGAAGAATAAGCATGAGATCAAGCAGCTTGGCTTCCTCGTCGGTAAACTGCCTGTCAGGTCTTAAAGCGGACAGGATCATTTCGGCAGTTGAATGAGAAGCGATAAGCGGATGCATTATCATGCTTTCTCCGTCAAATGTCCTCCTCTTTACCTGATAAGCCGATACCATAATATTCGGAAGCTTTGAAATAATAGATATAGCCGTAGCCATTTCATATTCCGGACTGCGGTTCTCGGGATTATCGTCATAGGAATAAAGGGCAAGGATAGAACGTGCCATTTTATTCATTATATTCTTAGACGGCGCTTTAAGTATCATATCCTCAAAAAAGCTAGGCGGAAGAGCGCGGTTTTCAGACATTATCTCATTGAACGCTTTAAGCTCCTCCCTATTCGGAAGATCTCCCATCAGCAGAAGATAAACTACCTCTTCATATCCGAAACGATTTTCTGCTACCGCATTATTTACAATATCATTTATATTATAACCACGATAAATCAGCTGACCGTCAATAGGAGATTTCTCTCCCTCGTTCACAACGTATCCGTGTACATTGCAGATATTCGTAAGACCCGCGATAACGCCGGTTCCGTCTGAATTTCTCAGGCCTCTTTTTACTACATACTTATCATAGTATTTAGGGTCTATTGAATTATTTGCAACAAACTGCTTGTAAAGCAGATTCCTCGCTGAATCATTTATCATGATCTTTCATCTCGCTTTCATAAAAAATTCGCTGAACTAACAGCAGGCTAACATATTTATTTTACTACATTTTATGTTAATTGTCAAGCAAAACGCATAAATACGCCGCAAAACTCTCAGCAGCTGCCAGTTGGCATATCTTTTAACGCTCTTCCTTCTGTCATATCTTTTGAATCACGGAATACAATTAACTATACGGACAATCTGTCATAAAAAAACTGTGAAAACGAAAGGAGAGCCGATAAAATGCTTGAGGTTCTGGAAAAAAAGGCGCTGTCCGAAGCCGCGCCGGATAAGCCGAAGGGACTGTCTCAGCAGGAGGCTGAAAGACTGCTGGAAATAAACGGTGAAAACCGGCTTGCCGCAAAAAAGAAAAGCAACGCACTGAAAATATTTGCAAACCAGTTTCACGACATAATGGTCATGATTCTGCTTATCGCAACCGTCATATCCGTATTGCTGGGGGAATATACCGACGCCGTACCTATAATGATAATAGTTATCGTAAATGCGGTACTGGGATTTATACAGGAATATCGGTGTGAAAAGACCCTTGAAAAACTGGAAGAAATGACTGCTCCTACCGCCAGAGTGTATCGTAACGGACGGCTTGAGGTAATTCCCGCGTCGAAGCTCGTTCCCGGAGATACCGCTGTTATTGAAGCAGGTGACAGGATCCCTGCCGACGGCATAATAGTTAACTGCAGAAGCTTTACCTGCGACGAATCAATACTTACGGGAGAAGCCGTTCCCGCTGAAAAACGCGCTCACTTCGGAGAACGGGAGTTTACTTCGCTGAATCTTCCTTATATAGCCTATATGGGAACAGTCTGCACCAAAGGCAACGCCGAGATAGAGATAACCGCAACAGGAAGTCTTACCCAGATGGGACGTGTTTCAAAAATGCTGGAAAGCATTGACAGCGACCCTACTCCTCTCCAGAAAAAGCTTGGAGAACTGGGAAGAACTCTGGCGCTGATATGCCTTGGAGTATGTATACTTGTATTCGCCGCAGGAGTAATAAGAGGCGAGCCAGTATTCGATATGCTTATGACGGGTATATCAATTGCAATTGCCGCAATTCCCGAGGGACTTCCCGCTGCGGTCACTATTGCTCTTGCGATCGCCGTAAGGAAAATGCTGAAAAGGAACGCTCTCGTCCACAGACTTCATTCAGTAGAAACACTGGGCTGCGCTACAGTTATCTGCACTGATAAGACCGGAACAGTCACAATGAACAGAATGACGGTCAAAAAGATATTTACCGCCGGCGAAAGGACAGAGGAATTTACTCTGGGCGCAGACAGCGAATCACAGGGCGTATTTACTCCCGACGGTCAGAAGCTTATGGCTTGGGACAGCCACGTTTTAAGCGAGCTTTTTATTTGCGGAACAGCCTGCAATAATGCACAGATGGCAAAAGCCCCGTCATATGATAAGCGGAACAGGCAGGGCAGAGTATTCAGCAGATTTTCAGCGGAAGGAGATCCGACCGAAGCCGCTATTCTTTCCGCCTGCGCACGCTGCGGAATAGATGTCGCAGGCTTTCAGCTCAAGCGTATCGACGAACAGCCTTTTGACAGCGAGACCCGCTTTATGTCTGTAACCTGTACGGATCATTCCGGAGAAAAATATATTTACAAAAAAGGCGCGCCGGACGTAATAATAAAAGAATGTGAATTTGTAATATCGGATTCTGAAGGGAATCTCAATACCCTTACTGCTCAGGAAAAAGCCGCCGTACTCCGAAAAAACGATGAAATGGCGTCAAACGGACTGAGAGTAATGGCGTTCTCAAAGATATACCGAGGAAAGACTATATTCCTCGGACTTATGGGACTTGCCGACCCGCCACGTCCGGAAGCAAAAAAAGCGGTCAGAGAATGCGAAAAGGCGGGAATAAAAACGGTTATGATAACCGGCGACCATAAGCTTACAGCCTGTGCGGTGGCTAAGGAAGTCGGAATAATGAGAGAAGGCGATCTGGCGTTTACAGGAGATGAGCTGGACAGAATGTCAGATGACCAGCTGTCAGACGCCGCAGAAAAAACTGCGGTATTCGCCAGAGTAACTCCCGCTCATAAGCTCAGAATAATCAAAGCCTTCAAAGACAAGGGTCATGTCTGCGCAATGACAGGAGACGGAGTTAACGACGCCCCGGCTGTAAAGGAAGCCTCTATCGGAGTTTCAATGGGTATCTCCGGTACTGACGTTACCAAACAGGCGGCGGACTGTATTCTTATGGACGATAATTTCGCTACTCTTGTAAGCGCAGTAGAAGAGGGACGCACTATTTATCAGAATATAAGAAAATTTGTGCGCTATCTTATTTCATGCAATATAGGCGAGGTCCTTACTATGCTGGGAGGTATAATAATGGGACTTCCGCTGGTGCTTCTTCCGGCTCAGATACTGCTAGTAAATCTTGTTACCGACGGACTTCCCGCCGTCGCACTGGGTCTTGAACCGTCCGAAAGATCAGTTATGAAAAAACCCCCGAGGAAAGAAAACGACAGCTTTTTCAGCGGCGGACTTCTCTCACGTATAATAATCAGGGGAATTCTGATAGGCTTGTGTACTCTTGCCGCATTTACCTGCTTGCTGAAAGCCGGCTGTACTTTGGACGCTGCCAGGACCGGCGCTCTTGTAACGCTTATTCTTTCTCAGCTTATTCATGTTTTTGAATGCAAGAGCGAAGAAAAAACCCTCTTCTCTGTACCATACTTCTCCAATCCGTTCCTTATCTTTTCAGTTCTTATATCCCTGCTTTGTCTTGGGGGCTGTATGTTTATTCCATTTCTCGGAAAAATATTCGCAATTGCTCCCCTCGGAGCTTCTGGCTGGCTGATTTCAGTCGGCTTCGCCGCAGCAATACCTATTATAGCAGGAATAGCAGGAAAGCTTTCACGCAAAACCTACAAATCATAAATCAAATCGGATAATATAAAAGACCGTTCCATTTTCCGGCAAGTTCGGGGGGACGGTCTTTATATGTGACATTAAAATTTATAACGAGAGCTATCATGTGTAATTGTTGATATGCCATATATGAAAATTGGAATAGTTGTGCTATTTATAAAGCTATCAAGCTTTACATACATTGATTTTTTCACCGTATATATTACCTGTACAAAAAATCAGATTAAAAAAGGGGTGTATTCTTAGTATATATTTACACTAATAGATTCCTTATAAAACGGCAAAGTATTTTGTATAAGCCTTTTATGCTGTAAAGTCCAATAGTTTTACAAGAAATATTCGGACAATTATTTTGTAAAGCAGCAGAGCTTTACACGGCCTCTGTAACAATCATTCTGAATCAAGAGGTAAATTTCCCCAAGGCAAGCTTTGTGCAGTGTATACAAAAGTATGTCGTTTTTTTTGGCACTTATCCACTTGACAATAAGTCAAGAATACTATATACTTGTTTATGGCAGTTCAAAGACCACAAGATATTGTGGTTGTCATCAAGCTTATAATATTAAATGGTTAAATCAACCGAACAATAAAAATGCTGTGACGAATCTATTATATATACGGAGGTAAGGGAATATGATAATCAAGATCAAGAAAAGGGACGGCAGAAACGTAACGTTTAATATAGAAAAGATTGCCGGAGCTATATATAAGGCTGCGCAGTCGGTAGGCGGCAGCAATTACGAAGAGGCTTTGGAGCTTGCCGGCAAGGTTGCGGATATGCTTATGGGAATGAATCTTACTTCACCGACGGTTGAGGAGATTCAGGACTGCGTAGAAAAGGTTCTTATTGAAGAAGGCCACGCCGCTACTGCAAAAGCATATATTCTTTATAGGTCTACCAGAACCAGAGCCAGAGAGATGAATACCCGTCTTATGAAGGTTTATGAGGATCTTACTTTCAAGCCGGCAAAGGAAATGGATCTGAAGCGTGAAAACGCCAATATTGACGGAGATACGGCAATGGGCACAATGCTCAAATACGGATCCGCAGGCGCAAAGGAATTCTATGAAATGTATGTGCTTGATCCTAAGCACGCAAAGGCTCATGCGGAAGGCGATATTCATATCCATGACCTTGATTTCTATACCCTTACTACGACCTGCACCCAGATCGATCTGACAAAGCTTTTTAATAAGGGCTTCTCTACAGGTCACGGCTATCTCAGAACTCCTAACGATATATCAAGCTACGCCGCACTTGCCTGTATTGCTATACAGTCCAACCAGAACGATCAGCACGGCGGACAGTCTATCCCTAAATTTGATTTTGATATGGCAGAAGGAGTAAAGAAAACCTTCCGCCACCGTTACCGTGACAATATTCACCGGGCTCTTTCTCTTATGGCAGGTGTAACCGACAGCTATGAGATCTCAAGAAAGCTTGCTGATAAGCTTGAAAACGAAAAGGGACTTTTTCCTACTCTTGCAAACGACAACGGCTATCAGGAGGCTGAGGCAGAACTGCTGACGGCGTTTGCCGACGCTGCTACGGTCAAGAAAATACAAAGCTTTGCTTTTAAATCGTCCGTCAAAGAAACCGACAGAGCGACCTACCAGTCAATGGAGGCTCTTATCCATAACCTTAACACCATGAATTCAAGAGCCGGCGCTCAGACTCCGTTTTCATCTATCAATTACGGAACGGATACCTCTATTGAGGGAAGAATGGTAATAAAGAACGTCCTGCTTGCTCAGGAGGCCGGACTTGGCAACGGTGAAACGCCTATTTTCCCAATACATATATTCAAGGTAAAGGACGGCGTGAATTATAACCCTACTGACCCCAACTATGACCTGTTCAAGCTTGCGTGCAGAGTATCTGCTAAGCGTCTTTTCCCCAATTTCTCGTTTATCGACGCTCCGTTTAACCTCCAGTATTACAAGCCAGGCAATCCCGATACGGAAATCGCTTATATGGGCTGCCGAACCAGAGTTATCGGCAACGCATACGACCCTTCAAGAGAAATCGTGACCGGAAGAGGAAACCTTTCCTTTACATCTATAAATCTGCCTCGTCTTGCAATTAAAGCTCAGGGAAATATAGGCGCATTCTTTGATGGACTTGACGAAATGATGGAGCTGTGTATTGAACAGCTTATGCACAGATTCAGGATACAATGCTCCAAAAAGGTCAAAAACTATCCGTTCCTTATGGGACAGGGAGTATGGATAGACTCCGAAAAGCTCAGCATAAACGACGACGTAGCCGAGGTACTGAAGCACGGAACACTGTCAGTCGGCTTTATCGGACTTGCTGAAACTCTTAAATCGCTTATCGGCAAGCACCACGGTGAATCTGAGGAAGCCAGAGAGCTTGGACTTGAAATAGTAACTCATATGCGTGAAAGAATGGACGAGGAAACAAAGCGTACAGGTCTTAATTTCTCACTGCTTGCAACTCCCGCCGAGGGGCTTTCGGGAAGATTTGTAAGAATAGACAAAAAACGCTACGGCGAGATCGCCGGAGTTACCGACAAGGATTACTATACAAACTCATTCCACGTTCCGGTTTATTATAATATCAGCGCCTTTGAAAAGATAAAGATCGAAGCACCTTATCACGCACTTACAAATGCCGGTCATATCAGCTATATTGAGCTTGACGGAGATCCGTCAACCAATCTTTCTGCATTTGAAAAAGTTATCCGCTGCATGAAGGAGCAAGGTATAGGTTACGGCGCTATAAATCACCCTGTCGACCGCGACCCTGTCTGCGGCTATACAGGAATCATAGGCGATAAATGCCCGATGTGCGGAAGAAGCGAAGCCGAACATTCCAAGATATGCAAAGAAAGAATACAGAGAATAAAGACCTCCGACTGCTGCTGATAAAAGCTAAAACAGAATTAAAAACGGACGGATTGCTTTAGATCCGTCCTTATTTATCATACAGGCATGACCATACAAAGCAGAGCCTCAACTTTATTTTGATAAGCCCTGCTGAATGACGCTGAAAAATATGAAAGGATAACAAAGAAATGAAACTAAGAATAGCAGGCTTTGCGGAAGATTCTATCGTTGACGGCCCGGGAATACGATTTACCGTATTTACACAGGGCTGTCCTCACGGCTGTCCCGGCTGCCACAATCCGCAGACGCACGACTTTAACGGAGGAAGTATAACAGATACTGATGAAATATATAAACGGGTTACCGCAAATCCTATGCTGGACGGAATAACTCTCAGCGGAGGCGAGCCGTTCTGCCAATGCAGGCCGTTAGCCGAGCTTGCTGGGAAAATACACAGGTTTAAGGGAAACACCCTTAACGTTATTGCATACACCGGATATACCTTTGAGTATCTTATTGAAAATTCAAATGATGATAACGGATACATGGAACTGCTTAAAGAGGTGGATTATCTGATAGACGGCCCGTTTATCCTCGAACAGAAAAGTCTTGAACTTAAATTCCGCGGCAGTGCAAATCAAAGGTTTATAGACGTTAAAAAATCTCTGGAATGTGGAAAAGCCGTTACTGCACAGGAAGAATAAACTATGCTTATAACTTCATAATCTATAAAGAAGCCCCCTGTTACAAATAAAACAGGGGGCTGAATTTAATCGCTGTCCGCTGAGCCTTCAGACGAATCGTCATAGGTGTAATCATGAGTTACTATCTCTGTACCACGCTGACTTTCAAGCGTTTCTTCAAGATCCGTATTCATCATATATGCACAGAAGGTTATCAGAACTATAAACAAACTTACTATGAGCAGAATATCTATACGGTATCTGAACCTTTTTGTCTTATTGTTATTTTCCTCGCTCATAAAATCAGCGCCTTTCAACTAATTTGCTTTTTGCCGTATAAAATCAGTAACAAAAATACGGTTTTTTCTCTAATATATATTATAGCTTATTTTCCGCCGTCTTGCAATAGAAATTTTTATTTTGTTCCTTTTTATCCGACAGAGGCTTACTTAAAATTTAAATATATACTATTGCAAAACCAGGGAAATTGATGTATAATTATATAGATAGCCGTACGGCGATAATTGTGCGGTAAATAATGCAGCGTTATGCTTTTTTAACGATTACTAAAGAAATGAGGCTATTTTATGTGCGGTTTTGTTGGCTTTACAAATAAAATAAACGACGCATCGATCGTTATAGGAAAAATGATGGACAGGATAAGGCACCGCGGACCTGATTCCGACGGAAAATATGTTGACGAGCAGGTAGCTATGGGCTTCCGCAGGCTTTCGATAATAGACCTTTCTGATAAAGGAAGCCAGCCTATTTTCAACGAGGACAGATCTATCGTTATAACCTTTAACGGTGAAATATACAACTACCAGGATCTAAGAGCCGAGCTGCTTGAAAAGGGACACAGCTTTTATACTCATACCGATACTGAGGTTCTCGTTCACAGTTATGAGGAATGGGGAACCGATATGCTGAATAAGCTGAGGGGTATGTTCGGCTTTGTTATCTTTGACAAAAATAAAGATCAGGTATTCGGAGCCAGAGATTTCTTCGGAATAAAGCCCGTTTACTATGCAAAGATGGGAGAAACGCTGATGTGGGGCAGCGAGATAAAAAGCTTTCTTGACCACCCTCACTTTAAAAAAGAGCTTAATGAAGCCGCACTGGAAAACTATCTTACCTTCCAGTACTCACCTACCTCAGAAACCTTTTTCAAAAACGTATATAAGCTCCCTGCCGCACATTACTTTATATATAAGGACGGCAAAATGGAGGTCAAGCGTTACTGGGAAGTAAAATTCACTCCCGATAACAAGCCCGATCTTGACGAATGGGTGGATAAAATCAGCGATACCTTCAAAAACTCCGTCGAAGCGCATAAAATAGCGGACGTAGAGGTCGGCTCATTCCTATCAAGCGGAGTTGATTCAAGCTATGTTGCAGCAGTTGCAGACGTTGACAAAACCTTTACCGTAGGCTTCGGTGAAGATGAAAAATACAATGAAATAGGCTACGCAAAGGAATTTTCAAAATATATACATAAAGAAAACAACTCCAAGGTTATTTCCCCCGAGGAATACTGGGGTAATTTTGCCAAAATACAGTATCATATGGACGAACCTCTTGCCGACCCTGCGGCTGTTGCACTTTTCTTTGTTTGTCAGCTTGCTTCGCAGAAGGTTAAAGTCGTACTGAGCGGCGAGGGCGCTGACGAGATATTCGGAGGATATAACATATATCACAACCCTGCCGATATGGCGGCATATAACAGGATCCCACGTCCTATCAGGCGCGGAATAGGAGCTGTCGCACAGCGCCTGCCCCATAAGCATGGAGTAAACTTCCTGATAAGAGGTTCACAGGATCTTCAGGAGCGGTTTATCGGCAACGCCTATATGTTTACCGAAAAGGAACGTAAGGAGCTGTTAAAGATAAAAACCTCCGCCCCTGCACCCACAGCTATTACAAAGCCGTTCTACGACCGCTGCAAGGACAGTGACGAAGTTACTCAGATGCAGTATCTTGACCTGCACCTCTGGATGACGGGAGATATACTGCTGAAAGCGGATAAAATGAGCATGGCTCACTCGCTTGAGCTGCGCGTACCGTTCCTTGACAAAGAAGTAATGGCGCTTGCAGAGCAGATACCGACAAAGCACAGAGTAACAAAGGAAAATACAAAATATGCTATGAGAATAGCCGCATTGAAAGCCTGTCCTCCGCAGACCGCAAATAAGAAAAAGCTGGGCTTCCCCGTTCCTATCAGAGTATGGCTCAAGGAGGATAAATACTATAATATTGTCAAGAAAAAATTCACATCGCCAAATGCCGAAAGGTTCTTTAATACAGAAAAGCTTGTAGAGCTTCTTGACGAGCATAAAGCAGGACATTACGATTATTCCAGAAAGATCTGGACAGTATTTACTTTCCTCGTTTGGTATGAGGTCTATTTCGGCAGTGAAACAGTTGCAGCAATATAATAAAAGCGGGATACCGGAGAAAATTATACCGGATATCCCGCTTATTTTTATTTCATCTGACAGAAATACAGTGTTTTCAAATACCGCTTATCTCCCTCTCAAGATAAGTCTTTACTTCCGCCAAACTGTCAAAACATTCTTCACACATCGAAAGCATAGCCTCTGTAGGTGATACAATATCCGGCACAAGCAGCGGTATCATTCCTGCCTGTCTGGCTGATAATAACCCGTTTCTGCTGTCCTCAACAGCTGCAGCCTGAGACGGCTCAATTCCGAGCTGTCTGCAGACAGCGAGATATATCTCAGGATCAGGCTTGCTGTGCGCTATCATATCTCCGCCTATAATAACCTTAAAATACTTTCTCAGTCCGGCACGCTCCAGATTCTCGATTATCTTACAATATTTAGTGGACGACGCAAGTCCTACGGTAAAATCAATACGGTAAAGATATTCAAGTATCTCCCTTGCACCCTTTTTTATCGGCATACCGCAGTTAATTATCCTGTCCTTAACGATAGAATCTATAATACCGTGATATTCCTCAACAGGAAAATCCTCACCATAGGTAAGCCTCAGCAAAGCTATAGTATCGGTTACGCTTAATCCTATGCATTTTTTTGCAGTATTCTCGATATCTCTGATGTTTTTATCAGCGCCGAGTATTTTCCATGCGTCAAGATACATTCTTTCGGTATCGAATAAAACTCCGTCCATATCAAATACTACCGCTTTTATCCTGCTCATAAAGCCTCTCCTTTAACCATAAATATGATCACTTGAAATACATATAAAGAGTACACTTTATCATTCCGTTATAAAGCTTGCGCTTTTTATCCGCCTGTCTGCCGAAAAACTTTTCAAAATCCTCATGAGGAGAAATTATATAGCAGGCTCTGTCACGAGAGGGAGAAAGCGCCTGGCCAAGCCGTTTATAAAGCTCCTCAGCCTCCCTTAACTCCAACATTCTTTCACCGTAAGGCGGATTGCACAGCGTAATAGAATTATCCGGCTGAGAAAATTTCAGTATATCCTGCCTAGAAACATCAAGCTTAGATCCTACTCCGGCCTTCTTTGCGTTTTCAAGAGTGAGTATTACCGCCTCTTCATCAATATCAAAGCCGAATCCGTGAAATTTACCCTGTTTGTCAATAGAATCCATAGCGTCGCTGCGTTCCTGCTGCCATATATCCTGAGATATCTGTTCCCAACTCTGCGCCGCAAAACGTCTCCTCAGTCCGGGCGCAACATTTAAAGCCTTATAAGCTGATTCTATAAGAAACGTTCCCGAACCGCACATTGGATCACAGACGACCGAATCAGCTCTTACTCTCGCAAGATCTACTATCCCGGCAGCCAGAGTTTCCTTAATAGGCGCAGCATTGCTGTTTTTCCTGTAACCTCTTTTATGAAGTCCTGCTCCGCTTGTATCAAGGTATATGGTGCATATATCCTTGTGAATAGAAAACTGGAGCTGATGAACCGCCCCGTCTTCATCGAACCAATTAACGCCGTATTTTGATTTAAGACGTTCAACCGCCGCCTTTTTAATTATTTTCTGACAATCGGGTATGCTGTGAAGCTGAGAATTAAGGGAATGTCCCTTAACCGGAAATGCGTCGTTCTTACCAATAAAATTCTCCAGCGGCAGCGCCCTTACTCCCTGAAAAAGCTCCTCAAAGCTTTTGGCTTCAAAGCTTCCAAGCTCAATCAGGACTCTTTCTGCCGTCGAAAGGCGAAGATTTGCCCTTGCAAGGATATTAAAATCTCCGTCAAAGGAGATCTTTCCGTCAGATACGCAAAGATTTTCTCCTCCTATTTTATTAATTTCAAATTTCAATACGCTTTCCAGACCGAAATGACAGGGACAGCAAAGCCTGATCTTACTCATATTTATATATCCTTTCTGCTGTTACAGCAAAGCCTCCGCCGGATTTCCGAAACGGAGGCTTGAGTTTTTTATCAATGACCGCCGGCACAGTATTCCGGCACGTTTGTCTGCTTGTAATATCCTGTAGCAGTGCTTGAACAGCTGCCGCTTGCGAGTTTTCCTGTTTTTGTGCAGTATTTTGCTTCAACTACGGTATCGGGCATTTCAAAATCATGATCCTTTTCAGACTCGGCAATATCTCCAAAAATATTCTTCCAGATAGCGCCGATATTCTGATATTCATTTGTCGGGATCTTTTTCTGCTCATCGTAGCCGATCCATACTCCGCTGACATAGTCGGGAGTACAGCCTACAAAGGACAGATCCTTCCAATCCGACGACGTACCAGTTTTTCCTGCAACTACCGTATTGTTAAGGCGCGCATAACGACCCGTTCCCTCCTGCTGAGAGATTACCGTCTGCATCATCTTATTCATTACATAAGCGGTAGATTCGCTTATTGCCTGCTTATAGCCGTCATTCTTCTCATATATTATATTGCCCTCAGCGTCCTCTATCTTTGCAATATAGGTAGCTTCGTACTTTTTACCGCCGTTTCCGAAGATCATATACGAGCCTACCAGCTCTTCAAGCTTCGTTCCGTTTGTAAAACCGCCGACCGTTACAGGAGAATAGTTTACGTCAGAATCTGTAAGCGTTGAATAATCAAGTTTCTCCTTTAGGAAATTATATGAATAAGCCGGAGTCATCTGGTCAATAAGCTGAGCCGGACAGGTATTCAGTGATTTCATCAGCATCTGCCATGTAAAATAATTATTGTTCGACCAGTTTTCGCTGTCGCCGGTCTCCGAATAGTTTACAGGCCATTTTTTATCCTTGCCGTCCTCTTTAATAGTGATAGGCTCGTCTTTAAAGAAAGTAGACCAGGTCATAAGATCCTGTTCCAGCGCCGGAGCATAGGAGGCTACCGGCTTTATACATGAACCCGGCGACCTTAACGCATCTGTAGCATTATTCCAGATACGTGATTCGGTTTTTTCATCACGTCCTCCGACTACCGCCAGAACATTGCCCTCGTAATCCATTGCAATAAATCCTGAAAGCAGGTTATCCTTTTCAAGATAGTAATTCTGGAAATTAGATACGTCCCGCATTTCCTTCTCTATCTTTTTCTGCATATTTATATCTACGGTAGTATAGATAGTATATCCGCCGTTATAAAGTCTTATCTGAGCTTCAGAGGTATCTATTCCCGCCTTATCCGAAATTATATTTATTGCCTCTTCTATCGCTTCGTCCATAAAATAAGAGGTCGGTCCCTGATCCTTAGTTTCGTCCTCATAAACCGTTGCGCTTGAAAAATCAGGATCTCCCGTAACTACGATCTCCTCATTTATAGCTTCTTCATATTCATTATCAGAAATAGCGCCGTTTTCAAGCATCTGATCCAGACAATACTTCTGCCTTATCCTGTTATTTTCCCTGTTCGTCAGAGGGTTATAGTAAACGGGAGATTTATTCATACCTGCAAGACAGGCAGCTTCGGCAAGAGTAAGCTCTGATACATCCTTGCTGAAGTAATAATTCGCAGCCGCCTGAACTCCTACAATATCCTGAACTCCGTCGGTAAGTCCGATTATATTTAGATACGACTGCAGAATATCCTCCTTCGTATAAACTTTTTCAACATTTATAGCGCGGAAAATTTCCCGTATCTTACGTTCAACTCCGGCTGTTCCCAAAGCGTCATCATCACCGGTAATATTCTTAATAGTCTGCTGAGTTATCGTAGAACCGCCCTCTCGGAAGCCCATAAGCGTTTTCAGTATAGCCGAAAAGGTTCTTTTGAAGTCAACTCCGTCATGCGAATAAAAACGCTCGTCCTCAGTATAAACAAAAGCGTCCTGAACGTACTGAGGTATATCCTCCAGGTCTACCCACTGAACCTTCTTCTGCTGATTTTTCAGCGCATAGTAAAGCAGATATTCCTGTGAATCCTCATCGTCCTCATCATAATCCGGATTCTTATACAAAAACCTTGAGATATTGCTTGAAACTACGCCCTTATCCAGATTTACCGTATCGTCGGTATCGGTAAAGTTCAGAACGTATATCGTCAGCGCAGTAGCAAAAATAGAGCCGGTTATAATTACTATAAGAATAAAGGAAAGCACTAGAGTACCGAATATTTTCAGCGCCCTGACCGCAGGATTACTCTTTTTTTTCTTCTTTTTGCCGGATTTCGGAGCCGTCTTTTTTATCTCTTCCATAACGCAAACCTTTCATCGTTCATTATAACTGTGTTTAATAAGAAACAGCACGACTGAAGCAAACGCCGAATTTGTCCGCTGTTATATTTTGCAGAAAGCGCGGCATTATTCCCCGCCGTGCCAAAACCGATCTGTAGATCCGGCAGCAAATATAAGCCGCAGCTTTGATTTTACCGTCACAGACCCTGAATCTATTATACCACATATGAATAAAAAAGTAAAGGGGACGAAACCTCGCCCCCATGAGTTTTAAGAATTTTTTAAGACCGAAAAGACTTACTCGTCCGCTTCATCGTCATATTCAGCGGTATCAGCGTCGTCGTCTGTAAGCAAAGCTCTCATTGAAAGGCTGATCCTCTTCTTGTCAAGGTCGATCTCAGTGATCTGAGCGTCAACTTCCTGACCTACAGAAAGAATATCCGCAACGTTGTCAACCCTCTGGTTGGCTATCTGAGAGATGTGGATAAGACCGTCAATTCCGCTGATTATCTGAGCGAACGCACCGAAGGAGGTGATAGAAACTATAGTAGCCTTTACTACCTGTCCTACCTGATAATTTGTCTTGAAAATCTCCCATGGATTATCTGAATCCTTCTTGTATACAAGAGAAACCTTTTTGGTTTCGGGATCTATATCCTTTATCTTTACCTCTACCTTATCGCCTACGCTTACAACGTCCGAAGGATGCTTGATCCTGTTCCATGACAGATCCATTCTTCTGACAAGACCGTCTACTCCGCCGAGATCAACAAATACGCCGTAATCTGTGATAGACTTTACCTCGCCCTCAACTACGTCGCCTGCCTTAGCGGTTTCAAAGAACTTAGCCTGAGCCGCCTCTCTCTCCTCGCGCTGAACGGCTCTGATCGAACCAACTGCTCTCTGCTTGCCCTCGTTGACCTCAAGTATTTTAAAATTAACTGTCTGCTTTAGCAGATTATTAAGGTCATAATCTCTTCTCGGCGCTGCCTGAGATGCAGGGATAAATACTTTAACTCCGTTAGAAGCAACAAGCACTCCGCCCTTGACAACATTTGCCACCGTTCCGGTAAGAACCGAATCCTCTTCCTTTGCGGCACAGATCTTCTCAAAGCCGAGAGCCGCATCTACTCTCTTTTTGGAGAGGGTAACTACACCGTCCTGATCGTTAGTCTTAAGAACGATAAGATCGATAGTATCTCCGACCTTAACAACATCCTCAACCGACTTTGACGGATCGTCGGTAAGCTCTGAAACAGGGATAACGCCCTGCTGCTTTGTGCCGAGATCAACATAAACTTCACTGTTGTTTGTACTAAGCACAGTACCGGTTACTCTCTTTCCAATATGTATTGGCTTAAGAGAATTCTCCATCTCCTCCACCCAGTTAAATTCTTCTTCATTGTTCAACATTTCACTCATGGTTTGTTGTACCTCCTTGATTATATAAGCCGGAGTCGATGCACCGGCAGAAATCCCGATAAAATTTGCACCTGATAAGTCTATATCAGCCAGCTCACCGGCATCCTCTATAAGATAGCAGCGGCAGTATTCTTCGCATACGGCTTTAAGCTTATGGGTATTGGAGCTGTTTTTCCCTCCGACGATTATCATCACGTCTGACTTTTCCGCAATAGCCGCCGCTTCCTTCTGCCGCTCGGCAGTCGCGCTGCATATCGTATCGTAAATAAGCGCTTCCGGAATCAGTTTTTCAGCTAATCTGCGGCATTCGCCCCATATCTTTTTATTATACGTCGTCTGAGCGAGAATTACAACCTTTTCAGACTGTAAATTCTCCGTTTTCACCAAATTTTCAAAGTCCTCACAGCCGGCGAACACAAAAGACGGCCCAATACAGTGACCCCTTATTCCAATAACCTCGGGATGACTGCTGTCGCCTGCTATAAGCACAGTATATCCGCTCTCGGATTTTTCACAGGCAATTTTATGTATTCTGTCAACAAAAGGACAGGTTGCATCTACAACTGTACAGCCCAGCTGCGACAGGCTTTCATAAACTTTCCTTCCTACTCCGTGAGAACGTATAATAACAGTATGCTCCGGTCTGACCTCGTCAAGAGCTACCGATCTGCAGCCCCTTGCCTCAAGATCCGACACGACATTTTTGTTATGAATTATAGGACCTAAAGTTACAACATTATTTCGGTTATCTAATTCATTATACACTATTTTTACGGCTCTGTCTACACCAAAACAGAAACCTGCGGTCTTGGCAGTGCAAATTTTACATTTTGTTAACATTTAATATACCAGCTCGGTTATAGCGTTCATTATCTTGGTTTTCAATGTTTTCAGATCCCTGGGGCCTGTAGTTTTAACTGCAAGCTCCTCAGGCTTTATAGGCTTGCCGAACCGAACAACTACCTTTCTTCTGAATCTAAGCTTTCCCTCAAAATTAATTCCTACCGGAACAACCGGAACCTGAGCTATTGCAGCGATAAGAGCAACGCCGGTCTTGCCCTTTCCTACCTTTCCGTCTTTAGAACGGGTCCCCTCAGGAAATATAACGAGATTCCTGCCCATTTCAAGCTTTTCAACGGAAACATCAATAGCCGCCGTATCTCCCTTTCCTCTTGTTACGGGAAAAGCGCCGAACGCTTTTATAAGACCTGTAAAAAATACATTCTGATGAAAAAGCTCCTCCTTTGCCATATAAGAAAGCGGAACTCTCGTCGGAAGCGCAATAAATACCGGATCGGTATAGCTGCGGTGATTTGAAGCAAATATATTGCTTCCGTCCTTAGGAATATTCTCCGTACCCTCATAGGACAGCCTGAACCAAAGCTTTAAAATAAGCTTTACTACAGGTCTTAAAATACCGTAAAAAAACATTCTGACAGGGCTGAGCTTTCTGCCGCGCTTTACCGGTCTTACCTGCGCTATCTCCTTAGGTTCATGCTTTTTCGGCTTTTCCCCGTTTTTTTTTGCGTCTGTTTTTTTCGTAACTATTTTATAAATAGCCTCTATCGTTTCATCAAGGGTAAGACTGGTAGAATCAACCTCTATTGCGTCCTCAGCCTTTTTCAGCGGAGCGATCTCACGATGAGTATCGTTATAATCACGCTGCTTTATATCCTCCAATACCTGTTCATAAGTTGAAGGATCGCCCTTTTCCTGCAATTCCTTAAAACGCCGCTGCGCCCTTTCCTCTGCCGAAGCAGTAAGAAATATCTTTACGTCAGCTTTCGGAAGCACTACCGTACCTATATCTCTTCCGTCCATTATTATATCGTTTTCCTCGGCTATGCTTTTCTGAAGCTCAAAAAGAAACTCTCTTACCTCGGGCAGGGCGGATACCTGCGACGCCCCCATTGATATCTCAGGGGTTCTTATCTTCTCCGAAACATCCTCTCCGTTAAGTATGACCCTCTGAGAGCCGTTTATATATGAAAGCTTAATATCTGTTTCGCTTAAAAGCGGACAGACCTGCGTTGAATCCTTTGTATCCGCTCCCCTTGAAATAACACAGTACGCAATAGAACGGTACAGCGCACCGGTATCAGCATACACATATCCAAGCCTTTGAGCAAGCTTTTTTGCAATAGTGGATTTCCCTGCTCCGGACGGTCCGTCAAGCGCAATATTTATTCCCATCGTTTTTCCTCCTGTTATACAACATCATTATAAATCAGCAGCGCAGGCATACGCCGTTGAAAATGCGATCTGCAGATTAAAGCCTCCCGTATGGCCGTCAACATCAAGAACCTCGCCTATAAAATACAGACCGCTTATCAGCTTTGATTCCATAGTTTTGGGAGATACCTCCCTGACGTCAACTCCGCCCCTTGTTATGATCGCCTCTTTGATAGGTCTGAGAGACTTAACGGTAAAACGCATATCCTTCAGAAGCTCAGCCAAATGCCTTCGCTCCGTTTTTGTTATCTGGTTTACCTTTTTATACGGCTCGATACCGCTGAGCTTAACCGCCGTATCTATCATTTTAGACGGAAGCAGCTTTTTCAGCGAGTTTGCGAAATCTCGATTAGGATATTCGCTGAAATCACGGAGAATACGCTCGTCAAGCTTTTCAATCGGCAGTGCCGGCTTTAAATCTATAGAAACCGCATATCTTCCCTTAGTTATCTTATCCATATGAGCCGAAGCCGACAGTGCAAGAGGACCTGACAAGCCAAAATGCGTAAAAAGCAGCTCCCCAAGCTCAGAAAACAATGTTTTTTCCGACTGAACATCATAAAGAGTAAGAATACAGTTTCTGAGTGAAAGCCCCATCATTTCTGCGCAGTAGCTCTCCTCAGTTACTATAGGACAAAGAGACGGAGAAATTTCAGTTACGCTATGCCCTGCCTGAGCCGCAAACCTATAGCCGTCGCCGGTAGAGCCTGTAATTGGATATGACATACCTCCTGTAGCTACAACTACCTTAGGCGCAAAATATTCCGAAGCCCCGCACCTTACTCCCTTTACCGCATTATCCTCTGAAATAAGCTCCAATGCGTTATCGTAAACAAACCTTACGCCCGCCTGTCCTGCCGCACCGATCAGCGCATTCAGAACAGACTCCGCCTTATCGCTTTCAGGAAAGACCCTGCCGCCCCGCTCTGTTTTAAGCGCAACTCCCAGCGATTCAAAAAACGCCATTGTATCCTCCGGCGAAAATCGTGAAAGAGAGGAATACATAAATCTCGGGTTTCTGGGAATATTCTTCATTACCGTTTCCGTATCGCAGTTATTTGTAACGTTACACCTGCCCTTTCCTGTTATAAGAAGCTTTCTTCCGGGCTTTCGCATATGCTCAATAACAGTTACCTTATTTCCGAGCCATGCCGACTGAACGGCGCAGAAAAGTCCTGCCGCTCCGCCGCCTATGATAATAATTTCAGACATTAAATCTCTCCCGTGCCGTTTATCAGAACTTTGCAGTTTTACAGTAATACCATTTTTATATCCGACAGCCTACGGCTGATAAACATCATATTCTTCCCAGATACGCTCCAGACGTTCAAAGCTTTTTGAAACCTTATCGACATTGCTTATGGAAACCGCCGCTATAAGTGCGTTAATAAGGCTCAGCGGCGCAACCAGAGAATCCACAAAGGAAGCCATATCGCTGCTGGCGAGAAGAAGATCATCAGCGTACTGAGCTAGGGGGGATTCAGCCGAATCTGTTATTGCTATTACGCTTGCCCCTTTATTGCTTGCATACTGAAGAGCCTTTACGGTCTGACGGGAATACCTGGGGAATGAGATACCGATTATAACATCCTTCTCATCCATATGCATTATCTGCTCGAACATTTCGCTGGTAGTTGTATTTCTAATAAGCTTAACTCTGGGAAAGATAAGCGTAAAATAATAATTCAGAAAGCTTGCCAGCGGAGCCGCGCTTCTTGCCCCCAGAATATAAATAGTATTGCAGGCTATAATTTTGTCAACTGCGCTGTTGAAATCCTCCTTTGACGTTTCTTCAAGCGTACGGCGTATCTTATCAATATCAAGATTAAGCACCCTTTCAAGCACATCGTCCCGGTTCATTCGGTCGGAAGTAACCTCTATTCTCTGAACTGCCGTAAGCCTGTTTCTCATAAGATCCTGAAGCGCCCTCTGCAATGCGGGATAACCGTCATAGCCAAGCTCCGACGCAAATCTGACGACCGTAGACTCGCTTACTCCGACGGTTTTTCCAAGCTTCTGAGCCGTCATAAAAGCCGCCTTATCGTAATGTGCAAGTATATAATTCGCTATCAGCTTGTGACCCTTGGAAAGCTTTGGCTGACGCTCTTCTATCAGCGAAAATAAATCCTTTTTCATAAGTTTTCCCATGCGTCGGCATGGGTTCGCCTCCCTTTTTCTGAATTAAAGCGGCTTACTCCCAAAGGGAATCCAACAGCCTGTTTATTTTTTTACGGCGCTCGGCGGTTTCTTCCGCAAGAACGGTATAAACGCCGTTTTTGTATTCGATAATATCTCCCTCCGCCGCATTTTGAGCCTGTACGCAGGGGATAATTACTTTATTTCCAATTTTGTCCTCGCAGACAAAGCTTTCGCCCTCCCTGCGGTCTATAATAAGCTTCATATTCATTCTCCAGGCATTTAAAATTGCTTTGTTACTTTATTTCGTCAGCGACAGACCCTTTCCGTCGGAAAGAAAAACTATCGTTTTATCGTCGCGGGTTATGTATATATTCTCAGCGTACTTTTCAAGTCTTACCAGAGTTTCATCACTTGGGTGACCGTACTTATTGTCCAGTCCGCAGGATATCACAGCATATTTTGGGGAAACAGCCGTAAGAAATCCGCTTGATGACGACGTAGAACTGCCGTGATGTCCGACTTTCAGCACCTTTGCCGATAAATCGAAGCCCTGCTCCAGCATTTCCTTTTCTTCCTCAGTTTCACAGTCGCCGGTAACAAGAAAGCTGTTATCACCGTGAACTATCTTTACAAGAACCGAATAATTATTGAGATCACTATGCTCCTCCTTAGACGTAAACAGCTGTACTTCAGCGCTGCCCAAAGTAAAACTTTCGTCCTGAGCCTTAGTAATTTTCATTTTTCTGTTTTTAATGGAACTTAGCATATTTTCAAAGGTCTTTGAAGTTGGCGTCATAGCCTTTGGGATCTCAGGCATTATGAATTTATCCGTTTCAAAGCTGTCAATTATTTCACTCATTTCTCCGATATGATCTGAATGAGGATGAGTCGCTATAATTACGTCAAGCTTTTTTATCCCCAGCTTTTGAAGATATTTGATTACTGTATTGTCCTCATCGCGGTCTCCGCAGTCTATGAGCATTGTTTTTCCGTCTGATATAACAAGTGAGCAGTCGCCCTGACCTACGTCTATAAAATGAACCTGCGTATCCGAGTTTTCAACTACAGCCGGCTTTTCCTCAAGCCCCAGCTTTATTCTCCAGTCGCTGTAGGTAAAGACCCCCGTCCTGTCAAGCACAAACAAAGCTGCCGCAGCCAGCGCCGTAACGATCAGCGCAGCAAACGTAAGCTTATGTCTGAACACGTTTGCAGAATGACCGAACTTCTTACGTTTGCGTGTATTAGACATAAAATACCTCCCGTCTGCGCTTTTCCTTCGCTCCATTAAATTCCAAGGCCGCAGTTTCTACAGTATTGAACCGGTGTTTTCTATTTCATTGCCTGACGTTCAAGCCATTCTTCCTTGGAAATATTTATTTTTCTCGGCTTAGAGCCTTCCTGAGGACCTATTATGCCCATTTCTTCAATCTCGTCCATTATCCTGGCTGCCCGTGGAAAACCAAGCTTGAGCTTTCTCTGCAAAAACGCTGTAGACGCATTGCCGGTTTCCACGATTATTGATATAGCCTGAGCGGTAAGATCGTCGTCAGTATTGACAGAAACGTCGCAGTCAGCGCCTTTATTTTTAGGCTGAGGAATATTCTGCTCAACCTCATGAATAACCTCTTCATTATATTCTGTTTTATGCTCACTTTTAAGAAACTTAACAAGATTTCTTATTTCAGCGGTAGAAGCAAAGCCGCTCTGTATACGCAGAGGCTTAGGCATACCTACCGGCTTATACAGCATATCTCCCTTGCCGAGAAGCTTTTCAGCTCCTATTTCATCAAGTATTACTCTCGAATCGGTATTGTTAGATACCGAAAGCGCAGTTCTGCTGGGGATATTGGCTTTGATAAGACCGGTAAGAACGTCTACTCTGGGCGACTGAGTAGCGATAAGCATATGCATTCCCGCCGCTCTTGCCAGCTGTGCAAGACGCATTACCGATTCCTCTACCTCGGATTTTGCCGCAAGCATAAGATCTGCAAATTCGTCTACTACTATTACTATCTGAGCAAGCTTTGTTCTTTCGAGCTCCGGATTTTCATCAACAAACTGATTATAATCCTCAAGATTTTTCGTTCCGTTAGCCTCAAAAAGCTTATATCTTCTCATCATTTCATTTACTGCCCAGCCAAGCGCTCCCGCCGCCTTTAACGGTTCGGTAACGACCGGGATAAGCAGGTGCGGAATTCCGTTATACATAGGAAACTCTACCTTTTTTGGGTCAATAAGAATAAGCTTTACCTCGTCAGGCGAGGCATGAAAAAGTATATTTAGTATAATCGAGTTGGTAAATACCGACTTTCCGGAACCGGTAGTTCCCGCAATAAGCATATGAGGCATTGAAGCAATATCTCCTATAACTATCTTGCCCTCAATATCCTTCCCCACAGCAAACGACAGCTTGCCCCTTGCGCTGCGGTATTCCTCGCTGTCTATCAGCTCACGCATTGAAACGCTGTCCCGATGAATATTCGGTATCTCGATACCTATTGCCGCCTTGCCCGGAATAGGCGCTTCAATTCTTACTCCGTTTGCGGCAAGATTAAGCGCTATATCGTCGGCAAGATTGGTTATCTGCTTTACCTTTACTCCCGCCGCAGGCTGAAGCTCGTATCTCGTTACGGACGGTCCTCTGTGAATCCCGATAATTCTCGTCTTAACGCCAAAGGTTTCAAGAGTTTCAACAAGCTTTTGAGACTTTTCTTCTATTTCTCTCTGTGCAAGCTCCGGAGAAGTGGAATTAACGGAATATTTAAGAATATCGACTGGCGGATAAACATAGGCAGGAACGGTTTCCTTTTGCTCCAGTATCGAAGTCTGCCCTTCCTCGTCAACAAAAACCTCCTTGGGCTTAGAATGGTTTTCCTTTTCTAGCTTTTCTTCAATTTTTTCCTGTTCCTTAGCGACCGCCTTTTCGATAATGCGCTTCAGCTCCTGCTCCTCAGCTTTTTTATCGCTGCCTGAGCTGTTATCTTCAGACTTAGGCATTCTTACAGGATCGAGAGGAAGCTTTATATCCGAAGTATCATCATTTTCCTGTTTTCCTGCATCCTGAGCATAAGGAAATATTCCTGCGTCCTGGGTGTTATCTTCTTCCTGATAATATTTAGCTATATCTATACGAACCCTTTTATCAGATTTTCTGCTCTGCTTTTTCTCAGTTTTTTCTTTAGGAGGCTGCATAGCTCTTTCAATACGCTCTTCGCTTACCGCCTTATATCCGCCGACAAAAGGCTTTGAGATAATTTTAAACAGCTCGGGAAGCGTCAGGTCGGTAAGGAGCATGATAAAGGTAAAATCAAGCAAAATAATAATTATAGCTCCTCCGACACGCTTGAATGCCGCAAGCAGGGGCCAGCCAAGCGCTGCGCTTGCAATTCCTCCGCCGTTAAGCCTTATTCCGTCGTTGTACAGACCCTTGAGCTTTAAAAGAAACGTTTTCCCCTCAACCGTTCCGTTAAACAAGATCTGAGCCGTTCCGCTTAACAGAAGCATAAGCACCAATCCCTGAACGATCCTTGCAATTACGGCGTTATGAGATCTGTCCGATGCTATCTGAAGCGCAACGTAAATGATCATTGGCCCTGCAAGAAATACAGACATACCTAAAACGCCTCTGTTTACCTCATAAAGGCTTGTCCACAGACCGTCGCCTTTTATAAAGGTAACCAGAAGCTCCAGAACACCGGCGAAAAACAGTATGTACGACCAAAAGCGTCTTTGCTCACGTTCTCTTGCCGCTTGAACCGCACTTTTCTTGACAGCCTGAGCAGAACCCTTTGCACCCTTGGGAGCAGGACTCTTAGCAGCGTTTTTATTCGTATTTGATTTTGAACCGGAAGCCGCTTTGCTCTTGCTTCCTGACGCTGACTTTGAAGCTGCAGGTTTCTTTGCCGCCGCCATTATATTTTTTCACCACCGTAAAATCTCATTAACAGCAATGCAGGACCGCACCGGGCAGTCCCGCGTCATAAATAGCATTATCCAATAGTTATTGCGTGTCCGATAAACTTCTCGATTATCGAAATAACAATAACTGTTATTCCAAGAATGAAGGTATAGTAACCGAAAATTTTAAATTTATCTGTCTTTACAAGCCAGCTTACCATTTTTATAGCGCATATTCCCACAAATGCGGCAACTATAAAGCCTACAAGACAGCTTCCCCATTCTATTTCAGCACCTGTTCCGACTGCGTCCTTGACCTCGGTAATACAGCCAAGCATTATTACCGGTATTCCTAAAATAAACGAATACTTTACCGCCGTATCTCTCGTCATTCCGGAAAACAGTCCGGCGCTTATCGTAGAACCTGAACGGGATACTCCCGGAAGCAGGGCAACTCCCTGAAAGAAGCCTACTGCAACGGCGTCCTTGCCGGTAATATCGGCGGGAGTCTTTCTGCCCTTCATACAGCGGTCCGACATAAAGAGCAGTCCCGCGGTATAAAGGAAGCAAAGTCCTTCGGCAAATATGCTTTTATCCTCAGATATACCCGTAAACCAGTCGAGGAAAGGTGCAAACGGCAGCAGGCAGGCACAGGATATAACCATCATTATAATCATTCGTCTTTCCGGATTCATGCTTTTATAAGAAAATTTACCTGTAAATATATCCTTTATAAGCACCACCAGTTCCTTAAGCATTGCCGCAATCGTAGTCCTGAAAGCAATAAATACAGCTACAAGCGTTCCGAGATGAAGCACAGCCGAAAAGAATAATGCTCCCTCGCCGTTATTTCCTGTAAAATGCTGATATAATGATAGATGCCCCGAGCTTGAAACGGGCAGAAATTCCGTCAGGCCCTGGATTATTGCCTGAAAGACCGCATTAATTACACTCATTATGTACTTTCCTTTCCGAAAATAAAATTCTGCAGTTATATTTTATGTAGCTAAGCCCTGTGATCAGGGCTTGAAAATCACTTTAAATATTCATACGGGTCAGTTTTTACCTCAAGGTAATTGCTGTGGCTGTTTTCATAAACACTGTCGGTGCGGAGAACGTCATATATATTTACAATAGTATAAAGCATTTTATTCCTCCTTGCCTCCGGCTTCTATCATTTCATAAAGGCACTCGATAGCGTCCGACAAACCGCCCAGCTGGTCAATAAGACCAACCTCTACCGCTCTTTCTCCGTCGAGAACTGTTCCGACGTCCATCATAAGCTCGCCAGTAGTCATCATAAGCTCTCTGAAAACATCAGAGCTTATTCTTGAATTATCGGTTACGAACCTGACAATACGCTCCTGCATCTTATCAAAATACGAAAGCGTCTGCGGAACGCCCAGAACCAGTCCGTTCATTCTTACGGGATGAATAGTCATTGTAGCTGACGGAACAATAAAGGATTTTTTAGCGCAGACCGCAAGAGGAACTCCTATAGAATGACCTCCTCCTACTACAAGCGACACTGTAGGAGTTTTCATTCCCGCCACAAGCTCTGCAATAGCAAGTCCGGCTTCAACATCGCCTCCGACGGTATTGAGAATAATAACTAAACCTTCAATGGATCTGTCCTGTTCTATAGCGACAAGCGCAGGGATTATATGCTCATACTTGGTTGTTTTATTCTGAGGAGGCAGAATATAATGTCCTTCGACCTGTCCAATTATATTAAGACAGTGGATAAGGTGCTTTGCATTCGGGGTCGCGATCTCCCCCATTTCCTTGATCTGTTCGCGCTGCTGCTCCGTATCCTCAGGCGCAGGATTATTATTGCTGCTGCCGTCATTTTCCTGCGGCGGCTGCTGGATCTCTCCGTTATTCTGATTATCCGGCATATTTTACGGTCATGCCTCCAAACGGAAGCACTGCTCCTTTCGCAAAGTTTTATATAACCTAGTATAATCAAACCTCTGCGTAATATGCAGGAAATATTCCAAACGTTTTTAAGCATAACATATTTAATGAGTTATGTCAACATTACGCCGCCTTTATATGCAGGATTTCGCCATTGTCCTGCAAAAAGTTTTTGCTTTATTCATATTCTGTCGAAAGCGTTTCATTGACCCAATTGACAAGATCAATAAAGGTTTCACGGCTCAGAACCGAAAAATACTTATTTGCCGGCTGACCGTTGTGAGTAAGACTGTCCGTCAGGCAGTAGCCGTCGGCAGAAATAGTTACCTGTACCTGATCCTGAGTGCTGAGTCCGAAAACTATCTGAATAAAATCCAGAGTTTCGTCCTTGCTGGGCTGTCTAACTGCAGTTTCGCTTCCGAAGCTTGTTATCATTTTATTCAGCTCGCTGTAATGATCGCCGCTGAGAATATAGCATTCACCATATACGTTTCCTATTTTCAGCCTGACCATTCCGTAAACGCCCTCAAAAACTTTCACATTGTAATAATCATCAAAGATTATAAAGTAATGCTGCCCTGAGGAAGAAGCCTTAAATGCAGCAGAGTATTTTTTTGAAGTAATTATTTCATTCGGGTCTATACGCTCAATACTATCCCATTTTTTATCGTATGCGGTTTTACCGTAAACCTTCAGCTCCGAAAGCTCCTTTTCCGCATCGTTGTCATATACGGAGGAAACGGTTATTTCATCGGGAGAAAACCTGTAATCCTCTATAAGCTTTCCGTAGCCTCCGCTTACTCTGAGATAATCGGGAGCCATTCCCGATTTGTCAGGATAGCTGAGCTTTATAAGATCGTTTGCCGCCAGTTCAGCTGAAGCATACTTTTCAGCTTCGATCACTACCGTTCCGTGCTTATTTATAATACCGACAAAGCCGTCCTTCTCAAATACATAATATGTATCAAGGTAGCATTCAATGCATGAATATCCTTCAAACGGCTGCTCGTCAACCTTGCTTACAAGCTCGTCTTTATTAAATGAAGAAAAGACCTCGTTTGACAGCATATCCATCGCTGATTTGTCTTCAAGAAATACAGGAAAAGAATAATCCTTGATCTCAACAGGCGAAAGCGTCGTATTTGCCCCCGGCTTTTTTGTTCCGCTCTGACTGCTCTGCGGGTTATTTTTATCTTTTTCGCAGGAGGTCATAGCTAATGCCGCTACCGCCGCACATAAAATCAACGGCAGTATTTTTTTTAATTGCATTTAAAAATTCATCTCCGATCTTTATATCCTTACACACGTTTTGTTATACACTATATATTATACCACAAGCCCTGCCATAAATCAAGTGGCAGCAGCCCTTGCATTTTTTTAGTAATATATAAAAATATGAAAGGGCAAAAAAAATGCAGAGCAACGGTGCTCTGCGGAAAATAAAATAAAAAAACTATGTGTAGAACAAAAGAAAGGAGACAACAAAACGGATGTTAAATCAAACAAATATTGTTCAATATCCTTAACATCAATTAGATTATACTCTATTTTTCCTAAATAGTCAAGGCAATGCGATAAACATTTTTAAACGCTTAACTTTTTCGGCGGTTTGTACAAATAACGCCTGTATTTACTGGACATTTTAACGCTAAAATAATATTTATTTTTAAAATAAGCTAAAACGCACTTAAAATAATAATATCTTTTAACTAAGTCTTATGTAAGTTTATGAAATAAAAATACAAATTTTTGAAATAAGGGAAGGAAGTCTGCTTTACAGCAGCTCCCCGCAATCCGCACCTAAAAGTACAGACTTCGAGGAACTGCCGTGAAGACGAAACAGAGCAAACCCGCTTACCTGACCGTCCTTCAGAAAACAGGCTCCCTTTCCTTATGTCAAAAATCAATTTTCACAGAAAACTGAATTAAGACATCTCCACCAGCTCGTTATCTCTGAAAAACAGTGAGATGCACCAGATCGCTGAAATTGCAACCAGTACATAAATAATTCTGCTGATTACCGCCGCAGAACCTCCGAACAAGAAGGCTACGAGGTCAAACTGGAAAATTCCGATAAGCCCCCAGTTGATCCCTCCGACGATTAGCAGAAAAAGTGCAATCTTATCCAGCATTATAAATACCGCCCTTTCTGTAAATGGTATGACCTGCTAAAGACAGCTTTTTTGTCCTTGCAATCTTATTATTGCCGCAGTAAAAATAAATATACGCAGCAAATAATATTTTTTGTCCGAAAAAGGTTTCGCTTTTTAGAAAATATTTGCCGTCAGTGTCTGCTTTTGTTCAGAATTGCTCAAAATAAGCTCTGAAATTCTATTTAATAATATACAAAAAACACTGGACATTGATTTTTAAATATGGTATAATTATTGATATTAAACGTTTACGTTCATTAAACTATACAGCGCTGAAAAATCAGCGGCAGAGAACGTACAGCAGGATATACCTGATTCAGTTATAAAAGGACAAAAAGGGGATATAATTAAATGAGCTGCACTGTCGATACGGTCTTTAATTTTAAAGGAATAAAATGCGTAAAGCTTGAAAGCAGAAAGTACTTTGCGGTAGTTTCTCCGGAAATCGGCTCCTCTGTACTGAGATTTTTTGACAAAGAAAACGGCATTGAAATATTCCGTTACAGAGAAGACTGCACGATAGCTGATATAAATAAAGCAAGAGAGATCTGGGGACTTCCTACCCTGTATCTTCCCAACCGCTTTGACGGCGGTATAATCAGAACCTCGGACGCAATCTACAAGCTGCCGATAAACGAAAAAAAGCTCGGCAATTTTCTTCACGGCTGGGTGCACAAAAGAACTCACAAGGTTGAACAAGCTTTTACCGACTGCGGAAAAGCCGTTCTTAAAACCTCATATACTTTCGGCGCAGAAGACGAAATGTACAGCTTTTTCCCTGTTGACTTTAAAATTTCATATACCTTTACGCTTTCAGACGAAAGAGGACTGGAGCAGGAAATATATCTTGAAAACAAAAGCAAAAAAAGACTTCCTGTTTCTCTCTGTACACATACCTGCCTAAACGCCCCTATGACAAAAGGCGGAAGCGAGGAAGCAATGCGTCTATGCGTACCTGTCGGACAAAAGTGCGAGCTTGACGAAAGATGTCTTCCTACCGAAAAGCTGCTGCCGCTGTCAGACTGGGATATTGAATACAAAAAGGGACTAAAGCGTCCTACTCTCCAGGTCATTTCAAACGATATGTACACCGCCGCTATGAATACGCTTGACGGTAAGGATTTTTACGGAACAGTAGTTACGGATACCGCAACGGGGCATAAGCTCTGCAACGAAGTATCTGAAGAATTCAAATTCTGGAATATGTGGAACCATGACGGCGATAAGGGTTACTTCTGCCCCGAGCCTATGACTGCGATGATAAATTCTCCTAATTTAAGTCTGCCCGAAGAAGTCAGCGGATATACAGAGCTTGCAGAGGGTGAGAAATTTACCTGTCGGCAGAGATTTTTTACCCGGCTTAATTAAAAATAAGGAGCAACTAAAAATGAACAAAGCACTTCTAGCGCTTATTGCTGCGGCTGCTTTCGTAATGACGTCCTGCAGCTCCGGAGAAAGAAGTTCATCAAGCTTGCAGGCTGCGGAAAGCCGAGCTGAAAAGTCTTCCTCCGCTGTTTCGTCCTCATCTCAGGATAAAAACCTGCCGAAATCGTCATACAAGGATCTAAATGAAGAAGATAAAAAGCACGTCGATTCAGCAAAAAGCGTAATAAACGATTGGTTTTCCTATATGAGCAAAGCTGAATATTCAAAGGCAAATACTCTCTGCACGAGAGATTTTATCAGGCGCTTCCATTTCGATGAGTTTACCGACGGGGAAAACGCAAGCAAAGCGACCGCTGAATTTTATGACGACGCCCTGGAAGTAACCAGAGATCCTCAGGGAAGCGTCATTATCTCTGTCAAAACCAAATCGGTATCTCATGACTCCTCCAAAAGCTCGGCTTACGGAATATTTCAGGTTTTATATAAAGACGGCGCTTATCTTATCGCAAATATCGAAAATACCGATCAAGCAGAAAATAATTCAGGAAATTAATTAATGAAAATTAATTTACATATATAAATATTGAAAGGTGGATTTTAAAAATGAAATTCGGTTTTTTTGATGACGTTAATAAGGAATACGTTATCACCAACCCAAAAACTCCCTATCCCTGGATAAACTATCTGGGAACTCAGGAATTTTTCTCGCTTATATCCAATACTGCGGGCGGCTATCACTTCTTCAAGGACGCTAGGCTCAGAAGAATTACACGTTACCGCTACAACAATGTTCCCGTTGATATGGGCGGAAGATATTTTTACATAAACGACGGCGATACGATCTGGTCTCCTGGCTGGAGTCCTGTAAAGACTGAGCTTGACGCTTACTCCTGCCGTCACGGTATGGGTTATACTATTATCAAGGGTGAAAAGAACGGGATAGAAGCAGAAGTAACATTCTTCGTTCCTCAGAATTTCAACGGCGAGGTTCAGAAGGTAGTGCTTAAAAACACCTCGGACAAGTCTAAATCGTTTAAGCTGTTCTCGTTTATTGAGTGGTGTCTGTGGAACGCTCAGGACGACTCTACAAACTTCCAGAGAAACTTCAATACGGGCGAGGTTGAAATCGAAGGCTCGACTATCTACCATAAAACAGAGTACAAGGAGCGCCGTGATCACTTTGCTTTCTATACCGTAAACGCCGACATCTGCGGCTTTGATACCGACAGAGAAAGCTTTATCGGTCTTTACAACGGCTTTGAAAATCCTCAGGCTGTAGCTGCGGGAAAAGCCAATAATTCAGTTGCCGACGGCTGGTCGCCTATCGCTTCCCACTGCCTTGACATGACCCTCGGTGCGGGCGAAGAAAAAACTTTAGTATTCCTGCTGGGCTATGTTGAAAACGGCGCCGACAAGTGGAATGCCGACGGCTCAATGAATAAGTCAAAGGCATATGAAATGATAGAGTCTATGAACACTGCCGAAAAGGCTGACAAAGCTCTCGCCGAACTTAAAGAAACCTGGGACGCTCTGCTTTCACAGTATCACGTTGAAACAGGTGATGATAAGCTGAACAGAATGGTAAATATCTGGAATCAGTATCAGTGTATGGTTACCTTCAATATGTCGCGTTCAGCTTCTTACTTTGAGAGCGGTATCGGAAGAGGAATGGGCTTCAGAGATTCAAATCAGGACCTTCTCGGATTCGTTCACCAGATCCCCGAAAGAGCAAGAGAAAGAATTCTTGATCTTGCCGCTACTCAGCTTGAGGACGGCGGCTGCTATCACCAGTACCAGCCTCTTACCAAAAAGGGCAACAACGAGATCGGCGGTGACTTCTCAGACGATCCGCTGTGGATGATACTTTCAACCGCACAGTACATCAAGGAAACCGGCGACTACTCAATTCTTGACGAAATGGTCCCCTATGACAACGACGAAAGCAAAGCTCAGACAATGATGCATCACCTTAAGCAGAGCTTCTGGCACGTTGCTAAGTTTGTAGGTCCTCACGGTCTGCCTCTTGCAATGAGAGCCGACTGGAACGACTGTCTGAACCTTTCCTGTCATTCGGATATCCCCGGAGAAAGCTTCCAGACTTATACCTCTCCTAAGTACGGCGAAGACAAGTTCAGCCGTGTTGCAGAATCTGTAATGGTTGCCGCTATGATGTCCTTCATCGGTCCTGAATACGTTGCCCTTTGCAAATATAAGGGACTTGACGAAGAAGCTTCAAAGGCACAGTCTGAAATTGATAAAATGAACGAAAACACTATGAAATACGGTTGGGACGGAGAATGGTTCCTGCGTGCTTACGATGACTTCGGCAACAAGGTCGGTTCTCATGAATGCGAGGAAGGCAAGATATTCATTGAACCGCAGGGATTTGCGGTAATGGGAGGACTCGGAAAAGATTCCGGAAAGGATATTCTTACCCTCAACAGCGTAAAGAAATATCTCGATTCAAAATATGGCCTTGTTCTTAATAATCCCGCTTTTACTAAATACTATAAGGAATACGGCGAGATCTCTACATATCCCGGAGGATATAAGGAAAACGCAGGTATCTTCTGTCACAATAACGCATGGATAATATGCGCAGAAGCGGCTATCGGACGCGGAGATCAGGCGTTTGAATACTATTCAAAGATCGCCCCTGCATACCTTGAAGAAATTTCCGACCTGCACAGAACCGAGCCGTATGTTTACGCTCAGATGATCGCAGGAAAGGACGCAGGCAGACACGGAGAGGCTAAAAACTCATGGCTTACAGGTACTGCCGCATGGAATTTTGTAGCGGTTTCACAGTATATCCTCGGAATAATTCCCGACTACGACGGTCTTAAGGTAGACCCATCTATTCCGGAAGCCTGGGACGGCTATAAGCTTACAAGAAAATTCCGCGGAAACACTTATAATATTACGTTTAAGAATCCGGATCATGTTTCAAAGGGAGTAAAGAGCGTAACGGTTGACGGAGTTAAGATCAACGGAAACGTTCTGCCGGTATTCGACGAAGGAACAGTTCACGAAGTCGAAGTAGTTCTCGGCTGATAAAACAAAATATTATTTACCGGTGCGCCTGTTATTTTTAACGGCGCACTTTTTCTGCCGTATTACATGATAAATTCGTTTTTTGTCCATGTAAACCATGAAATTTGTGCTAAATATCAATTTACGGCATTAAAAGACGGCGTTTTTCTATATCCTTTTTATTTATATAATTATTGACAGCATTTTTTCATTATGATATAATATATCATTGGGATATGGTAAATTTACATATATTTTTAATGGAATAATTGTATGAATGACCAAAAAAGGAGAAGTGAACATGAAAAAAATAATCTCGGCACTTACAGGAGCTGCCGTTTCCGCCGTACTGGTATTTAGCTGTACGCTTGCCGCATTTGCAAAGGAAGACGTTGAGATAGACGTTTCAGACGCCAAGGAATCCTCAGATCACGGACAATCCTTTGAGCTTACCCCCGACGTATTTGATCCTTTAAGACTGTCGGCAAATTCTCAGATCAAAATAGAGTTCAAAACCGGTTCAGACTATGAAAAATCTCCTGTAGAGCTTATAATTAAAAGCAGTGACAATACTGACTCCCCAAACGCCGACGATAAGGGTAATGTTTGGGCGAAGGTCGCTCCGTCAAGCTTCGGAGACGGAGAAGCCGCATTCGATTTTGAGGATATGGCAGCGGCGTACGGTACTAAGGATTTCAAGCAGGTCAAGGGGATACTTATAGGAGATACCGGGATCACATCCGTAAAGCTTACAAAAATGACTGTAACAAACTGCATAGCACAAGAAGATCTGGAAGACGGCAATGCGCTCAAATCTGTAAAGATAGACTGCAAAAACGCCAAAGAAGCCGCAAACTGGGGACGCAGCATGACAATTGAGTATTCTGATTTCGATACTACAAGAATGACCTCAAAATCACAGATAATAGTAGATTATAAGATCGATAA
>NZ_BAAHNZ010000008.1:0-125447 GCF_054655215.1 Hominimerdicola intestinalis
AGATAGACTGCAAAAACGCCAAAGAAGCCGCAAACTGGGGACGCAGCATGACAATTGAGTATTCTGATTTCGATACTACAAGAATGACCTCAAAATCACAGATAATAGTAGATTATAAGATCGATAAAAAAGACATGGATACAGCTCCCTGCGAGTTGGTTTTTCAAAGCTGGGAAAATCCCGATACTCCGATGGCTGACAAGGACGGCAAGGTTTGGGCAAAAATAGCTCCGTCTGAGTACAGCGATACTCAGGCAACTTTTGACTATATAGATATAATTGAAGCCTACGGAACTGCAAATTTTGAAAAGGTAAGCGCAATAAGCATAGGCGATTCAGGCTTCTGCAAATTGAAATGCACCGGTATTACTATAACGAACTGCACAGATAAGGGAACTCATAAAATTGACCAGGCCCAGTCCTCGTCCGAAACCGAAGAGGTTTCACAGACTGTATCTGAGCCTGCCGAAGAAGCGGTATCCTCCGCCGCCGAAGCCGCCGCTCCCGTTCAGCCGCAGAACAATTCCGGCAGCGGGAACAGCAATATCGTATTTATTATAGTAGGTATAGTTTCAGGAATAGCGCTGGCTGTCGGAGTTATCGTTATTATAATGAATAAAAAAAGCGGCGCAGCCTACGATGTAAATTCAGGAACATTTGTGGAAAAGAAAAAATCCAAAAAGCAGCAATAAGCTTATAACCGTCTTATGCGGATATTTCTCCGTACAGGACGGTTTTTCCGTTACACAGAAGCAAATTCAGTATGTAATGAATAGAAGTATAATTCTGATGATATTAATTACATTGCAGTACTATTCCCTAATATATAACTATAAACTGATTTGTTTATTTTCATTACCGTCTCTCTTGTTTTCTGAGTTATATTATGCTATACTATAGATAATTGTATAAAATTGAAAGGAGGGCTTCCCTGAATGCAGATAACGGATCAGGATAATCCAAGACTTCCCTATTTGAGAGAAAAAACCTCTAAGCTTACAGCATCTCCCGGCTGTTATATAATGAAGGATTCTTCAGCGAAAATAATATATATCGGTAAAGCCAAGAACCTTAAAAAACGAGTTACCTCATATTTCCGGAAGGGGCAGGATCATCTCCCCAAGGTCTGGAAAATGGTATCACATGTAAACGACTATGACTTTATAGTTACCGATTCGGAATTTGAAGCGCTGGTACTGGAATGCTCTCTAATAAAGCAGTATACTCCGAAATACAATATACTGCTTAAAGATGATAAGGGCTACAGCTATATCAGGATAACCGGCGAGCCTTTTCCGAGACTTCAGAGCGTACTGCAAAAATACGACGACGGAGCCGAATATATCGGCCCATACACAAGCTCCTATGCCGTAAAGCAGGCGGTCGCAGAAGCGAATAAGGTCTTTATGCTTCCGACCTGCAGCCGCAGATTTCCTCAGGATTTCGGAAAACAGCGTCCCTGCCTTAATCATCATATTAAACAGTGCATGGGTGTATGTACCGGACAGATCTCTCAGGAGGAATACCGTTCGGTAATACGTCAGGCTGTTGACTATATCAAAAACGGTTCTCAGGATTCAGTAGAGCGGCTTACAAAGGAAATGGAAGCCGCTGCGGAGGAGCTTGATTTTGAGCTTGCAGCAAAGCTCAGGGACAGGATAGCCGCAATAGCAAAAGCCGCCGACAGACAGAAAATAATAGACCCTGATATGAAAGATACCGACATAATAGCAGTTTCTCAGAACAGCGAAAAGGCCTGCGCCAGCGTTCTTATGTACCGTGGCGGAAGGCTCTTTGACAAAGCCGACTTCTTCCTCGGTGAAAAGGAGGATCAGATACAGATGCGGGAAAGCTTTATGACCCGCTTCTATTCAAATCGTGATTTTGTCCCTAAGGAAATACTGCTTGACGAGGATATTGAAAATTACGATCTGCTGGAAAAATGGCTGAGAGAAAAATCAGGGCACGCCGTACACATTTCTACTCCGAAAAGAGGGCATCTTCTCAGGCTTACTACTCTCGCAAAAAGCAACGCCTCCGAATATCTTTCAATAAAGGTCGGAAGAACAGGCAAGGAGATAGTCGCGCTTGAAGAGCTTGCAAAGGCTCTGGAGCTTCCGAAGCCGCCGAGATTAATAGAGTGCTATGATATATCGAATCTGGCTTCCGCTGATATGGTTGCGGGAATGGTAGTATTTGAAAACGGACGTCCCTGCAAAAAATTCTATAAAAAATTCTCTATAAAAACAGTTGAAGAGCAGAACGATTATGCCTGTATGTGTGAAGTGCTTGAAAGGCGTTTCAGAAACTATTTTGAGAAAACCGACGAGGGTTTCTCTGCTCTCCCCGACCTAATACTTCTTGACGGAGGGCAGGGGCATGTAAATACTGTTACCCCAGTTATACGGAAAATGGGCATAGACGTTCCTGTCTTCGGACTTGTAAAGGACTCAAAGCACCGCACCAGAGCGGTAGCTACAGGAGGAGGCGAAATTAGCCTGACAAGATCACGCAGCGCCTTTAATCTTGTTACAAGGATACAGGACGAGGTACACCGCTACGCAATAACCTATCAGGCACAAAAGCATAAAAAAAGTTCATATCAGCTTGAGCTTACCAAGGTAAAGGGAATAGGCGAGAAAAAGGCGGTAAAGCTTATGACCGAATTCAAGACCAAGGAAAACCTGAAAAAGGCCACTTCCCAAGAGCTTGCCAAAGCGGCAGGAGTAAACGCCGATACAGCTGAAGAACTATACAGAGTTATTCAGGATATGTAAACTTTATAGTAAATTTTCAAAAGCAGATACTGCCGCCTAAGGGCTGTTTAAAATATTGAAAGGAGATATGCTCACTATCCTGAGCATAGCCGCAGAAATGACTGAAGCAGAAGAATATATCAACAGCTTTTCCAGAACAGGAAAACGCATATATAACCTTGACAGGATCAGATCACTGCTGTCCTCAGTCGGCGAGCCTCAGAAAAGCCTGCGTTTTATTCACATTGCAGGTACCAACGGAAAAGGCTCTATGGCTCAGATGTTCAATGAAATACTTTCAGATTCCGGATATACTGTCGGACTTTTTACCTCTCCTTATATAGTAGAGTATTCCGACAGAATAAAGGTAAACAACTGCAATATTCCATACGCTGAGCTTAACGAAATAGTCGGACAGATAATGCCTGTTCTTGAAGCTCACCCTCAGAGAAAGGAATTTTCCCAGTTTGAAATAACTCAGGCTATAGCCTTTCTGTACTTTGTAAAGAAAAATTGTGATATTGTAGTGCTTGAAACAGGACTTGGCGGACTGCTCGACAGCACCAATGTTATTGAATCGCCGCTGGTTTCGGTAATAGGCTCGGTTTCCTACGACCATACGGCAATTTTAGGAGATACTCTGGAAAAGATAGCCTATCAGAAAGCAGGGATCATAAAGCAGAACCGTCCCTGCGTACTTTCACCCGGAAACAGCATTGAGGTCATAAATACGGTAAGAGAAAAGGCATTACAGACCGGATCACTGCTGAATATTCCTATCTTAAACCTCTGTTCCGTAAAAAGAAGCGATATAACAGGAAGTGATTTCCTGTACAGGGGCAGGAACTATAAAACTTCTATGGCCGGACTTCATCAGGTATCAAACGCCCTTACTGTAATAGACGCAATGAAATTCGTATCCGAAGAGCTGCCGGTTTCTCAGGAAGGCATTGAAAACGGAATACGAAAGGCAAAGCTTTTCGGAAGAGTCGAGGTCATTTCAGAAGCCCCTCTGACGATATTAGACGGAGCTCATAATCCTGACGGAATGAAAGCGCTGGCTTATTCCCTCAAAGCTTTGAACGGAAAAAAAATCACTGCTGTTATAGGAATGCACAAGGATAAAAATGCACTTGAAGCGGTAAAACATCTAATTCCGCTAGTTAGCAGCTTTACAGCAGTAGACGGATTCTCCGACGAAAGACTTGACCTTGATAAAAATGAGCTTGCCGAACTTATCATAAAAGCAGGAGGAAACGCCCGTCCTGCGCAGGACAGCATTATAAACGAAATACGCAAGGCGAGAGAAGAAGCTTCCAACGGTGCAGCTCTGATATGCGGCTCTCTGTTCCTTGCCGCTTATGTCAAAACAAACTCAGACAAGTTATTTAAGGAAAGCCATCTTAAAAATACAAAATGAACATAAATCAGAAGTTCAGCTAAAATAGTATGATCTTTTTTGCTTGCAGAACAGCAAGCTGTATTAATTTTATTATAATAGTTGACCTTTAAAACTGATTTCAGTAAATTATTTTATAAACCTTGACGCGGTTAAGTAAAAGTTGTATAATAATAAAAGTGTGCTGCACTAATTTATTCGTTTTAGGAGGAATTAAAATGCCTGAAAAGCCTTTTTACATTACGACCCCGATATATTATCCGTCGGGCAATCCGCATATCGGCCACTGCTATACTACGGTCGCCTGCGATTCTATTGCCAGATATAAGCGAATGCAGGGATATGATGTAATGTTCCTCACAGGTACCGACGAGCACGGTCTGAAAATAGAACAGAAGGCCGCCGAAAAGGGTATTACTCCGAAACAGTATGTAGACGAGATCGTAGAGATATTCAAAAGGCTTTGGAGCTATATGAATATAAGCTATGACAGATATATTAGAACTACCGACGATTATCACGTTGAAACTGTACAGAAGATCTTCAAGGCTCTTTATGACAAGGGTTATATATACAAGGGCGAATACAAAGGAAAGTACTGCACCCCGTGCGAAAGCTTTTGGACTGAATCCCAGCTTGACGAAAATGGCTGCTGCCCCGAATGTCACAGAGAAGTAACCGAGGCTAAGGAAGAAGCCTATTTCTTCAAAATGAGTCCCTTTGCCGATCGTATAGAAAAGCTTCTTACCGAAACCGACTATCTTCAGCCGAAAACCAGGGCTTCCGAGCTTGTAAATAATTTTATCAAGCCGGGGCTTGAGGATCTCTGCGTATCCAGAACTACTTTTAAATGGGGAATTCCGGTAACATTTGACGAGGGTCATGTCGTATATGTTTGGATCGACGCACTTTCAAACTATATTTCCGCTCTCGGCTATTGGAATGAAGAATATAAAGACTTTGATAAGTTCTGGCCCGCTGACGTTCATATGGTCGCAAAGGATATAATGCGCTTTCATGCTATAATCTGGCCCGCAATGCTTATGGCGCTTGAACTGCCTTTGCCTAAACACCTTGCAGTTCACGGCTGGATAACGTTCAACGGACAGAAAATGTCTAAATCAATGGGAAATGTAGTTGACCCGTTCATTCTGGGAGAGCGCTACGGAGCAGACGCAATAAGATACCATATTCTCCGTGAAATGGCGCTGGGCGCAGACAGCTCGTTTTCAAATGAAATAATGATAAACCGTATAAATTCCGATCTCGCAAACGGTCTGGGAAATCTTGTTTCAAGAACTACGGCAATGGCTGACAAGTACTTCGGCGGAACTCTTCCTTTTGAAAGAGAAGCTGAGGAAATTGACAGCGAGCTTATCGGAGAAGCATTGGCTTTAAGAGCCAAAACCGATGATTTTATTGACAAAACACAGATAAACAACGCACTTGCGGAAATATTCAAAGTAATTTCACGTGCAAACAAATATATCGACGAAACCGCACCTTGGATACTCGGCAAGGACAAAAGTAAAAGAGCCAGACTTGCAAGCGTACTTTACAATCTGCTTGAAACAATAAGAATAGCTTCTTCTCTGCTGAGCTGCTTTATGCCTTCGACTATGCCTGAGGTATGGAAGCAGATAGGCGCAAAAGAAGAGGACGTAACCTATGAGAACGCGGGAAAGTTCGGAATTCTTCCTCTTGACGTCACCGTTTCCAGAGGCGAGATAATTTTCCCGAGGATAGACGTTGAAAAGGAGATAGACGAGCTGAATAAGATAATCGGCTCTAATTTGCCTAAGGAAGAAAAAACGGAGGACTGCTTTGATCCTGCTCCGCTTTCCGACGAAATAGCTATCGACGATTTCGCCAAGATAGATCTTAGAGTTGCCCTTGTAAAGTCATGTGATAAGGTAAAGAAATCCAAAAAGCTTTTATGCCTGCAGCTTGACGACGGAATGGGAGGACGTCAGGTCGTTTCCGGTATTGCTCAGTGGTACAAGCCCGAGGATCTTGTCGGAAGAAAGGTCATAATTGTTGCAAATTTGAAGCCTGTTAAGCTCTGCGGAGCTGAGTCCAATGGAATGATTTGCGCTGCGGACGCTCCCGACGGCTCGGCAAAGGTAATCTTCCCAGACCAGAGCCTTCCCTGCGGTTCAAAGATCAGATAATTACAAATAAGGAGCGGAAATTCCGCTCCTATAATAAGCGTCCGTAGCTCAGTTGGATAGAGCGTCAGACTCCGACTCTGAAGGCCGCAGGTTCGATTCCTGTCGGGCGCACCAGCTCCATTCCGTCATCACATCCTGATGACGGATATTTTTTTGCCGCTGAGCAAACACACATAAGTAAAAAATAATATTCTTCCTATCCTGCATATACTCGTATAACCGCTCCTTATTTATAAGTATTTAATTCTGATAAAAGGATATACTACAAAAAAGTAATATAAAGGAAGTCAGACAAATGAGCAATAAACTGAAAAACGAAACAAGTCCGTACTTGCTGCAGCATGCGGAAAATCCTGTAGAATGGTATCCGTGGGGAGAGGAAGCGTTTGAAAAGGCAAAGTCAGAGGATAAGCCAGTTTTCCTGAGCATCGGCTACAGCACCTGCCATTGGTGTCACGTTATGGCACATGAAAGCTTTGAAAATCAACAAACGGCAGCTATTTTAAATAAGAATTTTATCTCAGTCAAGGTCGATCGTGAGGAACGCCCCGATATTGACAGCGTATATATGTCGGTATGTCAGGCGTTGACGGGCAGCGGCGGCTGGCCTATGAGCATATTTATGAGCTGGGACAAAAAGCCTTTTTTTGCCGGAACATATTTTCCTCCTAAATCAAATTACGGAATGACCGGTTTTCCTGAACTGCTTACTATGATCTCTGAACAATGGAAAAACAACCGCAGCAGCCTTATGAGATCTGCCTCCGAGATCATTTCACACCTGGAAAGGCAGGAAAAAACCGATTCAGATTGCGTAAATGATCCGGTAACTGAAGCGGCAGAGCAGCTTGAAAACAGCTTTGACGAGGTCTTCGGAGGCTTCGGTAATGCGCCGAAATTCCCTGTGCCGCACAATCTGCTGTTTCTTATGCTTTATGCTGAGAAGAAAAATTATCCTGAAGCATTGAAAATGGCGGAGAAAACTCTTACTCAAATGCGCATGGGTGGTATATTCGACCATATAGGCTCCGGCTTTTCAAGATATTCAACCGACAGGTACTTTCTTGCACCGCATTTTGAGAAAATGCTCTACGATAACGCACTGCTTATTATTGCCTATTCAGCCGCCTACAGGATAACAGGCAGACGGCTGTACCTAGATACCGCTGAAAAAACTGCTCAGTATATCCTGCGTGAAATGACCTCTCCCGAAGGCGGCTTTTACAGCGCTCAGGACGCCGACAGTGAAGGTGTAGAAGGCAGGTTCTATACATTCACGCTCAGCGAGATAATTGACGCACTGGGAGAAGAAAGGGGCAGGCTGTTCGCAAAAACCTTTGATATAACAGCCGAGGGGAATTTTGAAGGAGTAAATATCCCCAACCTGCTGAAGCACAACGAACTTACCTCCGAATTCAGCAAAGAGCTGAGTAAATTGTACGCTATGCGTAAAAAGCGTTTTAAGCTGTATCTTGATGATAAGATACTATTGTCATGGAATTCATTGATGACCGCCGCAATGTCGGTATTGTACAGAGCTTCCAAAAACCCTGAATATCTTGCTGCAGCTGAAAAGGCTCATAGATTTATTGAAAATAATCTGTGTTCAGGAAATGAGCTTTATACAAGCTTCCGCAGCGGAAAACATTCGAGCGGCGGCATTCTTGACGATTATTCATTCTATATTGCCGTGCTGATCGAGCTTTACTGCTCCGCACCTGATATACTCCTGCTGGAAAAAGCGGAGTTATTATGCAGCAAAGCGCTGGAAAAGTTCTCAGACAGAGAGAACGGCGGTTTTTATCTGTGTGATCCAAAGAACAGCGAGCTGATTATTAATCCTAAGGAAATATACGACGGAGCAATCCCAAGCGGAAATTCTGTCATGGCCTACAGCCTTGTAAGATTATATCAGATCACCGAAAAAGATAAATACCGTGAAGAAGCCGAAAAACAGTTTGATTATATGATGTCAAGAAGCAGTGATCATCCCTCAGGACATTGTATGCTGCTGCTTGCCAAGCTTTTATATGACGATCCTCCGGAGCATATATCCATCGCTTATCAAGATAAACCTGATCTGAAAAGCATCTCGGAAGCTCCGCCCTTTCTGGCAAATATAACTCTTGTAGGGGAGAATGAAAAATATCCGCTTATCAATAACAAAACAACCTATTATATATGCAGAGCGCATTCTTGCAGACCTCCGGTAAACGAATATCAGCCTTAGACTTTTATCTAAAAAAATTCCCGGCAGCCGAACAGCACCGGGAATTTTTGCTTATTATAATTTTACTTTACATCATAATCTGAAAGCTCGGCGGTTATCTCTCCCCCTATCTCTAAACTGCTCACAGTGCTGTTCTTCACTTTAGCAGTAAAGCTAACGCCGTTTATTTCTCCGTCAAGTATAAAGCTGTCTCCCTTACTGGAGCTTTTTACCCCTTTCCCTGAAATACACCTGTCGGCAGCCGAGGCAACAAGAGAGATCATTCCGTTCTGAGAAAGCTCCTCTCTTTCAGCGGTATAGGAAAGGTCCTTGAAATTGACCGTACACTGATCGTTCAGCAAAGAAAGCTCCATTCCCTCTATTGTTTCAGGCTCCGAAAATACAGCCTTCCACCCCGCTCCGTCTACCCTTTCAAGCTGCGCACGGTAAGTAGTATCCTCCTGAATGATAACCGCATTGCAGGTAAAGCTTTTATCCAGCTCCTCAGGCTTTTCCTCTCCTTTGGAACAACCCGAAAGTCCTGCCGTCAAACAAACCGCGATCGCCGCAAAAACACCCGTAAACGAAATCCTCGTCACAAGCAAGCACCCGCCTTTCATATATTTACTGCAAAAAAATACTGCCTTTCAAAGAAAGACAGCAGATAACGGAGCAGCTATACTATGACCCCTCTTTCAGCCTGCCACAGCATTTTCGGAAAGCAGGCTATAATGTCCTCGGCAAGCACTCCCCTCGGTGAATTAGTTTCACACAGAAGTTTCGCCGATCTGCCCATAATATAGTCCGCAAGCAGGCAGGCTTCCATAGGAGCAGAGCCCTGAGCGCAGAGAGATCCGATAAGTCCTGCCAGCATATCTCCCGAACCGCCCTTCGCAAGCGCGGAGCAGCCGAAATCCGTAATAAAGGCCTTTCCGCCGTACAGAGTTACAGTCTGTGTATTCTTTGCATGAACTATAACTCCGTATTTATCAGAAATACTTTCAGCATAGCCTATTACATCAGAGAGGACCTCCGAAACCGAAGCGCCGCATAACCTTGCAAGCTCTCCGATATGAGGAGTAAGTATTATCTCCGTCTGTTTTTCTTTTAATACATCTATATGCTCGGACAGACAGTTTATTCCGTCTGCGTCAATTATAAGAGGACATTTTGCATTTCTGATAACCTCGCATACGAGCTTGCAGGTATCCTCGGTTTTTCCCAGACCGCAGCCTATAACTGCAGAATCGGACTTTGAAAGCGATCCAAGTATTTTTGGTAAATTTTCAGCCGACGCAAAGCCGTCACGATCTGTAGAAAGCGCAGTAAAAATAATTTCGGGAGTTCTTGTTACTGCAGGAATAACCGCTCTTTCAGACGTGCAAAGCTCAACGATACCGACTCCTGAGCGCATTGCCGACATTGAAGAAATAACCGCCGCACCGGGATACTTTTCCGAGCCGCATACAAGCGTACACCTTCCGTATGTGCCCTTATGGCTGTTTTCAGTCCTTTTGGGAAGCAGCTCGGCAGCCTCAAAGGCTGTAACTGCCGAAATATCACGCTTTAACCCTATTTCCCAGCCGTCCGGGATCCCTATATCTGCGGTAATGACCTTTTTGCAGTGATCCTTTCCCGGAGAAAAAAACATACCTGTTTTCTTTCTGTGAAAAGTAACGGTTTCGTCAGATTTGAATGCGTTCTCACTGACCTGTCCGCTGAGCGAATTTACTCCTGACGGAATATCGCAGGCAATTTTATACGCAGAAAGCTCATTCACTCTTTTAAAAAATAAGCTTAAAACTCCGCTAAGTTCTCCATGAAAGCCTGTTCCGAAAACGCAGTCGGCAATTATTCCGGCTGAATGAACTACCGCACAGGTGCGCTCATCGCTTATATCGAGAACTGCGATCCTTGACGGCATATTGTTGAAAGCCGCCTTTGCAAGCTCAGTCTTAGGCTCGCCGCAGCACAGCACGACTATCGGCATAACTCCCTGCTCTGAAAGACAGACTGCCGCCTTAAAACCGTCGCCGCCGTTATTACCGCTGCCCGCCAGAATCACGATATTTTTTTTCATTATCCTCTGAGATACCGAAAGTATTCTTCTTGCAAGCCTTGCCCCCGCATTATCCATCAAAACGTCAAGTCCTGTTCCAAGCCTTACCGACGCCTCCTCAGCCGCCCTCATCTGCATTGGCGTTAAAATTTCAAACATCAATTGTCACCCTTTCCGTAAAACTCATTTTTTATATGCTATACATACCGCCTGCGCCAGCTGCTCCGTATGTGTAATACTTACCGTAAATTCAAGACCCGCTTCCTCCGCTATTCTTTTAGCGCAGCCCGTAAGCTCAATGTACGGAGCGCCCAGTTCGTCACGCAGTACGGATACCTCGTTAAGGCTGAAATCTCTTACCCCGGTTCCGAGAGCCTTTGAAAAAGCCTCCTTAGCCGCCCAATTGCCTGCCATGGATTCAAGAGCGTTTTTCTTGGAAGAAAAAAGGGCGATCTCTTTTTCAGAGAAAACCCTTTCCGTAAACCTGCGGCTTTTAACGCTTTTTTCTATGCGGGAGATCTCAACAAGATCCACGCCTACCCTGTACATATGCGCCTCCTGCTTTAAAGCTTTGCCCTTATGTTTCTTGGAACATAAGGCTTTATAAGTCCGAGCATTTCCTCGTTAGGAGTAAATATAAGAACCGTATCTCCAAGGCTCTTGTGATTTAATCTTATAAAATAATCCGTCTGGTCCTCATCGTCGGCAGAGGCTCTTACATAGGTTTCAGCGCCGTCCGTATTGCTTCCGTCTTCTACCTGTCCGAATTCAACAGCAGCGCCTATTCTTACGGAGCAAAGACGTTTTCTTTTTCTCTGTGCAATAATTTTATCAACGTCAAGTTCCCCGTTGGTAAAAATATATTCGTATTCAACGTCTAAATTTGTCACAAGATAATAGCCTCCGTAAAGCGCAAGCCCGGCAAAAAGTATCCCGAACATTGCGAACTGAGTGCCGAAAGCAAATATAAAGCACATCATAGCCAGCGCTACCGCAGCTACAAGAATAAGTATTTTTGATATCTTCTCATTTTTACTGGGAAGCTTCCTCACGATCTGCTCCTTAAAAACGTCCATATCCGATAACCTTTCCTTCCGTATAATTCATATAAAATATTCCGCCCTGCGTTCAGCATATAAACAGACGCCTACCGCCGATGCAGACCTTATTATTTGAATTATATCATATTTCAGATTTCTTTTCAAGTCCGTATGAGGAAACAGATAAAATTATTTTCTCAGGCCTGAGATAATAAGTCTGTTTAGCTCGAATATCTTTACTAAAAGTATATAACGTATGTAAATTATCGCAAGACATAGAATATTCATTTGAATGTAGCACAAAATTAATGTGAATAATGCTATAATTATTTCAAACAATACAGGTTATTGTTGTGCAGTTTTTACATAAAGTTTACTGCATTCCAACATTATTGACAAGAATTGAGGAGGAATCAGCAATGGCTAGATTTACACTGCCGAGAGATTTGTATCACGGAAAAGGAGCTCTTGAAAACCTGAAAAACCTAAAGGGTAAAAAGGCAATTATCGTAGTAGGCGGCGGCTCGATGAAGAGAAACGGTTTTCTTCAGAAGGCTGAGGATTATCTTAAAGAAGCCGGTATGGAGGTAAAGCTTATTGAAAATGTAGAGCCTGATCCATCAGTTACAACAGTTATGAACGGCGCAAAGGTAATGCTTGATTATGAGCCTGACTGGATCGTTGCTATGGGCGGCGGCTCGCCTATCGACGCAGCTAAAGCTATGTGGATCAAATACGAATATCCTGACTGTACATTTGAGGATATGTGCAAGGTATTCGGTATTCCCGAACTTAGAAAGAAAGCTCATTTCTGTGCTATTCCTTCAACCTCAGGAACAGCTACAGAGGTTACGGCTTTCTCTATCATTACAGACTACGACAAGGGTATAAAATATCCTATCGCAGACTTTGAGATCACTCCGGACGTTGCTATCGTTGACGCAGAGCTTGCCGAAACTATGCCGCAGAAGCTTACTGCTCATACCGGTATGGACGCTCTTACTCATGCTATTGAGGCTTATGTTTCCACGGCTAACTGCGATTATACCGACCCACTTGCTATTCACGCCATTGAAATGATCCAGAAGGATCTTATTGAATCCTACAATGGAGATATGGATGCGCGCGACAGAATGCACAACGCTCAGTGCCTTGCAGGTATGGCTTTCTCAAACGCTCTGCTGGGTATTGTTCACTCCATGGCTCATAAGACGGGAGCTGCTTTTGCAGATTACGGCGCTCATATTATTCACGGCGCTGCAAACGCAATGTATCTTCCTAAGGTAATCGCATTTAACGCCAAGGATGAAACAGCTAAAAAGCGTTACGGAGTAATTGCCGATTATATGCATCTCGGCGGCTCTGATGATGATGAAAAGGTTGCTCTTCTCATTAAGTACGTCCGCGATATGAACGATAAGCTGAATATTCCTCACGGTATCAAGACCTACGGACCAGACAGCTATCCCTGTGAGCAGGGCTTCGTTCCTGAAGAGGTATTCCTTGAAAGACTTCCCGAGATCGCAAAGAACGCTATCGGCGACGCCTGCACAGGCTCAAATCCGAGAATTCCTACTCAGGAAGAAATGGAAAAGCTGCTCAAGGCCTGCTACTACGATACAGAAGTTGATTTCTGAGATTGAGCTGAATAATATCGGCTCAGAAATGTTCGGTACCAATATAGTTAAAGCCGCAGAGAGTAATTCTCTGCGGCTTTTTTGTGTTTATCAGCTTTTAAATGAGGAGTTTATTACCGCCGCAAAACTGACCCTCCGTATTTTTATTTTCAAAACCTCTTGACAAATCAAAAAGTTTGTTATATACTTATTTACACAAGTAGTTAACCATTAAACTCTATGTGTATAAAAGAAAGCAGACAGCTCTACTTAAACGGAAGGAGGAAGAGTATGGAACTGAAATTTGAAAACGAAAAGCCTATATATATACAGCTTTCGGAATGGATATCCGATCTTATAATTTCCGGAAAAATAAAAGAAGAGGAACAGATCCCCTCAACAACGGAAATTTCGGTTAGCTACAAAGTAAATCCCGCAACCGCCCTTAAAGGAATTAACCTGCTTGTTGAAAAGGGCGTGATCTATAAGAAAAGAGGGCTTGGAATGTTCGTAGCGGAAGGTGCGGTCGAAAAGCTCAGGCAGGAACGGCAGTCTGACTTTTTTGACAGCTATATTAGATCAATGACCGAAGAAGCCAAAAAACTAGGGCTTACAAAACAGGAAATTATCAGACTTATCGAAAGGGGTTTTGAGGAATGAAAGGTATAGAATTAAAGAACCTTACAAAGAACTACGGAAAAAACTGTGCGCTTGATAACGTAAGCGTTAAATTTGACAGCGGAAAGATATACGGGCTTCTGGGAAGAAACGGAGCGGGAAAGTCCACAATGCTGAATCTTATTTCAAACAGAATATTTCCTACCTCAGGCGAAATTCTTATAGACGGAGAACCTTCTATAGAAAACGATCGGGCGCTCAGCAAGGTATACTGTATGAGTGAAAAAAATCTTCTGCCTGCAAATATGAAATTCAAGGAAGCAGTAAAAATAACAAAGCATTTTTACCCGAGGCTTGACGAAAATTACGCTTTTAAGCTTGCAGAAATGTATGAGCTTGCTCCGAAGAAAAAGCTGGGAAGCCTTTCTACCGGATATAACTCTATTTATAAAATAATACTTGCGCTGTCCTGCAATGCTGACTACGTTTTCTTTGACGAGCCGGTTCTTGGGCTGGACGCTCACCACAGGGATCTGTTCTATAAGGAGCTTCTTAAAAAATATATAGACATAGGCGGAACTTATATAATTTCAACTCACCTTATTGACGAATGTGCAAACCTTATTGAAAAAGCGGTAATTATCAGACAGGGCAGGATAATAGAGGACAGAGATACAGAAGCCCTGCTTTCCGGCTCCTATACCGTTACCGGACCGGCGGCGCTGATAGATATGTATTGCTCAGATAAGGATGTTTTAGGAGCCGACACTATCGGAGGAATTAAGTCAGCCTATATAAAAGGAACTCCGGAAGATCTGCCGGACGGACTTGAGGTTTCAAAAGCCAGCCTGCAAAATCTGTTCGTTCAGATGACTAACTGATCGGAGGGAAAACTATGAAGCTTTTTAAGGTCTATATAGCAGATAAAAAGAAAATCCTCTTTATATTTATTTTTTTAACAGCATTAATTATTTTTATTAATTTCTGCGGTAATTATTATGCACAGCAGGAGATTCGCAGTCTTACTGAACAATACGGAACACGGCAAAGCATTCCGTCAGATGAGCTTAAAGAAATCGAATTTAAATTTTCGACTCTCGACTCCCTTTTCATTGGTGGATTAATAGGCGCAACCGCTTCCGCTTTTAACGAGCTTTATACCATTTCACTGCAAAACAGCGTTTCAAGAAAAAGCCTGCGCAAGTCCTATATTGCCTTGTCGCTGATTTTGTCCACAGCCGCTTCACTGTCTATGCTTATAATTACCGCCGTAAGCGACAGATTTTTTGAGTATACTGAAACTCAGACATGGTTTACCGCTCTTAATTCAGGACTGACCGACAGCAAACCGATTATTTATCTGCTTTATTTTGCGCAGTGGCTTGCAGAGGGAATGCTTTTTACATTATTTACTGACTTAATTATTATGTCGTCTAAAAGGTATCAGTTCACACGCCTTTTCGCAGTAGCATTCGCCGCAATGCTTATACTTGTTACCGCTGCGGTCAGCACCTTGGAGTATGAAACCTATGCATTGCAAATCGCTCTTATTGCCTTCGCTTTATTTATCCTTATAGGCTTTTGGAGACTTTTCAGATCAATGTCCCTTGAATATAAATTATAAGGAGGAATCCAAATGATGAGATTAAAAACGATGGTAAGCTGCAATCTGAAATTCTACTTTAAAAAAACGGCGGTTCTGATTATGATAATTACAGCCTGTCTGCTTGCAGTTCTGATGGCTGTAGGACTGCTGATAGAGCATTTTGAAATTAACGGCGGCTTTCAGGCAGCTGCGGTTTTTCAAAACGTAATGCTTTGGACAATATTATTTATTGCCAAGGAAGCATATGATGTGAATTATAAAATTTCTACAGCAAACAGTATTTCTAGGAAAACCGTTATGGCGGCAGCGCTTATATCTTTTATTATTTTTATGGCATTTCTTTCAGCGCTGACAGTTGCCTGCGAATATTTGCTTCATCTTTTCTACAGACACTTTGAATATTCAGAATACTCCTTAGTTTTATTCGCCGACGCTCTGAATATGAATATTTCCCCGATCGCCGCATTTCTTATCCAAATGCTGATATACGGTACGATCGCTTATGTAGTAATACTTATATGTACTCTTACAAGCCGTCTGCCGAATTACGGTATAGCGATAATGTACAGCGTTTTTGCGTTAATGTTTTTATTGATAATACAATATTTTAGCAGAATATACTTTTTCTTTTACAATAATTTCGGAATAAATCTTTTATCAGGAAACAGTATAACGGTCATGCTGTCGGCATTATTTATCATCTCTGCGGCGGTTCATTTCCTTATATTCCGCAGGCTATCATTTGTAAAAGCGGCAAGCAGATAAATGTGCTTTAAAGCTTAACAGCGTAAGTCAAACGGTTTTTATCCGTCAGCCTTACGCTGTTTTTAAATGTAAACTCATACTTAATAAATTCCGTACAAATTCCGTAAATGCATTCCAATGCCTTGAATAAATATCATAATGTGATATAATATTAATATATTAAAGCTGAAACGGAAAAGGCAGGTAAAATTGTGGGAGAAAAAAATAAACTTAAAAAGCTAAGAAACAGATTGATAGCCGTATATACCGTTCTGGGAATACTTCTGCTGTCAGCAGGTGCGGCTTCAATAATAAGCGCCGCAAAACGCTCGCTTGACAAGCAGGCGGAAAGCTTTACTTCCTCGCTTACTGCACAGCTGAAAAAAAGCGTGGATAATTATATTGTGAGAATTGAAAAATCATCAGCTGCCGTCTTTGAAAATGAGGAGGATATTTCCTACTGCCCTGATGAAAACGGTGAGAAATCTATAGAAGATATAAAAAAGGAAGAACAGCTGACCAATAAGCTTATCTCCTTCAGCCTTATGGAAAACTACTGTGATTTCGGAATTATTTACAGAAACGGCAGTTCAGCAGGAAGAATATCAGACGGAACTACCGATCTCTTTGGTTCGGATATATTTGAAACTTTCTGCAGTTATCTTGATGACGGCTCGGACAGCAAATGGATCGCCGAAAATAACAGTCGGTTCAGTCGGCTTTACTACATCAAAAAGCTGAATGCAGGAGCGCTGCTGCTGACCTCAGTCTATACTACAGAGCTTGATACGGTATTTCAGAAATTCGGTCCCGACAGCGACGCAGTTGCCTATCTTACAGATAAAAACGGAAATATTCTGTACTCCTCAGATAATGCGCCCGAAAAAACCGGAGAAGCTCTTCCCAAGGATATTTCGGGTTTGCTTCAGGACAGAGAAAATATAGTGTTTTCAGACATAAGTCTTACAGGAGCGGCGACAGTATGCGAGCCTGACTGGACTGTAGTAACCTGCGTCAGGTCAAAAGGTCTGTTCAGCGGTAACTCGGATCTTGCCACACTGATGATCACTGTATTTTCAGCCGCAGCCGCAGTTCTTATCAGCGCCGGTTTTATTGCTTCAGGAAAATTTGCCTCTGAAACGGAAAAAGGTAAAGCTTCCTATGAAAATGAGGAAATAGACACTGTAACGGGACTTCTTAACGGAATGAGCCTTGAGGAAGAGATCTCCGACCGTATAGAAACCTGTCTTATGGGAAGTACCTACGCATTTATTCTGATCAAAATAAAGGATTTTGAAGATATAAAGCTTCGGCTTGGCTGTAACTACGCCAATGACGCTCTGCGAAAAATGGGTGATATGATAAGCGCCTCCTTCGGCGCAAAGGACATTGTCGGAATTAATGAAAACAGTGAATTTACCGTATTTGCCGATTTTTCCGACTTTGACCTCTTCAAGGCTCACAATAGCCTCAAAGCAAGGTGTAATTCACTTTGTTCAAGCTTTAAAAGCTTCTGTGCAGGCGGAAGTCAGGAGCATAAGCTTTACGCCGCAATGGGCGTATGCGTATATCCCGACAGCGGAAAAACCTTTGATGAGCTTTACGAAAACGCTTCTGCGGCGCTTGAGCTTTCTCTCCGTGCAGACAAAGACAGCTGTATATTCTATGAGGCTATGAGCAAACGTCAGTAATATGCGATACATTGCAACTTTTCAGAAAGGAGCCGCTTCCCGCGGAGACAGATAAATTATGAAATACAGTTTAAAAGCGTTATTGGCGCTGTCCGTATCAGCAGCATTATTTCTGTGCTCCTGCTCCGGTGAAGCTGAAATAAAGCTTGCCCGCCGTACCTCTGAAATTTACTTTTCATGGTGGGGAAAGGATATACGAAACGACTATACGATAAACGCCGTAAAACAGTTTGAAGCTCAGAATCCGGAGATAGACGTAATTCCTGAATACAGCGAATGGACCGGCTTTCAGAAGCGTATGTACGCTCAGCTTTCCTCTCATACGGAAGCGGACGTAATGCAGATAAACTATGACTGGCTGTATAAATATTCTCCTGACGGAGAGGGCTTTTACGATCTGAACGACCTGAGCGAATATATCCGCCTTGATAATTTCAGTCAGGAAGCGCTGATATTCGGAACTGTCGGAGGAAAGCTTAACGGGATCCCGACCGCGCTGAACGCTCAGACAATGTTCTATAACAAAACAATTTATGATTCTTACGAGCTTGAGCTTCCAAAAACGTGGGACGACCTTTTCCGAGCCGCAGAGGTAATGTCTTCAGACGGGATATATCCCCTTGAACTTAACCTTAAACAAATGTGGCTCGCCTCTGTTGCCTATGAGGAGCAGAAAAGCGGAAGAAGCTTTATCGGAGAAAACGGCGGACTGAACTTTTCTGAGGAAAACGTCGCTGATATGCTCCTGTTCTATAAATCACTGATAGACGCAAAGGTTTCTAAGCCTATCGAAAAGTACAACAGGAACGATTTTAAAAACGGAAAAACCGCAGGAACTATGTACTGGATATCCGATGCGGAATATTACTGCGTTCCGGCTCAGAAAAACGGCTTTGAAATAGCTGCGGGAGATTATCTTACGATTGACGGTACGCTTTCGGGCTGGTACGCTAAGCCTACCAGTCTTTATGCAATAAAGCGTGATACCGAATCTCCCGAAGCAGCGGCAAAACTGCTGGACTTTCTGGTGAACAGCGAGGAAATGACGTCAGCTCAGGGACTTGAAAAGGGCATTCCGTTAAGCAGATCCGCTCTTGAAGTCCTTGAAGCTAAGGATATGCTTAGCGGAATACAGTTTGAAGCAAACGAAAAGCTAGCCGAGAATTCTGATAAGATCGGCTGTATTGATCCGGCGCTTGAAAACTCGGAGCTTATTTCCGAATTTAAATCGGCTTTTGATGAAATGTACTACAATAATGCCGATGTATCAGAGGTAAGCCCCGAACTTTACCGTAGTTTTACAGAAATTATCCAAACAAACGGCTGAAATGCAGGAAGGTGATATTTTGAAAGCTCTTCAGAAAATAATTGATGAAAGCCGTAATATCGTATTTTTCGGGGGTGCAGGAGTATCTACCGAAAGCGGTATTCCTGATTTCAGGTCGGCAGACGGCTTGTATAGCCAAAAATATGATGTTCCTCCCGAAACTATCCTGAGCAGAAGCTATTTTGACCGTAATACCGAAAAATTCTACGACTTTTACCGTGATAAAATGCTTTGTCTGAGCGCAGAGCCAAACCCGGCTCATTATAAGCTTGCGGAGCTTGAAAAATACGGTAAGCTGTCGGCAGTCGTGACCCAGAATATCGACGGACTTCATCAGGCGGCAGGAAGCAAAAACGTGCTTGAGCTTCACGGCTCTGTACACAGAAATTACTGCATGAAATGCCGCAGAATGTATACGGCGGAGTTTATGCTGAACTCCGCAGGGATACCACGCTGCTCCTGCGGAGGAATAATAAAGCCTGACGTTGTGCTTTACGAGGAACAGCTCGACGACGATACCGTAAGCAAAGCGCTGGCGGCGATTTCCCAAAGCGATACTTTAATTATAGCGGGAACCTCCCTAACCGTTTATCCGGCGGCGGGAATGATACGGTATTTCCGCGGAAAGAGCCTTGTGCTTATAAACCGTGACTCTACAGCTATGGACTCAACTGCAGACCTTGTAATTCATGATTCGGTAGGAAAGGTGCTTAAAAATATTGCGGTCTGAAATACACCTGTTGACAAAAACCCCGCAATGAAGTACAATAAAATTTAAGACAATACCTGATAATTATCGGCTGACGGCTTTATGAATGATCCTTGCGTGGTATTGCCTTGATAATCTGAAAGGAGAATGCTCCGTATCGGAGCGGTTTAATATGTCTAAAATTTGCAGATCCTGCGGAAGCTACTATGAAGGCAGCTACTGCACAAAGTGCGGCTACGGCAAAGAAGTGAAATCCAAATCCCTTGCAAAATACAAGAAAGCAACCAAGCCTGAACGTTTTATGACCGATGAGGAAAAAAAGGAATTTTACGACCGCAGACGTGAACAAAATAAGAAGAAAACCCATACAGAACGTACAGACCCGAGAGCCAGAAGAAATACCCTGATAATTATTGCAGTAGTTGCAGCTGCAATGGTGGTCTTAGTTCTGATAAAGAACGGTACGCTTTCGGGAGGAAAGAAAACCGACGTCATAAATCAGTATTTTACTTCTATAAGCCAACGCAGTTTTGACGACTTTACCGACTGCTTTCCGTCTGATATGAAAAAGGAATACGAGGACGAACGCGAAACCCTCGGCTACGAAAAGGACGAGTATATGCGAGAGTTTCTCAAAGACTTTACAGAAGAATACGGCGAAGGCTTTACAGTTAATGTAACCTGCGGAAAGGAAACTCTGCTTGAAGATTTCAGCCTGGCGGAATACAAAAGCAAATACGGCTCCGTTCCGTCTGTAAGTGAAGCATATTCAGTTATTGCCGACGTTACCTTCTCAGGTTCAAAGAAAACAGATAATTTCAGATATACCTGCTATGTCGGCAAGGTAAGAGGCAAATGGAAGCTGTTCAATCTTGAATACTCGGCAGGAATTATTGACCCGTCAATGGAAATAAAAAATCCCGAGCAGTATGAAAACAGCTCCGTACCCTCTGCGGAAAGCAAAAATCAGTAATATTTAAAAACGGGCGAACGCACTATGTCCCCTGCAAGAACAAACGATATCACGTTGTTCTGCTGTCAGAGGGGAAACTGCGTTTGCCCGTTATTTTTATATGACTGCGAATATACCCTGCCGCTTTATACAATAAGCCCTGCGATCTCAGCCGTGATCTCTATAGGCGTTCCGTTCCCGTCAGCAGTTATATGAGAATTCTTTATATACAGCGGTCTTCGGTAATTATACCTTTCAAGCAGCTGTTCCCTTGTAGAGCTGTATGCTATAGGACGATTTTTGTCCTCCTTTATACGGTTATAGCATACCTCAAAGGGCGTATCTATAAATACTACCGTTCCCGTCCTTTTTGCAGCTTCGGCATTTCTGTCTGAAAGCAAAGCGCCTCCGCCTGCCGCTATAACTCCTCCGCTGCGGCCCAGCTCCTCCAGAGCCTTAGCCTCTGCTTCCCTGAAATATTTCTCCCCCAGCTTTTCAAAAATATCGGGAATGCTCATTCCAACGCTTTTTTCTATGTAAATATCCAGATCGGTAAAGCCTGCTCCCAGACGCCTTGCCAGAAGCTTTCCTACCGTAGATTTTCCGCAGCCCATAAAGCCGCATAAATAAACCGCTTTTGAGTTCAAAGACTTCACTCCCGTTTATATCTTAAAATTCTTTTCGACAGCCGCTTCCATTTCTTTGATTATGGCTTTTACTTCATCGTCGGTATACTTATCCGAATCCCATATTTCATGAGCAGATACCGCCTGCCATACCAGCATAGCCATTCCTCCCGCAGCTCTTTTGCCCATTGCCTTTGCCTTCTGTACAAGCAGCGTTTCACGGGGATTATAGATAAGGTCAAAAACGCAGTCCGCACGTTCAATAACTTCATCAGAAACCGGACAAGCGTTTACCCTCGGATACATTCCAACAGGACAGGCGTTTACAAGCAGATCATATCGCTTTGAAGCGTCTATTTCCGTATTAAGTACAATATTTACCCGAGCGTCAGGCTTAACAGCCCTGATCTCCTTTTCAGTCCGTACCGCAAGCTCCAGATCGGACTTTAGTACCGCAATATTCAGAGCCGCTCCCGCAAGAGCGGATTCGATAGCTGCCATTCTGCCTACTCCGCCGCATCCGATAAGCAGAACCTCTCCGGAAAGACTTGCTCCCATTGCCCTGACCGTATGAAGAAACCCGTCGCAGTCGGTATTATAGCCTGTAAGTACGCCGTTTTTATTATCAACGCAGTTTACTGAATTGTATCTCCTTGCAGATTCTCCCAGCCTGTCAATATATTTTATAATCTCAACCTTATGAGGAATAGTTATATTATAACCGCTCATTGAATTGAGATATTCCGCTTTATCAGCAAGCTCCTGAGCATTGACCTCGACTACCTCGTATTCAAAGCTTCTCCCCCTAAGCTCAAAAAGCCTTGCATGGATCGGCGGCGACATTGTGTGCCTGAGTGTTTCACCTAAAATAGCGTATTTTCTTGTCATTTTTATTCCTGCTCCTGCCTGCGGAAAGCTCCGCGATCATATGTATATCAGACTTATATTTAACGGTATTGCTTTAATTATATAACCGCAGTCCTTTTATGTCAAGAAAGATTTTATTAATTTCAAGAAAATCAATATCCCCAACAAATAAATCTGAGCTGTCCTTTTTACGCCATACGTCGGGGAAAAGGCAGAGATCTCATATCATTTTCGCTGAAATACCCATTTATTTTATTTGTATATTTTAGATTTCCGAGTATTACGATTTGCAGTAAAATTTTATAAATTTGTGCAGGATCTCTATAGATCTCCAAAAACATTCGTGCTAATTTATGAACATTAGTTCTTGACAAAATGCCGATAAAGCTGTATAATAAAGACATAAGGAAGCAAAACCGCACTGCTTCAATAATAAGAATTGCCCTGTAATTCAGCAAACAGCCGAAGATCATATCAACTGCTTAAAGACAAAAATGCAGCCTGACGCTTTAGAGTCGGGGGGATATCAGCTTTGTTATATTAAAATAACGGGCAGCAGCAGACCGCCCTGTCTGCGCTTACCCGTTTTGCTGAAGGTCTTTATTATAAGCTTTATATAACATAATCCGAAGCCAGAGATCTCTGATATTCCGCCAGATCTTCAAGGGTAATGGAATCGACAACTCCGTTGATAGCCTCGTAAAGCTTCTCCCACACCATAAGCGTTGCACATTCATTTCTTCTCTCGCAGGTATTTACATTGTCGTCAAGACAAGCTACCGGCGCAAGGCTGCCCTCCGTAAGCCTGAGAACCATTCCTACCGTATAACTTTTCAGCGGATGAGCAAGCTTATATCCGCCGCCTGCTCCCCGTACGCTTTTTACATAACCTGCACGTCCGAGTATTGATATGATCTGCTCAAGATATTTGTCAGAGATCGACTGACGTTTCGCAATATCCTTTATAGGAATATAGCTTCCGTCGTCGTGCATTGCAAGATCCAGCATAAGCCGCAGCGCATACCTTCCCTTTGTGGAAATTTTCAAGAAAATCAACCTTTCTCAGATATTAACGTTCCATATTGATTATTTTACACCGTCCGCCGCCGTTTGTCAATAATACCTAATGTCTAAAACATGCAAATCAACTTTATTTAACGGCTTTACAAGTATCGATTCAGTTGCTTTTTGCCGTATATTCAAAAAATACAGAAAGCGATCATCTACGATCAGGAATTAGCCATTATAAAGCTGTTTACAAACTCAAAAATTATCATAGCGAAATAAACAAGAATGAAAACGTTTGAAAATACCGCTCCGTACCGCTGAGTAGAGGTCATTGCGTAGGTTCGGTCGTTATTGAACCTGAGCCGCCAGCCGTTTGTGAAAAGCACATAAACGCCCATAAATATTACAAGTATCTCAAACGCCATATAAAATTCCTGAGCATATGCCCAGCCGTAAACGTCGGCAAAATCCATATAGCTTGCGAACATATTGTTGACTATATGGATAATTACGGTAGGAATTATCGAGTTGCACTGAATAGCTACCGCTCCGAAAATAAGCGCACTGGCGAACGCTGATGCCGCCTGAGGAATATTACCGTGCATAAGTCCAAATATAAGCGCCGAGAAAAAAACCGCCATAAATTTACCGAAAGGCTTTAAAAGGGTAAGAATTATCCCCCTGTATAATATTTCCTCAGCAATCGGCCCTAAAATTATAACATACGCAATCTGAAGTACGACCGCCGCCGTACTGGGCTGTCTTATGGAAAGATCACTTTCGGGAACGGTAACGCCCATTTGATCCATGTAAAAGGTAAAATAGGAAATTACAATACTGACAAGAACATTAAGCGTAAGGCAAAGCGGAAACCATTTTACTGCCTGAACGGCGTTTCCTTTTCTGGGACGCATCATTTCCGAAAAATTTATTTTCATTGCAAACCGCGCTATAATCAGAATAATAACAAGACTGACAAATATAATAAATAAATTTCCCGCCATTGAAAATACCGACGAGTTTACAAGCTCCTGCTGCTGGGATAAATATATCTTCGCCGTCCGTACGCTTAGCGTCAGGCTTCCGTTCTTATAAGCGTAAACGATAAGATAATAAACATTGAGAAATAAGGAATTGAGCAGATTGTAAACGATCAAAAGTATGCCCAGCTTGGAGCAGTTTATAAACATAGCCTTTTTTTCGCGTCTGCGGGCGTCCATAAGCTGATTGTAATAATCGCTCTGAAAATTGGTCCCGCCGAAATTGCTGTAAAACATCAAAGCCCTCCCGAACGTTATCTCATAGATTCTACTGCCGCAAATATCTTCTGGGCGATATACGGCTTATTCATTGTATAAAGATGTATTCCGTCAGCGTCGCTTGAGATCAGATCGACTATCTGGTCTATAGCGTAAGCGATACCGGCATCCTCAAGCGCCTTGGGATTATTTTCAAAGCGGTTGAGCATTTTCGCAAGCTTTTTCGGAATAGACGCACCGCACATTGAAACCATACGCATTATTCCGCTCTTGGAGGTAACAGGCATTATTCCCGCTTCGATCGGAACATTTATACCTGCTATCCTGCATTTTTCACGGAACTCATAAAAATCCTCGTTATTGAAGAAAAGCTGTGAAATAAGATGCTCAGCTCCGCAGTCTACCTTGTGCTTTAAATGAAGAATATCCGAGATCATATTCTCTGAATCCGGGTGCGCCTCCGGATAACAGGCGGCGGATACGCTGAAATCCCCTCTCTGCTTAATATATGAAACCAGCTCGTCGGCATGGCTGAAATCATTCTTAGGAGGACTGTCGGGATTTATATCTCCCCTCAGCGCCAGAATATTTTCAACTCCCGCAGATCTCAGCTTATCAAGGATATAATCAATATCCTCTTTAGTATTGTTAACGCATGTAAGATGAGCTATCGGCATAATATTGTATTTATTTTTTATTATAGAGCATATTTCGCAGGTTGAATTGTCAGCGATATTTCCTCCTGCTCCGTATGTAACGCTTATAAACGCAGGCTTCAGTTCCCTTAGTCCGTCCAGCGTTTCATATATTGTTTCTATTCCTCCGTTTTTCTTAGGCGGAAAAACCTCCAAAGAAAACTGAGGTCTGTGGGATTCAAAAAGCTTTGATATTTTCATTTTTTACAGCTTTCCTTTCTGCTTATGCGCTGTACGGCAGATCCTGCCGCCGTATAGCATTAATTGGAAATACAGCGGTAATTATCAGGACTTGGATCGTTTTTACCGTAAACCTATTTTATCGCCGTTAACTTATATTATAACACATTAAGTATATGAAATGCAAATTATTGTGCGCCGGCAATTATTAAGTAAAAGTAAATAAAGAGTATCTATTTTATTATAACTATTGCATTTTATCAAAAGCGTTGTATAATAAGATTATAGTTAGCACTCTGGTAGAGAGAGTGCTAAAACTTCTGAAAGAAAGGTTTGATCAATAATGGAAACAAAACAGTTCAAAGCGGAATCAAAGCGGCTTCTCGATATGATGATAAACTCTATTTATACTCATAAAGAGATTTTTCTGAGAGAGCTTATTTCAAACGCCAGCGACGCTATAGACAAGCTTTATTTTAAGTCGCTTACCGATACCTCGATCGGCATGAAAAAAGACGATTTTGCGATCCGTCTTGAAGCCGATAAGGAAAACCGTACGCTTACTGTTTCAGACAACGGTATCGGAATGACCGATGAGGAGCTTGAAAACAATCTGGGAACTATCGCAAACAGCGGTTCCTTTAAATTCAAAAAGGACAACGATCTGGGCGACGACGTGGACATTATCGGCCAGTTCGGAGTCGGCTTCTATTCTACCTTTATGGTAGCAAAAGAAGTAACGGTCTATACTAAAGCCTATGGCTCCGATAAGGGCTGGAAATGGCAGTCAAACGGTGTAGACGGCTATACAATAGAGGAATTTGACAAGGAAGGCTTCGGTACTGAAATAGTTCTGAAATTGAAGGACAATACCGATGATGATAATTACGATAAATATCTCGACCAGTATCAGATACAGTCGCTTGTTAAAAAATATTCCGACTATATCCGCTTCCCGATCAAAATGGACGTTGAGCATACTCATTATCCCGACGACGAAAATGCCGAACCGGAAAAGCATATTGTAAATGAAACTCTTAACAGCATGACTCCTATCTGGAAGAAAAACAAAACCGAGCTTAAAGACGAGGACTATAATAACTTCTATACCGAAAAGTTTATGGATTATATGCCTCCTCTCGCACATATTCACAGCAAAAACGAGGGCGTCGCAACATATGACGCACTGCTTTATATCCCCTCAAGAGCCCCCTTTGACTATTATTCAAAGGATTATGAAAAGGGACTTCAGCTTTATTCCAGCGGCGTGCTTATAATGGAAAAATGCGCCGATCTGCTGCCGGATCACTTCAGCTTTGTAAAGGGTCTTGTTGATTCGGAGGATCTGTCGCTGAATATTTCAAGAGAGCTTCTTCAGCATGACAGACAGCTTAAGATCATTGCAAAGAATCTTGAAAAATCAATAAAGAACGAGCTTGCCAAAATGCTTAAAAACGACCGTGAAAAGTATCTTAAATTCTATGAGACCTTCGGCCTGCAATTTAAGTTCGGAATTTATCAGTCCTACGGCGCAAGCAAGGATACTCTTGAGGATCTGCTTATGTTCCCGTCCTCCTTCGACGGTAAGAACGTTACCCTTGCCGAATACGTTTCCAGAATGAAGGAAGGGCAGGAGGAGATCTATTATGCCTGCGGAGAAAGCATTTCGAGAATTGAAATGCTGCCTCAGCTTGAAAGAGTAAAGGACAAGGGCTACGAGGTGCTTTACTTTACACAGGACGTTGACGAATTTGCCATCAAGGTAATGATGCAGTACAAGGATAAGAAATTCAAGTCAATTTCCGACGGCGATCTTGACCTTGAAACCGAAGAGGAAAAGGAAGAAGCTAAAAAGACCTCAGAAGAAAATCAGGATATGTTCAAATTCATGACCGAGGCTCTTGAGGGCAAGGTAAAGAACGTAAGATTGTCCTCGAAGCTTAAGAGCCACCCTGTATGCCTATCCGCTGAAGGCAATATTACAATTGAAATGGAAAAGGTTCTTAATTCTATGCCGCAGAATGAGGGAAAAGAAGTCAAGGCAGAAAAATGCCTTGAGCTTAACGCTTCACACCCTGTATTTGAAAAGCTGAAAGAGCTTTATTCCGCCGATAAGGACAAGCTTAAAGACTATACGAAGCTTCTTTATTCTCAGGCTTTGCTTATCGAGGGACTCAGCGTTGAAAATCCCGTAGAGTTTGCAGATCTTATCTGCGGACTTATGGTCTGATATAAATATTATTGCAGCGCCGTATAATTTCTGCGGAACAGATACCGAAATTCATAGTTATAATTACAAAAACGCTCCGGAACACTATTGCTCCGGAGCGTTAACACTATGATCCTGCTTAGTTTATGACGTAGTGCTTACCGTAAATGTATCAGACCATGCGCCCTTTTTGTTTTCGCTGTCCGGTACTTTTGTATATCCCTGAATACGATATTTGTACTGGGTACTGCTTTTCAGTCCCGAAATTTTCAGTTCTGCCGTTCCGTAAGGCACGAGCTGAACCGTTTTCCACTCTTTAGATGAAGTATCGTACTGCTGAACTTTATAGCCTGTGCAGGCAACCTCGTCCCAGAACAGACGGACAGATGTCGTTGAACGGTTAGCCTTAGTAAATGTGATCTTTTCCGGCGCAGTTGCAGTCGGCTTTTCTGAGGACGCATATCCCCAGTAAATCACATCATTTATACTTTTGTATGCCTTGACCTTATATTTATAAACTGTACCCGGCTTCAGCCCCTCGTCGCGATATGTAAGAACGCTGTTATCGCTTATCGTCTGAATATTCACCCACGATTTATTCTTCTCATTATATCTGTAAATACGGTATCCCGTTGCGTTATCGACCTTTTCCCAGTTTATTCTTACCGCATCGGTAACCGAAGTGTATTCCTCCTTAAATACAGGAGTTTTCGGGACGATCTCAAAGGTCTTTGTTACAGTTCCCATATAAATTCCCTTGCCGGTTATAATTACGGAAGCCTTGCCTATAGCGGTATTCAATTTGTAAGAAACGCCGAAATCTGTATTTCTTACAAGCTGCTCTGCGCCGTATTTAAGCGTCGGTGACGGAACAATTGGGCTGCCTGTGTAAATATACTTATCCTCTATACCTCCGATGTCCAGGGAAGCGATACTTCTCGGAGATATAACAAAGCTCTTGATTACGGTTCCCGTATAGTTGCCAAGTCCTCTAATTATAATATTTGCTGTACCGGCGTTTATATTGCTGTTATAGGATACCGAATAATCACTGCCCCGTAAAAGAACCGTATCTCCGTTTTTTACGGTAACGGCAGGGCAATAAGCATTACCGCTGTACACACAATTCTGTGTATACGAGAAGGTCAGTCCGCTTGAAACGCTTCTGCGGCTGATAGTAAAGTTCTCTGTAACTGCCTCAATATAATTTCCTGTTCCGACTACCGTTACATTTGCTGTACCCGCATTTACATTATTACTGTAAACAAGGTAATAATCCTTACCCATCGACAGCGTCTTATCTCCGTCTTTAACGGTAATTTCCGGAGCAACAGGACTTCCGCTGTATGTAAAACCGTTTCCTGCAACTGTTACCGAAAGCTCCCCTACCTTCTTCCGCAGTATCTTAAAGCTTTTTGTAACGCTTCCCGAATACCTTCCGATACCTTGTACAGTTACAGAAGCGGTTCCGGCATTTATATTGTCCGAATACTCAACGCTGTAGTCCTTATTTTCTGTCAGAACTTTCTCTCCGTCCTTTACTGTTACAGTAGGAGTTTTAGCGTTTGAATCATATGTAAATTGGGTCTGCGACAGCTCGGTACTGCACGTTTCTATTGAAGCCGCATACCTTTTTACATTTTCAACTGCCGAATTATTTATAATATCATACTCGTCAGCCTGAGTAATTAGATTGAACCGTATAAATTTTTCGGAATCATCATCGTTCAGAAGCTCGCTGACGGGAATATTAAATACTTCAATCCCCCCGCCTGATATTTCAGGAACTTCAATTGTCTTCAATACGTTTCCGTTCTCGTCCTCAGCCGAAAGCTTTGATCCGCTTACCGGAATATACGAATTGTTTTTTACGCTAACGGTCACGGTTCCTCCGTTTCCTGCTACAAACTCGCTTGTATTGACCTCAAGGTCGGCAAGTCCGCAGGAAAATACGGTTTCGTTATCGTCAGGTTTAATATCCTCTGAGCTGAGCGGCTGAACGCTTATCCTGTAATCTCCCGTATAGAAGTTTTCGTCAGTATCCAGCAGCACAAGAATCTCCTCTTCTGCACCTGCACGGATAACGTACGATATATCCTTTGCATAAACGCTCTCTTCGCCCTTATATATATTTACGCGTACGCCGTTTATCGTTTTGGTTCCGGCGTTTGTAACACTGATATACAGCGGCATCTGATAATCGGGCACCGCATATTCGTAATCATAATAAACCTTATTGACCCTGAGGTCGGTAACTCCGCAGTAACGATAGCTTACAATATCCGACTGGGTATTCAAGTCGTTATCGCTGATCTCAACTTTATTCTTGAGCATAACCGCAGTATCTCCCGCTGCCGAAAGCTGCTCGAAATAGCTGTCCGAAACCGACTTTGCAATACTTACCGGCTCGCTCCAGCCGTCCTCATAATTAACAAGCATAAGGTCTGTGGAATCATTGTTTCTTGATATAAAATATATTTTATCACCTGTTATGATATAGTCTGAACCTACGCTGTAATCCGCTCCCTCGCAAACAAGATCCGGATCTCCTGTTAAGCTGTTCAGATATTTGATAAAGCCGTCCTCATACCAGGTCAAAGACTGAGAATCCGTTCCAGGAAGAACAGTAAACTGAACATTGTCAGCATTTCCTTCACACACCAAAGTATTTTTACCGTCCAAGGTGCAGATTTTAAGCTGTTTATCACCTTCGGTTACAAGGTCATTGTCCGAATCTGTAATATAAGAAACAACGGGTTTACCCGAAAGCATGCCTGCTGACAGATCTGTTACGCAGCTGAGATTTTCAGCCAATACCTCGGGAACGCTCCAACCGCTGCCGGAATTTGTGCTGTACATTATTTTATTTGTTCCGTTAAGTCCGAAATAATCAGGATCGTCATTGGATACCCATACCGCTGTCAGCACTCCGTCAGTATTTGTTATGATCGGCCTTGAGTCCATGACCCCATTATCCGTCAGCTTTTCAATGTTCTCAAAGCTTCCGGTTTCTTCGTTAAACCGAGCATATACTATCTCAAGCGACGCTGCGAAATCCTCTACTGTAGCGTTATCGGGAAGAACGCCTGACGCCTCCTCATACATAAGATATATTTTATCTCCGTCTGTATAAAGATGAGCCCTGTTGTCAAGCAGCTCGTTGCCGTCGACCTGCTGCGGCTCGGACCATTTATCCGTACTCTCATTATAAACCGAGTACATAAGCACGTTTGAATTTATATCCGTTCTGTTGCTGTCCTTATCAAGATAGAGCATAAGCGTTGTTCTGCCGTTTGAAATTATCTGCGGTCCGGCATTTGCGGTACAGCCGTTGATTATTTCTGTAACTGTATTAGAGGCTACCTCTCCGCCGCTGAAAGATCCCTCGGGTATATCCGTGCTGAGAGAATAGTTTTCCATTTTGAACAGAGCTGCCATATTATCAGCAGTTTTCATAGATTGCATAGCATTGAAAGAGGCGAGACGGGAAGATTTATAGCAGTCATAAATAACATAATCTCCGTCGGTCTTCCAAATAGGTACTTTAGCCTTAAACGGGCCAACATCTGCCCTCGCTCCTACTTCTGCGCCTGCGGTTATAAGGTTAAAGCCGTTTTTTGATTCTACATATGACATCAGAGTTGCACGGGTCTTTAAATTGATATTTCCATATAACCCCGCATTGAAATATTTCATTCCTACCGATATATAGGGCGTAATATTTACCGAGGAATCAAGCGTAAGCTCGTCACTCCAATCCTTAAGGCTTAGTCCCTTCATACTGTCAAACTCTACATCGCGAGTTACATGAACAGCAAAGTCGTAGCCAAGCTCCATATATACTGGCATAGTTCCGATAAGCACTGATTTTGATATGTTCCCGGCAGCCTCAAAGGTCAAAACGATAGCAACGTCTAAATTTACGCTACCGTCAGAATTAACCTTGCCTTCTCCATATCCTACTAAATTTATTTTTGCATTATCAAACATCAGAAATCTTCCGACAATTGCGTTTTTCTTTATTTTTTTGTACTCAACAGAGCCTTTAAAATCCCCGATATTAACATTCAGCTTCGCGCTGTTCACAAATTTTTTAACTTCTCCGAGATCGTCATCTTTTTTTACGAAGTTTTTGGTATCTCCTACAGCTACCTGAACTGTACCGTCTTTGTGATATTTTATTTTGACTGGCGAACTTGCTTTTCCCAGCGACATTTTACTTCCGCCTATAATGGGAACGTCGGCAGGTATTTGAAAATCAAGCGATCCGCTGGAAATACTGAACATCCCGTAGTCAGATTCTTTTACCCTTACTACTTTCATTGTCAGATCAGTATATGTGACCTTTCCGTCTGCCGATTCAACTTCTACACAGTAGTAATTACTTGCTTCAAGCTCGTTTGCTTTTACAGTCAGCTTACCGTCTTTTCCTGCTGAACCGATTTTTGTTTTATTTCCTTCTTCATCCTTTTTGCAAAGATTATAGCAAATAGCGTACTTCTCATGACCCAAAACCTTAAACTGGAACTCTATATCCTTTGTATACGAATCTGCGTCATCCTCATTTACAAGAATTGTCTGATCCTGATTAAGTATATTTCTAATTCCGTCAAGTTTTACATAGGCTGACTGCAGCTTATGAGGCTCATCGCTTTCCTTGAACAGCATTATAGTTTCTACATTAGTGCCGGTTCCTTCGTATTGCTTCAGGTCTATATTGTGATCATAATACCCGTCTGCAAAAACCGAAAACGATTTGCCGGTATCAATATTATTTAATATAATATATCCCTTTTCAGTTTCTCCTAAACCAAAACCATACATATAATTGAACTTCTTAATTTCCTTGCCGTTTATATCGACTACCCTTATGAAAAGAGAGTCCCCTTCCTCCGGCTTCTTCGGAACCTTAACATCTGTGATCTTAAACTTAACGGTCTTCTGCGACTTGTAATCGCCCTTGAATTTTACCGTTACAGACCCTGTTCCAATATTTACGTTGTCCCTGTAGGAAAGAGTATAATCTGTATTTTCCTTCAGCTTGATATCCCCGTCCGTTACCGTTACCGCCGGCTTTATCTCGCTTCCGGTGTAGAGGTAGGAATCCTTGTCGAGAGCTATAGTAAGCTCGTCGGGAGCGTCCGCATTGGTAAGCCTGTAGGGAATATTATTATCCTTAGCATAGGTATGAGCATAGCTGCCTTCTTTACAGATAAGAGTGAGGTTAGGGCAGTATGAAAATGCATCATTTCCTATACTTGTTACACTAGAAGGAATTTTTATTGTTTTTAAATTCGTGCAATAACTGAATGCAAGTTTTCCTATACTAGTTACGCTATCCGGTATCGTTATCTCGGTTAAACTTGTGCAATTAGAAAATACCCCAGTTCCTATACTTGTTACACTATCAGGTATTGTTACTTGGGTTAAGCTTGTGCATTTATAAAATGCCACATCTCCTATACTTGTTACACTATCAGGTATCGTTATTTCAGTTAAGCTTGTGCAATTATTAAATGCATGATATCCTATACTTGTTACACTATCAGGTATCGTTATTTCAGCTAAGCTTGTGCAATAATAAAATGCATAATATCCTATACCTGTTATGCTATCAGGTATCGTTATTTGGGTTAAGTTTGTGCAATTAGAAAATGTCCTCTCTCCTATGCTCGTTACACTGTCCGGTATTATCATCATAGTTAAGCTTGTACATTGAGAAAATGCTCCTCCTCCTATGCTTGTTACGCTGTCTGGTATTGTTATTTTAGTTAAACTTGTACAATAGCTAAATGCACAATCTCCTATACTTGTTACACTGTCCGGAATCGTTATTTGGGTTAAGCTTTTGCAACCTTCTAATGCACGATTTCCTATACTTGTTACACTATCAGGTATTGTTATTTTAGTTAAGCTTGTGCAATAATAAAATGTATAAGCTTCTATACTTGTTACACTGTCCGGTATTGTTATTTCCGTTAAGCTTGTGCAATTATAAAATGCACTACCTTCTATACTTGTTACACTGTCCGGTATTGTTATTCTAGTTAAGTTCATGCAATTCTTAAATACACTGTCTCCTATACTAGTCACACTATCCGGAATCGTTATTTGGGTTAAGCTTGTGCATTTATAAAATGCCCTATTCCCTATACTTGTCACCAACCTCCCGTCAATCCCCCCCGGAATATTAAGAACGCTTGCCGAGCCGTTATAGCCTGCTATCTCCACCGTTCCGTCATCAAGCACCCTATACAGATAGTCCCCATAAGTATACGCCCCTGCTCTCATAAACAAACCGTCGAATAAGTCCGCCGGCAGGCACAGACTTCCGAAGGTCAGTATAAGCGCAAGAAACGCCGCCGTAAATCTTTTCATTTTTTAGATAACCCCTTTACAATAATTTTTTACCTTTTCGGCTCTTAACAAAAGCCTTTAATTCCGTACAATTGAAATATTTGCTTTCGTTTCATATTGATGTCGAAATTGGTCGTAATTTATTGTAACATATATATCCATAAATTGCAATAGTTTTTGATAAAAAATATATACCTTTTAATATTTCGTCAGATTATACAAAAAAACGCCCCGCAAAATAAGCAATTTCACGGGACGCTTTCCTCTTCTGTTCAGTTTTTATATTTTATTTTCTGCAAACTGTTTTTGCGCTCTCTATATATAAAACAACTCACAAGCCTGATTTGATACCGTTTTTTATAATTTTTTTATTTTTAGTAAGATTTTCGTATGACTGCACAAAAACGCCGCCGCAATTTTGTGCATTTTGCGGCGGTGCAACTGACTTTATTTTGCAGACCTGCTTGTAATTTTAAGCCTTGCCATTGCACGATTAAGTGCAGCCTGAGTGTGATAATACTGCCTTATGCTAAGCTTCTGACGCAGACGCTCTTCCGCCCTTTCCTTTGCCGCCTCAGCACGCCTGCGGTCTATGTCTTCCGGACGCTCGGCAGTATCGGCAAGTATCTTAACAAACTTCGGCATTATTTCAAGAAACCCGTCGCTTACCGCCGCCGAACGCCATTCACCGTCTGTTTTGAACCGAAGCTCTCCCGACGAAAGACAGCTTATCATCGGCTCGTGTCCAGGGAGTATTCCGTATGAACCGTCTGTTCCGGGAAATATCAGCTCTTCGCATTCTCCGCTGAAAAAATATTTGTCGCTGGCTATTATATCAAGATGAAATGTTTTTTCCATTCATCATTCCCCCTCAAGCTGCTTCGCCTTTTCAATAACGTCGTCAATGCTTCCTGCCATAAGAAACGCCGCTTCGGGATATTCGTCCGTTTCTCCGTCGATTATCATCTTAAAGCCCCTGAGCGTTTCTTTCAGAGGAACGTACTTTCCTTTAAGTCCTGTGAAATTCTCGGCAACGTGGAAAGGCTGCGAAAGGAACTTCTGTATTCTTCTGGCTCTGGCGACCGCCAGCTTATCCTCCTCGTCAAGCTCCTCCATTCCAAGAATAGCGATAATATCCTGAAGCTCCTTATACTTCTGCAAAAGCTCCTGAACCTTTCTGGCGATTTCGTAATGCTCCTCTCCTACAACGTCCGGCTCAAGTATCCTCGACGTGGATTCAAGCGGATCGACTGCCGGATAAATTCCCTGTTCAACTATCTTTCTTGAAAGCACCGTTGTGGCGTCAAGATGAGCAAAGGTAATCGCAGGAGCAGGGTCTGTAAGGTCATCCGCAGGAACGTAAACCGCCTGGACAGACGTGATCGAACCGTTCTTAGTAGAGGTTATCCTCTCCTGAAGCTCTCCTACCTCGTTGGCGAGAGTAGGCTGATATCCGACCGCCGACGGCATTCTTCCAAGAAGCGCCGAAACCTCCGAGCCTGCCTGAACATATCTGAAAATATTATCGATAAACAGCAGAACGTTCTGACGCTCCTTGTCACGGAAATACTCCGCCATAGTAAGACCAGTCTGCGCTACCCTCATTCTCGATCCGGGCGGCTCGTTCATTTGACCGAATACAAGAGCAGTCTTTCCGAGAACTCCCGAGTCCTTCATTTCATGCCATAGGTCGTTGCCCTCACGGGAACGCTCGCCAACCCCCGTAAAGATAGAATATCCGCCGTGCTCTGCGGCAACGTTTCTGATTAGCTCCTGAATAAGTACGGTCTTTCCTACTCCCGCTCCGCCGAAAAGTCCTATCTTTCCGCCCTTTGAGTAGGGTGCAAGAAGATCTATTACCTTGATACCCGTTTCAAGTATCTCAACTGCCGGACTCTGCTCCTCAAATTTAGGAGGATTCCGATGGATCTCCCATCTGTCCTCTGCTTCAACAGGCTCCTTGCCGTCTATCTCCTGTCCCAGAACATTGAACATTCTTCCAAGAGTACACTTTCCCACAGGTACCTTAATACAGGAACCTGTCGCAGTAACCTCCATATCTTTTTCAAGTCCCTCGCTCGAAGCAAGCATAATTGAACGCACAATGCTGTTTCCCATCTGCTGAGCTGCTTCCATATAAAGCGTTCTGCCGTTAAGCTCGACTGTTAGAGCGTCCTTTATCATCGGAAGTCTGCCCTCCGGAAACTCAACGTCGACAACAGGTCCTAATATCTGAACGATTCTGCCCTTTTCCATATATCTTACTATGCTCCTTTCGGATCAGTGTTTTTTCTGCTGGCTCTTAGCGCCGCTGACTATCTCCGTTATCTCCTGAGTAATAGCCGCCTGCCTTGCCCGGTTGTAGAGAAGATCCAGTTCCTTTATCATATCTCCGGCGCTGGCGGTAGCGGCGTCCATAGCGGTCATACGGGCATTCTGCTCGCTTGAAAACGCCTCGATAAGCGCTCCGTACATAAGACCCTTAAGGTAATTGGGAACAAGGTGATCCATTACCTTTTCAGGCGACGGAGAAAAAACGGCAGAGTGATGAGGAGTTCTTCCCATAGCCGTTCTGAAACTTTCCCTTTCCATCGGAAGAAGCTTGATTACCTCAGGCTCAAGTTTTGCAGAAGAGATCATCTTTGTATAAATTACATAGACCTCGTCCAGTCTTTCCTTCAGATAAAGGTCTATAAGCGTTTCGGCAATGCTTCTTGCTCGGTAAAGCGTCGGATTCTGAGCGGTATAAAGGAATTCGCCGTCTATAGTGACCCTGCGCCTTGAGAAATACTGCCTTCCGACCTGTCCCACAACGAAAAGGCAGGTGTTCTTATGCTTTGCCATTTCCTGTTCCGCAAGTCTGAGAACATTGTGATTATACGAGCCGCAAAGTCCCTTGTCACCGGTAATTACAATATAGCCGTAGGTTTTCTTATCCTCCGGTTTACTTTCTCTGCTGTCAAAATAAACGTGTTCAAATTCAGGAGTATGCTTTAAAATATGATGTATCGTTGACTGAAGCTGCTCAAAGTACGGTACTGTTGCTTCAAGGCTTTTCTTTGCCTTTTTTAGCTTTGAAGACGATATAAGGTACATTGCGTTGGTTATCTTCATTATATCTTTAATACTGTCTGTCCGCTCTTTTATTTCTCTTACGTTAGCCATAGCCCTTACCTGCCTTTAAATTCCCGTGTACAGGCTATGATCCTTTCCTCCAGCCCGTCGGAAAGCTGCTTGGTTTCGTTTATCTCGTCAACTATTTCCTGATAATTTACCTCAAAATAGCTTATTATATCCGCTCTGAACTTCTTTATTTCCTTGATCGGAATATCCAGCATAAGCCTGTGCTTGGCTATACAAAGCAGAATTACCTGCTCATGAAGCGGAAGAGGTCTGCAAAGCGGCTGCTTCAGCAGTTCGACCAGACGGTTTCCATGCTCCAGCAGCTCTTTAGTCGTCTTGTCAAGCTCTGAGCTGAACTGCGTGAAAACTTCCATTTCCCTAAACTGGGCAAGGTCGATACGCAGCGTTCCTGCGACCTTTTTCATGGCCTTGGTCTGAGCCGCTCCTCCTACTCTCGATACCGAAAGTCCTACGTTTACCGCAGGTCTTATGCCTGAGAAAAACAGCTGTGATTCAAGAAATATCTGTCCGTCGGTGATAGAAATAACATTTGTAGGGATATACGCCGATACGTCGCCCGCCTGAGTTTCTATTATAGGAAGCGCAGTTATAGACCCGCCTCCGTGCTTATCGTCAAGCCGTGAGGAACGCTCCAAAAGTCTTGAATGGAGATAGAAAACATCTCCGGGATAAGCTTCTCTTCCCGGTGAACGCTGCAAAAGCAGGCTCATGGCCCTGTACGCCGCAGCGTGCTTGGAAAGATCATCATATACGATAAGTACATCCTTTCCTTTATCCATAAAGTATTCCGCCATAGCCGTACCCGAATACGGCGCTATATACTGTAAAGGTGCAGGATCAGAAGCCATAGCAGAAACTACAATTGTATAATCCATAGCTCCGTGCTTTTTAAGATCGTTCACCAGCTTTGCGACAGTCGACGCCTTCTGACCTATCGCAACGTAAATGCATATCATATCCTGATCCTTCTGATTGATGATAGTGTCTACGGCAATAGCGGTCTTTCCGGTCTGGCGGTCGCCGATTATAAGCTCTCTCTGACCCCTGCCTATCGGAAACATAGAGTCTATTGCAAGAATACCCGTCTGAAGCGGTACAGATACTGATTTTCTGTTAACAACGCCGGGAGCTTCTCTTTCAATAGGATAAAAATCCGCTTCCTTTATAGGCCCGAGTCCGTCAATAGGCGAGCCTAAGGCGTCGGCTACCCGCCCGATAAGCTCTTCTCCTACCGGAACGCCTGCCCTTCTTCCCGTTCTGACAACTTTAGCGCCCTCGGTAAGACCGTGATCCGAGCCTAACAGAACAACGCCTACTGTTTTGCTTTCAATATTCTGTACTATTCCCTTGACTCCCGTTTCAAACTCGACAAGCTCCCCGTACATAACGTGATTAAGTCCGTATATATTGACGATCCCGTCGTTTATAGTTATGATCCTGCCTGTTTCAGAGACCTGCATCTTCAGCTCAAAATCCGAGATCTCGCTTTTAAGCACCGAAATAATATCGCTCTGACTCCTGCCCAAATCACTCACCTCCAAATTAATCGCCCTGCTCCGTCAGCTAACCCTCAGCAAGCTTTTTATGCAGAGCCTTCAGTGCGCCCGCAACGCTTTTATCGTATTCTGTATCTCCGACGCACAGCCTGTATCCTCCGATAAGCGAGCTGTCGGTACATATTTCAAGCTCAGCTCCGTCAGCCCCGTATTTGCGGCAGAGCATTTCACGGAACTTCTTTTCCGTTTCCTTATCGGGCGCTTTTGCGCAGTACAGGACCGCCTTAACTATCCCCCTGCTTTTAAGCATAAGCTCCTTATAAGCTTCAAATATCTCAGAAAGCGCATCTATATGACCGAAGCCGCATATTACCTTTAGAAATGCCCCGACGCTTGTTGGAAAAAGCTTATCAATTACCGAATACTTCTCTCTCAGCGATACCGCCGGACAGCAGAGCGCCTCCCGAAGCTGCGCCGAAACGTTCCACAGCCTCTCCGATTCAATAATATCTGATTCGGGTATATTTAAGGAATACAGCACTTTCCCGCAGTTTTCAGCAGCGCAGGTTATCATTCCGGCTCACCTGCCTCGGAAATAAAGCTTTCCGCAAGCTCTCGGCCGTCGATACTGTCTGCTTTTTGACTTAATACCTTTGCTGCGGCAAGCAGTGCAAGATCGGCGATCTCGTATTTAGCGCCGTCCATCGCCCTTGCTCTTTCGTTTTCAATAGATCTTTCAGCATCGCTTATAAGCCTTGCGGATTCGGCTCTTGCGTTTTCAAGCATTATTTCGCATTCCCCGGCTGCTCCGGCTTTTGCGGCTTCCGTTATCTCAGCGGCCTCCCTACGGGCGTTTTCAAGCGCCGCCTTATAGTCCTCCCTGAGCCTTTCAGCCTCGGACTTTTTTTCCTCAGCCTCATCAAGACTGTCCTGTATAAGCTTCGCCCGCTTATCCATCATTTCGCAGACCGGCTTAAAAAGAAACCTTTTCAGAAGCGCATAAAGCACCAGCAGATTTACTATTATCCACACAACGCTCCAGTCTAAACTCAACATAAATTCCGCTCAATACTCCTCTTTGACGAGTAAGAGCTCACCAGCCTTTCACTTTGAATTACTATCTTACGGTCATCTAAGGAACAAAATGATCATAAGCGCTATTACAAAGCCGTAAATAGCCGTAGCCTCGGCAAGAGCGCAGCCGAGCAGCAGCGCCTTGTTTATATCTCCCTTTGCCTCAGGCTGTCGTGCAATAGCCTCCGTTGCGTGAGAAGTAGCGATACCTATACCGATACCCGCACCAATACCTGTCAATACTGCGATAGCAGCTCCAATAGCAACCATCATAAAAAACACTCCTTTTCTCTCTGCGGCCGTATCGTCCGCAGTCTTTTCTATGTTATGCGTAAAATCACGCACAGCAAGCCTTCATATGTTTTGTACCGGCTTTATTCAATAGCTTCCTTGATAAAAAGCGACGTAAGAAATACAAAGACATAAGCCTGAATAAAACCGTCGAATATATCGAAATACGCCGAAAACGGAAGCGGAAGAACTGCCGGGCATACCGCTTTGACAAGCTCCATTACAACGAACGCTCCTAAAACGTTTCCGAAAAGACGCATACAAAGCGAAAGCGGCTTGATAACAAGCTCAAGAATATTTATCGGAGCAATAAGCGGTATAGGCTCTGCAAAGCTTTTGAGCCATTTTTTCGTTCCCTTTGCCCTTATTCCCGAAGCTTCAATAAGAATTATGCTCATTGCCGCCAGTCCTGCCGTTACGTTAAGATCCTTGGTAGGCGGAGTAAAGCCGAAAAGTCCGATTATATTTGCGGCGCCGATATATATCATTACCGTCGCAAGCCACGGAAAATAGCACATTCCCTCCTCGCCGAGTATATCCCTGAAAAAGTTCCTGAGAAAACCTACGAAGGACTCTATTATCATCTGCGGCCTTTTCGGCACAAGCTCAAGCTTTCGGGTAAATAAAACCGATGCCGCGGCCACCGCCGCCATTATTATCCATGTGACCGCACAGGATACAGGAACGGGAATTATCCCGAACAGCTTGAACGCCGTTTCGTTATCCAGTGCGGCAAGCAGCTCGTCTGCAATTTTTTCCATATCAGCGCCTCCCTCGAAAATGACTGCAAAAAAATAAAACCACTGCGAATATCGCCTATCAATGTTGTTAACAAAAGATAATACTTTAAAATCGCCGTTGATTTTATATTTGTCTGATATTTTACTTAACAAATAATTTTCACTTGTAATTTTTATCTTTATATATTATAATACTTTTATAACCATTTGTAAAATACATATTTTCTATAGCTATCATACGCTGTCGCTATAGATGACCTTCAAAAATGCTGAACAACAGCTGAATTTTTCACATCCAAAGGAGTTTTTTATTATGTCGGCAATAAATTTTGAGCATTACAAGGTCTTTTACTTTGTTGCTAAAATGAAGAATATTACCTCCGCCGCCGCTGCGCTTTATCTTTCACAGCCAAGCGTAAGCCGATGCATATCAAATCTGGAGGACGACCTTAACTGCACTCTTTTTATAAGAAGCAAAAAAGGCGTATCGCTCACCCCTGAGGGCGAGCTGCTTTTCAAGCATATCCAGATAGCCTGCAAGCATATTTTTACCGCCGAAGAGGAAATATCTATTTTCAACAAGTCAAAGAGCGGAATAATACGCCTGGGAGTATCCGAAGCGGCAATGCACAGCTATACGATCAAGCACATTATCGAATTTCATCATCTGAATCCTATGGTAAAAATAAAAATAGACAATATGACTACTCCCGACGCAATTGAAGCGCTGAGGTCAAATCTTATCGACGCAGCGGTCGTTACCTCCCCCTTTGCCGATAAGGAGCAGCTGAGCATTACAGTTCTGGATACGCTTCAGGATATTCTTGTTGCCGGAAATGAATTTTCCTGCCTTCTGGGCAAGACTATCTCAATGCACGATATTTCAATGTACCCCCTTATCTCGCTTCAGGAAGGAACGACTACCCGCCACTATCTTGATCATATTTTCAGGCTTCACAATATCCTTCTCAGACCCGATATAGAGCTTGCTTCGTTAAGCCTTGTACTGCCGCTGGTAAGAAATAACCTCGGTATCGGCTTTATTCCGAAAAAGATCGCTGCTGACGATATAAAACGGGGAGATATATTTGAAGTAAAGCTGAAAGAGCCTCTTCCTCACCGAAGTATCTGTGCGGTTACCTGTACAAAGTACCCCGTTAATTCCGTAATGCGCGACTTCCTTGAATGTGTTTCAAAAAGCGCATCTGAATAATTAGTTTTTAGTTAACAATACATTATTGAAATATGCGAACGCTTATAGTATAATGATTAAAATCGTCAAGGGGGAATGGCTATGAGCTTTGTACAGTTTAAAAACGTATATAAACGCTACCGTATGGGAGAGATAACAATAAACGCTTCGGACGGTGTTGACTTTGAAATAAACAAGGGCGAATTTGCGGTCATAGTAGGCGCCAGCGGAGCCGGAAAAACAACTATACTGAATATGCTGGGCGGTATGGATACCTGCGACGAGGGCGAGATAATAGTCGATGGAAATGATATCGCCAAATACAGCCGCCGTCAGCTTACAGCTTACAGACGGTTCGATATAGGCTTCGTTTTTCAGTTCTATAATCTTGTGACTAATCTTACCGCACTTGAAAACGTAGAGCTCGCTACTCAGATATGCCCCGAAGCGGTATCTCCTGAGGAAGTGCTTAAAAGCGTAGGCTTAGAGGACAGAATGAACAATTTCCCCTCACAGCTTTCCGGCGGAGAGCAGCAGAGGGTCTCAATAGCAAGAGCCCTTGCAAAACGCCCCAAGCTTCTGCTTTGCGACGAGCCTACGGGAGCGCTTGACTACAATACGGGAAAAACCATACTCAAGCTGCTTCAGGATACCTGCCGCCAAAACGGAATGACAGTTATCGTTATAACTCACAACTCAGCGATTACCCCCATGGCAGATAGAGTTATCCATGTTAAAAACAGCAAAGTAGATAAGGTTGTCCTTAACGGAAGTCCCGCAGATGTTTCAACTATTGAATGGTAGATCCAGGAGAATTATTATGTATAAAGTAACAGGTAAAATACCATATATGTATAAAAACTGCCCCGTTCCGGGAGGGGGATATGTGACCGGCTTTGTTTTTCACCCTAACTTCCGCAATATTCTTTATGCCCGTACTGATATCGGAGGAATGTACCGATTCAGCTTTGAAAGCGGCAGCTGGAATTCCTTGTGCAGCCGAGTTACCGCCGAGGATACGGCTCAGACCTATCCTCTGTCAATGGCGCTGGACGAAAACGACCCCGATATGCTTTTCTTCGTATGCGGAAATAAAAAGAACAATTATCTTACCCTGTCCCGTGACGGAGGTAAGACACTTGAAAATAAGCCGCTTCCCTGCCCTGTTCACGGAAACGAGGCGGGCCGTTCGACAGGAGAAAGGCTTGCGTATAAAAACGGCGTCCTCTGGTTCGCTTCTCAGTCGGCAGGTCTGTTCACCTCGTCTGATATGGGAGAAGAATGGGAAAGCGTTTCGGTAAACGGAGAGAAAAACCTTACCTTTATCCGAATTTCACCCGACGGCAGCATAATGCTTGCAGGAACCGACGGCGAAGTAAACTCCCCCGACGGCAGAAAAAGAGGGCCTACCCTTTATTTTTCAGCGGATTCAGGCAAAAGCTTTACCCCTGTTGAAACGCCTGAGGGCTGTGACGATGAAAGCTGCGACTATATAGGCTTCGTTCCCCAGAAAGCCGCCTTCGACGGAAGCTATCTCTATATTACTTTCTGTCAGAGCGGAAAAATACGCTTCGGCGGTATGGGCGCATATTCCTGCGATACCGGCTCGGTTTTCGACGGCCGCGTTTACAGGTACATTATAAAAAACGGCGCTGTAACCTTCGACAGGGATATTACGCCCTCTGACCCGAGTATAAGCGGAGAAAAACGGCGTATAAGGGGCGGCTACTGCGCCTGCGAGGTTTCAGACGGAACGCTTTATGTATCGACCGTTTGCAGGGAAAGCGACGATATAATATACCGCAGCTGCGACTGCGGCGAAAGCTGGAACATTGTACTGAAAGGCCTTGAGGTCGGCGTTATAGACTGGACGGTATCATACATGAAGCCAAAATACAACGGCGGACGCTCATGTATTCACTGGATAAGCGACTTCAGAGTATCGCCCTTCAATAAGGATTTCGCCGTTTTCAATACGGGAACAGGAATATTCTGTACCGAAAACCTTACCTCTGAAACAGTTCGCTTCGCCCCTCTATGCAAAGGACTTGAAGAAACGGTTCACCTAAACGTTTATTCTCCCCCAGGCGGTGATATTCACGTTATAGATATTATAGGCGATCTGGGAGGCTTTGCTTTTAAAGATCCTCCTGCGGAATGTGAAAACTCTTTTGCCGATCCGGAGGGGAACAGGTATATAACCTGCCTTAACGCAGATTTTCCGGACAATGACCCGAAATATGTAGTATGTACTCCTCGGGGAAACTGGACGGGTAAAACCAAAGGCGGAGTTATCCTCTCTCACGATCAGTGCAGAAGCTGGACAAGACTTCCCTCTCCCCGCGGCTTTACAGAAGAAGCCGACAATGCGCTTGACGCTATAAGTCAGCCTAATACCGATTCAGGCTGGACTGCCGTTTCAGCTGATTCAAAGAGGATAATCTGGACTCTGAGCTGTAAAAGAGTATTCCGCTCAGATATGACCTTTTTTACCGACAACGAGGGACTAAGCTGGAAAAGATCCGAATTTTACGATATAAACGGAGTTTCACCCGAAATTCCTGCCGATATAAAGATATTCTCCGACCGTACAGACGAAAACGTATTCTACGGGATTACGGAGGACTACAGATTCTTCGCCTCCTGCGACAAGGGCGGAAGCTTCAGGGAAATAAAGCTTGATATATCCATTCCTCACGGATTCAGGATAAAGCACGAAATACGGGCAGAAAGCGGCCGCTTCGGCAGGATATGGATAGCAAACGGAATAGACGGACTTTATCTGCTCGAATTTGATAAGGAGAGCTTTTCAGTCAGGATAAGCAACCTGCTCTGCGGCGGAGATCATGCCCGCTGTATAGGCTTCGGAAAGGGTGAAAACGGTATCCCCGCATTATTCACCGTCGGCAGGATTGGCGGAAAATACGGCTTTTACCGCTCATTTGATTACGGCGGAACATGGAGCCGTATAAATTCCGACGACCAATGCTTCGGAGATATTACCTCTGTATGCGGCGATCCCAGAATATACGGACGTATATATGTTGCCACAGGCACAAGAGGTCTGCTGTACGGAGATGAAAGTCGATAAAGACCTTGCTGTATAAAAAAATTAAGGGCGGGCGCAGCTGTGAACTGCGTCCGCCTTTTTTATCTGTAAATTTCAAAGTCCTTTCTGTTAAACTTTGCTTTTTTCCCTGACCTCTCTTACTACTCCGCCTACAGCAAAAACTACTGCCAAAAGAACGCATACCGCGCATATTACTGTCATTATATTTGCGTTAAGGTAATTCGGATCAGACCATCTTGAAAAATCAAACGGCTCAGGTCTGAACGGCTTTCCGTCAAGAAACGTACTTATAAGGGGTCTCTGGAAAACCGCAAAAGCTCCTCCTAAAACAAGACATACCGAGGTCTTGAACATCGGATTTATATTCAGATACCTTATTACCAGCAGATATGCCCAAGGAACGATAAGCTCTGCCAGAGAAAGCCTGAACGCTGCCCCCGCTCTGCCGGAGACCCATAATACAAGCAGTATAAGCAGAACGCTGTCCGCCGCCATACATACTGCGCCCTTGTTGCTCCGTAACTTTTCAGGAAACAGACCGTCTTTAAGTATAAACGGCAGAAGTATTACCGACAGTCCCAGAGTAATGCCCAAAACCGCCGCTATAAGCCAATCTCCGCCGTTGTAAAGCCTGCATGAAACCAGAAGTGCAATAAGTGATACATAAAAGCCGCCTGCCGTCCATAGACCCTTGTGATCTTTTACAAGTACAGGTAGATTGATCAGAGAAAACGCAGTCATTTCAGCAGTAAGCACAATAAAAAACCAGGTCGGCGCTCCGCTGCTAACAATATTTGCTATCAGGCACGGAACAAGCGATACAATATATACCGCTGCCCAGATCCATGTATAATTCTTCTTTGTTCTTTGAAGCGCAGCCGCCTGACTCTCGATTTCCCTCTGACGGTAATCGTCGCTTGCCGTAAGCAGCTCATGCTCAGAAATCTCCAGCGTTTCGCATATCCCCTGTATCATTGATATATCAGGATAAGATATTCCTCTTTCCCATTTGCTGACTGCCGATTCCGTAACGTAAAGCTGCTGTGCAAGCTGTTTTTGTGATAACCCCTTTGCTTTCCGTTTGTCCTGTATGAACTTACCTAATGTAATTTTTTCTTTCATAGCTCTTCACCGCTTTCTTAAAATTTGCCTGAACCATGGTTTAAGGTCATTATAGCATCGCGGTGCTTCAAAGTCAATAAAACAAGTCCGAAAACGCACACGACCGTTAAGCCAGCCGCGTATTTTCGGACTTTTCTTATTACTACAGCTTGTTTATAAGGTTTACAAGCTCGTCGATCTTATCCTGAGCGTTACCGCTTTCGACAGCCTCCGTTACACAGCACTGCATATGAGCGGACAGTATCGCCTTGTTTGCCTTTTTTATAATAGCCTGCGCCGCAGAAAGCTGGTTTGAAATGTCAATGCAGTAGCGGTCGTCCTCTATCATTTTCAGGATTCCGTCAAGCTGACCTCTGGCAGTTTTTATAAGAGCCGTGATCTCGTTTTTATCAGCCTTCATCTATTCCCGTCACCTCGTATCCGGCTTCCTCGACTGCCGCTCTCAGTACCGAATCGTCAACGTCCTTATCCAAGGTAACATAAGCCGCCTTGTCCTCAAGCGAAGCCTGAGCCTTTACCCCGCCGACAGCGTTAAGCGCCTTTTCGACATGAGCCGTACAGTGACCGCACATCATTCCGCTGATCCTGATAGTTTTTTTCATAGTATCATTTCCTTTCATTTCTATAGCTTCTGTATTTACTCCTGCACCGACGTCAGGAGCATTAAACCTTACCGACCTGAAGTCAGGCTTAAAGAATTTAAGCCTTAAGGCGTTGGTTACTACGAATACTGAGCTTAAACTCATTGCCGCAGCTCCGAACATAGGATTAAGCGTCCAGCCTGTTATCGGATAAAATGCTCCGGCAGCAAGCGGTATTCCAAGAGAGTTGTAAAATAACGCCCAGAAAAGATTTTCCTTTATATTCTTAATAGTAGCACGGCTCAGCTGAAAGGCGGCGGCGGCGTCCTGCAGATCGCTTTTCATCAGAACTATATCAGCAGATTCGATAGCTATATCTTGACCCGCTCCGATAGCGATACCTATGTCCGCCCTTGCAAGTGCAGGAGCGTCGTTGATCCCGTCGCCTATCATAGCTGTTATTTCTCCGCTTTCCTGAAGCCTTCTTATCTCCTTTTCCTTGTCCTGAGGAAGGACCTCAGCTATAGCGGTATCTATATCCACCTCTTTTTTTATCGCTTCTGCGGTACGCTTGTTATCTCCGGTAAGCATTACTACCTTCATGCCCATTTTCTTGAACTGAGCGACTGCGTTTCCGGTGGTATTCTTTACAGTGTCCTTAACTGCGATAACGGCTTTCAGGCTTCCGTCAGCGGAAATATACAAGGGAGTCTTCCCCTCGTCTGCAAGCTCGCTTACCCGTTCTTCAAGCTCGGAAACGTCAACTTCCTGCTCTGTCATAAGCCGTTTGTTTCCTGCACAAAGTACACTTCCGTTTACTTCTCCCCTTATTCCGCCGCCATGTATCTCCTCAAACGAGGTACAGCCCATATCCTCTGCTCCCCTGACCTCACAATACGAGCATATCGCCTTTGACAGCGGGTGAGATGAAGCCTTTTCAAGAGAATAAACAAAGCTTATTATATCGCTTTCCTCACATCCGAAATAAACGGTATCCGTAACCTCAGGAGTGCCGTTGGTAACTGTTCCCGTCTTGTCCAGCACTACAGTGGTTACCTTATGGGCAAGCTCCAAACTTTCCGCTGATTTTATCAGTATTCCGTTCTCAGCGCCCTTTCCCGTACCGACCATTATCGCCGTCGGAGTAGCAAGTCCCAGCGCACAGGGGCAGGAAATTACCAGAACGGCTATTCCTACCGATAAGGCGGCAGCAAAGCCTGCTCCCGCCGCAAGCCAGATGACCGAAGCTATAAGAGCGATTGCTATAACTATCGGAACAAATACGCCGCTTACCTTATCCGCAAGCTTTGAAATCGGCGCCTTTGAGGAAGCCGCCTCTTCAACAAGCTTTATTATCTGAGATAAAGTAGAGCCTTCGCCGGTCCTTTCACAGCTTCCCTTGCAAAAACCGCCGGAAAGTATCGTTCCACCGATAAGCTCTTCGCCCTCAGCTTTTGATACAGGAATACTTTCTCCCGTTATAGCCGACTGATCCACAGAACAGCTGCCTTCGATGACCTTTCCGTCGCAGGGAACAGTCTGACCTGCTCTTACTACAAAAATGTCTCCGGCTTTAAGCTGCTCCAGCGGTATAGATTCCTCTTTTCCGTCCCGTATTACAACCGCCGTCTTTGGAGCAAGGTCCATAAGCTTTTCAATTGCCTGAGAAGTTTTTCCCTTTGAGCGCGCCTCAAGAAACTTGCCTACGGTTATGAGCGCAAGTATCATTCCGCACGACTCGAAATACAGGTTCATCATTGCGTCATGAGCGGCCGTCATATTCCCCCTGCCCATATGATAAGCCATAACGAAAAGCTGAACTGCGCTGTAACCTCCTGCGGCAGCCGCGCCTATCGCAATAAGACTGTCCATATTCGGCGCTCTGCGAACAAGGTTTTTAAAGCCGTTTATAAAATAATTTCTGTTTATAAAAACAATAGGAGCAGTAAGAAAAAGCTGAGCCAGAGCAAATATCATCATATTTTTATGCCCTGTAAAAATTGACGGTATAGGTATATCCGCCATATGCCCCATACATATATAAAACAGCGGAACAAGAAAAACAAGCGACCATATCATTCTTCTTTTTATATCTCCGCTCATATCAGGAACTGACTTCTTAGATTTTCCTTCGCCCTGAACAAACGCCCCGTAGCCGCCCCTTTCTACAGCCGAAATTATATCCTCCGCCGTGACCTTAGACGGATCGTAGTCAACCGTCATAGAATTCTGCAGCAGACTTACCGCTGCGTTTTCAACTCCCTCAAGCCTAGACACGCTTTTCTCAACGTGAGCAGAACAGGCTGAGCAGGTCATTCCGGTAACAGAAAACTTTTCTTTCATCTATACGACTCCTTTCTTAGCCTTTATCCGTGCCAATTCGCTGAGTTGTATTAAAAATGCACAGGATCTGAAGCACGAAACCTTATTTTAGGGAATCCTACCCTCATATTAAGCTATACCATATATTTTCTGTATAAATCATATTTTTATACCCTATACCCCCACCCCCTGGGGGTATACTAGCAGTATATCATAAATACTTTTTTCTGTCAAGTCAAGCTTTTGCAGAAATTAATTTTTTCTCGGATCACGTCTTATTACCCAAAGCTTTTATTTTACCACTTATACAATTCCCCTCCTTGCTTGGTTTAAGAACAAAAGGCAATAAAAAAAGCAAAGCCCGCATATAGCGGACTTTACTCTCTTATCATTAAGCTTTGATCAGCTTAAATTATTTCTTCTTTGTAGCAACTACAGCAGCGCCTGCAAGAAGTACGCCTACTGTTGCAAGAGCAGCAGCGCCTGTTGACGGGTTCTTGTCATTACCCTTGTTGTCATTCTTGGAAGATGTTGTAGAATCTGTCTTGGAAGCTGTTGAATCCTTATCCTTTGAGGAATCCTTTGAAGGCTCAGAGGATTCTGTAGGCTCAGGAAGCTCTTCAGGAAGACCGTTGATCGTAAATGTAACAGCGATCTCATCCTCAGCTACAAGTCCGCCTTCCTTAGGAGCAAGAGCAGCTACCTCAGCAGGAGCAGTAGTCTTTGTATCACCGTAAGTGTTGTAGATCTCAAGTCTCAGATTTCCGTTGCCTTCAATATCAGCATAAAGAAGATCCTCGTCATTGTAAGTGTAGATAGTTTCGCCGTCTACGATAAGTGAAACGTCGCTGAATGTAACGCCTGCGTCCTTAACGAGCTGCATCTTATCAGCATTTGTTACATCCTTGCCGAGATCTGCAGTACCTACGCCGAGAGCGTCAGCCAATTCAAGAATATCTACGCACCAAACATTAACGCCGGCTGCAGGTGCAGGTGTAGCGCCTTCTGTACCGGCAACAACAGCATTTCCTTCAGCGTCATACCAAGTAGCAACCTGCTCAGCTGAAATGCTTACAGTATATGTGCCGTTACCTGTGATCTCAGCGTCAGTTCCCTTACCGATATCGGAACCGTCTTCCTTTTCAACGCCGTTAGGAAGCCAGTTGCCCCAGCCCCAGTTAGCGTCTGTAAACATCTCTACAGCTGTGTAAGTTGTAGCAGGTGCAGGTGCCTCAGAAGAACCGTCGCCCTCAGACTCTTCAACAGGTGTATATTCCATTCCTGTTGCATATACAGTTACCTTACCGGCAGCGCCTACCTGGAAATTACAGCCAAATCCGTTATCCCAGCCCTGTACAGCAGAATAGCCATCATGATCCTCAAAAGCCTTGAGCTCTGTAAGAGGTATCTCAAATGTAAATGAAGTTCCGTCAGCCTCAGCTGTATATGCATGATTAGAATCATCAGTTGTATCGCCTATACGGAAAATGGTAGAACCTGCTGCAACAGTTTCGCTTGCTTCAAGCTTTAATACAAGCTTAGCATTTGTTTCATCAGCTGCCTGATAGCCTTCCTTGCCATAATCGAGCTGGAGCCACAATCCGTCCCAAGCAGCCATGTCAGCTTCCTTTAGGCTTTCAACAAAAGCCTGGCTCCAAGTTGTTCCGCCGTTGCCGAAAACAGCGTCAGCAGGATAACCGGTCTCAGCCTCAGAATCGCTTCCGCCTTCACTGTAACCGCTTACAGTAATGTTATAGGTTACTGAAGTGATAGTTGTAGCCTCATCGCCTACATAGAACTTGATAGATGTTCCGCCGTCACCCTTGAATGAGCAGCCGTCGCCTGAGAATACAACGTCAGCCTGACCTGCCGGATTCCAGATATTAGGCAGACCGTTTCCTGTTTCATCAGCAGTATTTACAGCGGATCCTACAGTTACTGTGTAATCATTGTTAACAACAATGCTGTTTACTGTTGCTGTTACAGCCTTTTCATCTGCTCCTACCGCAAAGAATCCAAGATTTGTAAGACCGTCAGCAATAGAAAGATCTCCTACTGTAATAGAATAGTCACCGTCAGCTGTGATAGCTGTCGTGTTGCTGTACTCTGACCAGCCCACTGCCTGCAGCTGAACTTTCAGCGTTGAAGAATCAGCAGCCGAAGCGGTGATCATTGTCAGCATTGAAGCAGCCATAGCAGCAGCTGACATACCGGCCAAAATTCTGTTTAACTTCATTTTTAATTTCCTCCAATTTTAATTAGATTTCAATCTTATCGGCGCCGAAAACCTCTCAGGAAAACGGCATAAGCCAAATACCCTTACAGCTTCCCCGCCAACTGTTGTAATACAATTGTAACATAATAACGTTTTCATTGCAATGATACTTTTCACCAAACTTTCACATTATCTTTTAGTGCTTTTGAACAAATTATTCAAAATAAAACGGGGTCTGATTTTAACAGACCCCGCAATTTGCAGAATTATATTAACGATTTGTTACTTTCTCTTTACTGTAGCTACAGCTGCGCCTGCAAGAAGTACGCCGAGTCCGCCGAGAGCCGCCGCACCTGTGCTGGGGTTCTTATCCTTGCCCTTATCGGCAGCAGAAGACGCCGAAGCCTTTGAAGAGTCAGCCGCCGGATCAGAAGTATCGGTCTCTGCCTCGGAAGAATCGGTCTGTGACTCAGAGGAAACGTCCTGAGCTGAAGAAGTCTGCTCCTCGGAAGAAGCGTCCTCTGATGAAGATATCTGCTCTTCGGAAGAAGCGTCTGCTTCTGAGCTTTCCTCCGATGATGTATCTTCAGAAACGTTGAAGGTTACGGAATAAATATCATAAGAAGCTCCGCCGTACTCAACGAATCCGAAGGAGTACCAGTCTGTAACCTCGCCGCTTTCGTCAACAAGGCTGAGAGGGATCGTTATCTCAGATACCTCGGTTACTTCCTCTGCCCTAATTCCGGTCTGCTGCCAGCCTGCGCCTGCTGAATTAGCCATCCATGCTCCGTTTCCCCACTCTCCGTTTGCGTTGGTAGCTTTGTATTCGATCGTAACAGATTCTATCGAAGCCGGATCTATTTCTTCAGGTATAGCAAACTCGCTCTCTACCTTCTGAGTATCCGTAAGATTCTGTCCTACCATACCAGCCGAGCCTACAGCCCAGTGTCCGTTTATTGTACCGCTGACCTCGTCCCAGGTCGAAGTTATCTGAGCTATCGGCGTAAGGTCTGCACTTGCCATGAGAGCAAGTGCGCCTGCAAGCGCCGCTGCCGACATTGCCGCTGAAATTTTTGTGATCTTCATCTTTGCTGTCCTCCGTTAATGTCATAATTTATAAGCTCTTATATGAGCTTATTTTAATTATATCATTATTAATATTCATATTCAATTGGATATTTATACAAAGATAATTGTCGAAATCAGTATGTTTTTTACGGATAACGTTTACAGTTTCTGATAAAATGACAGCTTTAGAGAAGTTTTGAACTGCTCAAAACAATCTGCTTATATTCAGAAACAAAAATTAAAGTTAAAAAAGACAGGAGTCTTCCGCCGCCTTTCAAGCGCCGAATACTCCTGCCTTAAATTTAAAGGAACACAGTCCTGTATTACATTTGTTTGTCAGTAGCTGCTGAGATTCAGTATGACCGGAAGAATATATACTATCCCGGCTGCTGCGATAAGCGCAAACAGGACAACGCTCTGAACGTTTTTCTCCGTCCTTTCGCCGAGTTTGATCTTCTTTCCGAAGATTATATAAAGCGCAAACAGCGCCGCTCCAGCCATAGAAATCGTAAGTCCGGGATAAAATCCCTTAGGAACAAAGCTTATTTCTATTTCATTTTTTCCGTCCTGAAGCTTAAAGCATATAAAGTCCGAAATAGCCTTGCTGTATTCCGTCCTTTCGCCGTTTACCCGAACGATAAAACCCTCCTCGTAAGGAACTGAAACTACGCAGGTCTTTTCTCCCGATACCTCACAGCTTGCTTTGAGCTTTCCTCCCTCGGCGGTAAAGCCTGCGCTTTCGGTATTTTCAACGGTACTCTCAAGCTTGTCCAGATCAAGACCGAAAACCCCCAGCGAATAGCAGTTTACAGCCTTTTTGCAGCTCAATACGACCTCTACCTGCTGGTTCTCGAACTCGCCCAGCTTTATGACCCCGTTATCTGTCGTAGTAGGATAATCCCCCGTAACCGAAATTCCGTTTACGGTTATTGAAAAGCTGTTGAAGTATTCCTCCGTCAGATCGTTTGAAAGTCTGTCGAAGCAGTCTGCATAGACCGACTGTCTGCCCTTTACGTCAAACTTATACTTGATTTTAGCGCCCTGTCCTGCAATATAGCGTTTGTTTACCTTTTTTATACCGTTAGACGAAGCGTCGAATTGATACTCCGAAATAAGCTCTCCCTGATTCGGGAACAGCTTTTCAAATACATACTCCTGTACCTCGGCTCTGGTAAGATCTGAAGGTATCTCCTCCGCTTCCGAAAGCTCGGCTTCGGTTACCATTCCAAGTCCTATCGAATACGGGATCCTGACGATCGAGTATGCTCCGTTTGAATACATCGAATCGTCAGCTCTGCCTCTTACTATTCTGTAACCTGCGCTGTAAAGAGCGTCGGTAAGCTCTGTTCCTCCGCATGAGCCTACCTCCATCCATACCGTTGTATAGCCTAGTCTTTTCTGAGTAAACATATACTCACGGTCGGTAAGCGATGTATAATGGCTTAAAGACGGGTAGCCAAGCGCTCCAACCATATTGTAATCCATTATCTTTCCGTCGGTTACCGCTCTGTAAAAGCTGTCGTCATCTATCCTGTCCGCAAGATCGGTTATCTGCCTTACCGACTGTGTCTTTTGAGTATTCCTTGAAGCCGCCGAGGTCATGTATATTTTTACGTTTCCCGCCGACTCGACAGCTACCGCCGCACAGAGCACTGCAATAAATATCCTCCTGTTTATATATCCCCTGCGGTAGATAAAATATATAGCCCCGAAGCATATGAGCGATACTGCGAACAGCTCGGCATTGCCCTCGAAGGAAGCGTCGTTTCCCCAAAGGGACGAGGTATAATGGCTTAGAGCATCAAAATTGCCGTCTATAAACCTTGTTGAAAAATAATAATACAGTGCGATAAGGAATGCCGTTCCGACATAGCCTATAAACCGCTCTGTCGATGACACCCTTTTTAAAACTCCCTCATGTCCCCCAAGGAACTCCGAGCAGCATACAAGGCCGATAAATATCGTTATAAAGCCGTACCTTGCAGGAAAAGACATATAGTTTCCCGTATGCCACATTAGATTTATCGGCTCGATAAAAAAAGGTACCAGCAGCAGCGCAAACAATATAAGATATGTTCCCGTTCTTCGTGAGCGCTTTCCTCCGCAGACCGTATGATATCCGACAAGCATAAATATAAACGCCGAACAGAACAAAAGCGGAACTACCGTCTTATAGCTTGTTATAAAGTCGGAATTTGCTATAGTGCCTGTAACCGACTCTCCCCGTCCCGAGGAAAGGAACTGCATAAAGCAGGGCAGCCATACGACGGCTGAAAGCAGAGCAGCAATTACCGAGCCGGACACGAATTTTACGCATACCTTAGGCGTATTTTCACACCTTGCGTATCTGCACACATATACTGCGGTAAACAGAATAATAAAAACTACTGTCATATAACTGATATAATAGTTTACGATCATCATTGCGGTTACCGCTATTATATAAGGTATATTATTCTGCCTCTGAACAAGTATATTGAGCGAAAGCATAAGCAGAGGAAACAGATACATCATATCAAGCCAGATAAGATTCTGGTAAAACAGCATTCCGTAGCCGCAGAAAGCATAGATAAGGCTGAAAACTACAGCATAGCCCGGATCAAGCTCCTTTCTGCATACCCTGAAATAAACCGCCGAGGTAAACGCCGCCGTCATAAGCTTCAGCATAACGAGGATATTTACAAATGTAAACATATCCCCTTTGCTTACGAACTTTACAAGAAATGAAAAGGGACTTGCCAGAAAGAAGAAAAACACTCCGTAGAAATTCATTCCCCCTGCATTATTCAAATTAAGAAACAAGCTGGACTTTCCGTCAAGAACGTCCTTGAGATCCATAAGCAGCGGTACGACCTGCTGATTCATATCGCACCACGAAACCGAGCCGTCTCCGAACGGATACATTCCGCAGGCTTTAAATACTATCAGCATTATTGCGGCAACTCCGACCGGAGGAACGACAAACGGGATAAGCTTTTTGAGTTTTTCCATACTGAACTTCGCTTTCATACAAAAGCGTTTCTCCTTTCGATTTTACGGATATTATAAGTAAATATCCTTTTCTTTTGTTTTTATATCTGCAACAAAGTCCATTATACCTCTTAATAGTAATAAAGTCAATAAAATATACAAAAATCCCACACAAATTAATTTTGCCGAAATAATGGATTTGAGCCGTCTTTTCCACGCCGTAAAACATAGATAAACCACAAGCTTCATATTATTCCCGCTGAAATTATGAATGCCGTATGACCTGACAGGATCAGTACGCTCTTGTTCCCTGTATATGGATAAACCTTGCCCTGTCGTAAATATAACTGCTGAGCGGCCGGTCATAAGCGTCGAAGCTATGAGCCGCAACGTAAATGCGCCCGTTCCTTACCGACGTAATTACAGGCGAATGATAGAAGCTTCCTTCTGAATTTCCAAGCTGAACTATATCCCCCGGCTCAGCCTCGCTTTCGTCTGCTTCTGAGCCGTAAGGCCCTTCCCCCTTATTTGACGTAAGAAAATTATAGAAATACTCTACCCCCGTCCATGCTGGCGCTCTGTCGTCAGCCGAATAATAATACCAGCCGAAGGTTTTCGTATGATTCATTACTCCGCTGCCCGCATAAACGCACTGCGATGCGAAATTTGTACAGTCCCCTCCCAGCTTTTCAAAGTCAAGGTATTTGGGATTCCTTTTAAAAGCCCATTCTCGGGCATAGCCTACCGCCTTTTCACGGTCATATCCAAACTCTCTCATTGCTTCTCCTCCCGTTTATTTTTCATAATACTGAGCGGCCGAAGCCGCCTCAATGCATTATATGCGAAAGCTTCTTTCTCCGATAAAGCAGGAAAGCGTCTAGGTATTGCCGTCAGGATAACAGGTTACCGTTGTTAATATCCTCATATCCCGTATATTTATTTCCACACGTCCTATTGAGTAAGTTCCGAAAGCGCAGACTCCCGAGGTCAGCGACGCCTTGTCGTAAAGCTCTTCACCGTTAAAGCCTATATAGGTAAGAAAGACCTGATTGCCTGCTCTCTGTGAATATTTTACCTTTGCAGTAAGTCCGGCAACGGGAGAGCTTAGCCACTGTCGGTCCAGTGCGTAATATTTTGTCCTTACTATATTTACCGATGAAGCTGAGGCGTTTTTATATGAATGGGTATAGTTTCCGTCCGCATCAGCCATATAAGCCTCTGAAATAAGTTTCCGCCTGTCGGTAAGCTTTCCGCAGCTTACTATCGGAGCGTCGTTATAGCTGATTTGCTTTTCCGATACCGGAGTTACTCTTACCGTATTTGTTTGGTAAATATAGGGGAAAATGCTGTACGCCTTATAGCCGTAAGCGGTTATTGCGTCCCATATAGTAGACTTTTCCTTGACGTAAACATAATTAACAGTTAAAGTTCCCCCCTGATAAACCACATTCGGGATCGTTTTGTTCATTTCCGCCAAAGAGGCAAGATTAACGTTGTAATTCATTCTCGGAACAGGCTCGTTCTGCCCCAGCATAGCCGTATAGCCCTTTGAAGAAAACTTATACTTCCATCTTCCTCCTGTGCGTTTTCTTTCAAGCCTGTCCAAAGGCCCTTTATGTATCGTTTTCCCGTTTACGCAGCAGGTGATCTCATAAAAAGAAATAAAATCTCCGTCTGACAGAAAGCTTCCCGAAACGCTGGTAAAGGGAATATATCTGTCTTTTTCAAAGTGAAGATCAACAACATTTCGGCAGGTCACCGTACTAGGACCTGTCAATATAAAATAGCATGACTGTGCCGTAATACCGCCTCCTATAGCTTCTTCAGCTGAAGAACGCATTCTCCTGCAAGACAGCCGTCGGAGAACCTGAGATTTCCCTTCGTAAGGGCAAGCCGGGAATACTCGGTTCCGTCTATTACCGCCGATCCTATCTCACTGCCTGAATACTGAGAAATAAGCTCTCTGAAATAATCCCTGTCGCAGGGCAGTACCTTTCCTCTGAGCGTTATTGTAAAAGGCTCTCCTCCGGCTGTTCTTCTGTCGCATTCACCTGTTATAAGCATTACCTCCGAGATCCTTGTTCCGCCTGAAAATATTGCCTCGCTTATAAAAAAAGCGTTTCCGTCAAGAGCCGCCCTTATGTTTTCCCTGCTTATGACCTGAGTCTGCATTTTTCTCCGCCTCCTGAAATTTCTTTACTCTTCATTTATCATCACCAGAATTTTTACTGACGCATTTACCGCAATTTCCAGCCTTCCCAGAACGCTTTCCCGATGTACGGGTGACCGTTCAAGCTTTGTTATTACCGCCCCGGAATTAAGACCCAGCGACTGCATAAATGCGTCCGCCATGCTTTCCAGATTCTCATTATCGCTGTAGCCGCACCGCTTTCCGAGCAGACGCAGCGAAAGAGAAAACTCCGCCTCCGTTCCCCATGAGCTACCGTCTGCCGCCATTATTTTCGGTGAATACACGGCTCCGCTTACTCCGCATAAGCAGAAGCTTTCCTTTGAACGCTGAGTAAGGCGAATATCCGAGATCCCGGGCACATAAACAAAGCTTCCTGCGGTACAGGCCTGCCTGATAATTTCTTTAAGACCGCTGTACATTTTTATCCCTCCGTTCCCGAAAATACAAAGCCGTCGTCACGTATCAACCCTGCCAGAGCCGCAAATGCGCTGCTTTTCAGCTCTGCCGCAGCTCTCAGGCAGGCCTCGGAGCCAGTTTCTCCGTAAGCCGCTCCGTTTTCCGAAAGCATTACTTTCAGCTTCATGGAGCTTTCCAAAACATAATCGTAGACCGCAGCTGCACAGGCTGCATATTCGCACCTTGCCGCCGAAGCTTCGTCAAGCTCCGTACACAGCCTTTCTTCTATAAAGCCTATTTCCGCTTGAATAAGATCCTCATACTCAAAATCCTCCGTATCCATTCCGGTGATCCTGAGAAACAGCGCTTTTACGTTATCATTGCTTATCTTGACCATTTTTCACTCTCCTTAAGGTTTTCATTTATGCCGTAAGAGCCGGGCAGACATAAGCTCCGTCCGCCCTGACCCTCGGCATACCGTTATTTAGCGGCGTTAAGTACCTTTACCGCTCCGTCGGTAAGCTTTGAAAAGCCTACGGCTACCGAACAGGCGATCTCGTCGCACTGAGTCGTTATAAGCTTGTCGAAATCAACTGTAACGTCTGTTCCGAAAACCATTTCGGCGGCGCAGGAGCTGTCTATTCCTATAGCTTTTTTGCTGTCAAGGGACGAGCATTTTACCAGCGTTACTCCGTATGGGGTCTTTACCCTTCCTCCTGACATATAGTCGGAAACACAGAACTTCATCTCCTCAAGCGCAAGAATTTCCGCCATAAGCGCCGGACTGCACACCATTGCCGTCATATCGTTTTCACCCATCGAAGCCCAGAACTGAGCAAGATCGGCGTAGGTAACGGAGCTTCCTGCAATAGAAGCTGCCGTAACGCCGCTTGAAAGCTCGGTCACCGCAAGCTTGTTCACAGCTCTTGATATCTGAGCGCCCAGACTTTTGAGTATTACGCCGAAGGCTTCAAGACGCTGCTTTCTTATAGCTTCATAGGAGCAGGAAAGCTTTCTTGCAAACTTTGTGAGAGTTTTTGCCGAGGAAGCCAGCCTTACTGAGGAGGATGGCATTTCTCCGCCCTGAGCCACTCCTGCGTCAGTTCCGCTTTTTGTTACCGTAAGACCTCGGAAATCCATTCCGTCGGTATAGGAGACCGCCGCTATAATATCGGAAAGTATCGACGCTTCCTCCATTCCCTGCTTTACAGCTCTGCGGACGTATTCGGGGAAAAGCACGGCGGATTCGGTAGAAGCGAAAAATTTCTCCACCCTGTCTGAGCCTGCGCCCGAAACTTTTATGTCAAAACGCTTCAGCTGTCTTTCAAAAGCGTCCAGTCCGGCAAGCTTCGTATCCGCATAATTCTCGTCTGGATCAAGCTGCTCCAACGCCTGAGTAAAGCTTTTGCCTGTTATCGAATAAAGTCCCTTTTCAAGTTTGATCGTATCGTACATAAATCATTTCTCCTTTTTATTAAGTTTAAAATTATTGTTATCTCCGCTTTTTTCAGCGGTTTTGTGAATATCAAGCTGAAAGGCGCTTTCCTCAGTAACGCACCTCTGCTTCAGCGTTTCGTACATTTTTTCAAGCTCCGCAAAGCTCATTCTTTCGGTAAGCGCCTTTACCGTTTCAACTGCGGCGGGAGGACGGCAGAGAAAGCTCAGCGACATAATTTCACGTTTCAGTATTCCGCAGGCTCTAGCATTGAGCTCCTCCTGCTTTTCAAGGCGGTCTTTAAGCGCTTTCAGACTAGCTTCTTCAGCTTTACTGCCGTAGGTCTTTGTTACTCCTGCGTTTTTCTGCGCAGGAACCGCTACGAACGACCACTCGTATGCGTCGTCAGGCTCGTCAAGGATAACGCTGCAAAGCTTTCCGTCATAGTATTTTCCCTTGATATGCCCGCACTGCTCCTCTCTCAGATCTGTTCCGCATACCGAGCAGAGCTTCCTTTTTACCGAACAGCCTACTGAAACCTCCTTTTTTATTCCTCCCTCTATTTCGGCAATAAGATCCTTTGACTTCTCAGTCCTTATCATATACGCCTTGGCGACAAGGCAGCTATAAGGCTCTCCCGCCTTGGTAAGCCTGTTCTGTTCGGCTTTTACCTCGCAGTCGAATATCCTTGCCGTCTGGTTTTCCCCCTTAGGATCATGATCGAATATTCCGGTCTTTCCTACAAAAAGTTCCGAAAGCCTCTGCAGAGCGTCCGCCGAAAACCGCTCTCCGTCACGGTCTACCTCATTATCGCAGAGGATAACGGGAAAGGTATATACGTCCTCAGCCTTTACCTCCGAACGGGTAAATCTGTTAAGCTTTTCAAGCAGCGCTTCGTCAAGCGCAAAGTCGTTTTCCATTTTGTTCTCCTTTCATTTCTTAGTTTTTTGTTACTGTATTACAGTAACAGTCATTGTTTATAACGTTTTTTGAGTAACCTCCCTCCGAAAATATCAGCAGGCATAGAGCTTTCTTTTGCCGCGGCAGTAAAGTTACCGTCTGCACTAGGACTGAGCTGCCTGAGCCAGAGCGTTATAGTAGTTGGCTTTGGCAAGCTCGGCTTCGTCCTGAAGATTTATGTTCTCCCATTCTATCGAGCAGCCGCAGGAAAAGCCGCTCAGCCTCAGGAAGGCCTGCGCCGCTTTCAGCAGTATAGGCGTAAGCAGACGGCGGTAGTATTCAAGCTCGCTAGTAAGAATATCCGCCTGCTGTGAGGACATACGCTCGGTAGTAGACCAGTTAAGCCCCAGCAGGAAGGGCGGTATCGACAGCTTGCAGATTATCTGCTCCAGAAGCTGGCGTACAGGTATTTCTGTGTCGATTATCTGGCTGTCCGCTCCGATCACCTTTATCTGTACGTCGCCTACCGCAACAAAGTCCTTGATAACACCGTTACCGGCGCTGCTCATTCCGTCAGACCACTCCTTGGCTATCTCCATTGCCCTGTCCTTTGCAAAAGCTTTGTCAGCCGGATCGTCGGAGGGCTTGTAGGTAACAGCGTAGCGCACGTTTCCCGCACGGTCGAAATTCTGACCTATACAGCGGTATATCTTCATAAGCGCCTCGCTAAGCGCAGGAGTTCCCCTAAGTATAGATACGCCCTCAGGGTGCTTTACCGACGGATTAAGGGTAGAGTACAGCAAAAGCTCGGGTGCGGAAAGCTTTACCTCGCTGCCGGAAACATTCTCTATTATCTTCATTTCAAGGGGAGTTTTTCCCCTTCGTACGCTGAACATTACCGGATCGGCTATGTAAAGACCGTTTATTTTCCTGCGCTTGCGGTCTAACGATATTTCTCCCAGCGCCTTTCCGTAGGTAAGCAGGGTATCAAGCCAGATGTCCGCAAAGCAGCTGAGTGAACAGCCGGAGATCCCTGCCGGAACGTTCATTGCAAAAGCGTCCATAAGCTTCTGCGCTCTCTTATCGCCGCACACTACCCTGAAATCATTGCAAAGCCTGATTATTTTTCCTATACAGGCATCAAGCACAGGGACTTCGGCTCTGAGGGTTTCGTAAAATTGAGTTTCAAAGCCGTTCCACGACGGTGAAAGCCTGAAAACCTCCCGCTGAGCCGAGCAGGATATCCTGGCGTTTTCAGCGGCTTCTTTTTTTCTGAATAAGTTCAATTCTGAGTCTTTCCTTTCTTTTGTGTCTTTTACTGCTACCTGCGCCTGTCAAGGGACATAACGCAGAACGGATCGGCTGTATCCCTTAAAAAGCGGGTCACGAAATAGCGGATATCGTCCATTGCGTGATCATTCTCCTTGACAGGGGCGTCGCATACTGTGCTTTTGTCCCAGCGGTAAAGGGAAAATTCCCGTACAGCGTCGGCGCAGGAGGAGTGTATCTTCAGCTTTCCGCAGCTCAGAGCGTCGTTTACTCTCCTTATTCCCGAAAGCACGTCGTTTGCCGCAGGTGCAACGGGGAATCGTCCGTGACGGCGTATACACTCGATAAACGAAGCCGCAGACGGGTCGCAGACCACAAGTTCTATTGTTCTTCCGGCGCAGAGCCTTTCTAGCGCGGCGTAATGCTCCTCGTCGGTACGCTGTCTGCCCTCTTTTCTGGAATCGTAGTAATACTCGCTTATACGGTACCAGACACCTCCGCTTTCTCCCCATAGTCCGAAGCTGGAGGGATTTACCGTTCCGTAGTCGCAGCTTACGGCAAAGCGGGAAAAGCTTTCGGGCAGAGTATTTACAACATGAAGCTTAGGGTCGAAAGCCGAGTAAACGCAGCCCGATACGTCAGTCCAGCTACCCAGCACAAAGCGCTGATAAAATGCTCCTGTAAACAGCGTCCGGTATCTTCTGATTATCGCCGGAGTAAGAGAGGGGTTGTCCTCCAGAGCGAAATGAAGATAGATAAGATTTTTTGAAGCCGCCTTGTCTATCCAGTCCTTTTTGAACCAGTGATACCTGTTCTCGGGGTTGCAGTTGAACCATAGCTTTGAGCCGGCTACCGAGCATCTTGCAACCGCCTGTTCCACAAAGCTTCTGGGCATAAGCACCGCTTCGTCCATAAGTATTCCGCTGAGAGTAATTCCCTGAATAAGCGAAGCCGAGCTTTCGTCCCTGCCGCCGAAAAGGTAAAAGCGGTTTTCCGCTCTCCCGAGCCTTATGTCAATATAGTTGCCTGAACGGTTCTCTTTTACCTCCATGCTCCATTCGGGTGCATTTTTCATAAGCGGCGCTATCAGATTTCTTCTTACGGAGGTTATCGTCTTTCCGCAGATACCAAACGCCGCATTATTGAAGTTCATTGACGCCCACATTGCAAAGGAAAGCGACATACATAGGGTTTTTCCCGACCTTACCGCCCCGTCGCAGATTATTCCATCCTTTTCACGGGTGCTTTTGTTCTTCCACCAGTTAAGCACCATTTTCTGCTTTGAGGAAAAATCCTGCCAGCCTATCCTGCCGTTTGTTTTAATCATCTCCGTCCCCCTCGAGAGGAGTGTCGCTCATAATTTCTCCGCAGTCTGTTCCGTATACCGCTTCTACCAGATTTTTCGCCTTTTCATCACTTTTCAGACGAGCGTCAAGCTCCTCAAGCTTTTCAAGCGCTTTTTGACGGTCGAAAAATTTGATCTCAACTCCTCCGCCCTTGACCCTTTTTATTTCCGATACGTTAAATAGATCGGATTCGGCAAGCATATGAGGAGTTATCTCTTCCGCAAACACAAGCGCCGCCGCATCATTTACCCTTCCGTAGGCAAGCCGCTCCAATCCTGCCCTTACCTCGCAGCGCTCCTTATCCCTCAGCTTGTCCGCCGCTTCAAGCTGACGTCGGCAGCGCCTGTCAAACAGCAGCCTCGCTCCCTCAAGCTTCGCTCTGAGAGGACTTATCCCCGCAGCTATCGCCGCCTCCGCCGCATTTCTTGTCCGTGAAAAGAACAAAGCGAAATCCTTAGTGTCAATAGGCTTCATAATCGTTCACCGCTTTTTTCGTAGTAGTTGTCATTGCAATCATCCTTTCTTGTCTATAGTTTTTTTGTGTGCCGAGCCAAGGAGCAGGGGGATAGGTTTACGGAGGGGAAAAACGGCAGCACAGAAGCAGTAAAGTTACCGTCCGTACTTTCGAGCGACGTCAGGAGCGACTGCGCGAATTGCGCCGTCCGCGCTAGGACTTGACTGATTTCTCTTGGCAACCATTTTTCTTTTGCCGCGGCATAAAAGTTACCGTCCGCACTTTCGAGCGACGTAAGGAGCGATCATGCGAATTGCGCCGTCCGCGCCAGGACCGCCGTCTGCGATAGGACCCCCTCACTAATAGGCGAAAATGGGGCAAAAGTTGCACGCAAATGTGCAACTATGAACGAAAAAGTTTTTAATTAAAACAAAATTTGTAATTTCCTACAGTTTCAACATGGTCAATTTTAGCAGTTTGACGAAAGAAATTGCATTTAATATGAATTTGTTAGTTTTGGCAAAAAATAAAAAACGGGCGAAAAAATCGTCCGTTTTTAACCTGATATTCTTTTTGATTTGCAAATCGGAGAATAATTCTCTCCTCTTAAAGATATGAAAAACCAGTCAGCTGCTCTCTTTTGCCGCGGCAGTAAAGTTACCGTCCGCACTTTCGAGCAACGTCAGGAGCGACTGCGCGAATTGCGCCGTCCGCGATAGGACCGACGTCTGCGCCAAGACTTTGGCGATTACTATCTTTTGCCGCAGCATAAAAGTTACCGTCCTCATCTTCGAGCGACATTTGGAGCGATTATGCGAATTGCGCCGTCTGCGCTAAGACCGACGTCTGCGCCAAGACCGCACGGAAGGTTATGCCGCCGTTTTTGTATTCGGCTGAGATCTTTCCTTTGTGAGCTTCGCAGATAGCTTTGGCAATTGAAAGGCCTATACCGTAGCCTCCCGTATCTCGTGAACGGGAGGAATCGGCTCTGTAAAAGCGGTCGAAAAGCCTTGAAGGCTCGCACTCCGGTTCAGCCGAGCAGGGATTGTAAACGCTCAATTCAATAAGCTTGTGAGCTTTTTTGAGAGAAAGCTTTATCTCGCCGCCGTCATCTGCGTATTTCACCGCATTGTCAAGAAGTATCGAAACCAGCTGACGTATCATTCCCTCATCTCCGAAATATTCGATCTCGTTTTCAATATCGACAGACAGAGTCTTTCCGCCGGAGGAAGCAAGAGTCTTGAACGGAGAAGCCGCATCGTATACAGCGTCGCTTATGTTGAATTTTTCAAATACAGTCTTTATTTCCTCGTCAGTTCTTGAAAGAGTAAGCAGATTTTTTATAAGCTCGCCCAGCCTTGCTGTCTGATTCTTAATACTGTCAGTCCATTCGGAGCTTCCGCAGGTAAGTTCTAATACCTCGGCATTTGCTGAGATTATCGACAAAGGGGTTTTTATCTCATGACCTGCGTCGGTTATGAACTGCTTCTGCTTTTCCATGCTTTCAATTACAGGACGGATCGCTCTTTTTGAAAAAACTGCGACAAGAACGCTTACTACTGCAAGTCCGGCAATTCCTATAGCCAGCGACACCGACAAAAACTGATACCTTGTTTCAAGCTGGCTGCGGCAGTCAACGAATACCAGAAGCTTTCCGTCCGAGCTTTCCGAAACGGCGTATTTGTAATTTCCGCACCAGCCCCTTTCGGCTTCCCTGTCAAGGGCTTCTTCGGCATATTCGGCCGCTTCGCCGGAGGTTACGGCTGCAATATGAGAGGTATCTATCGAAACTACACTTCCGCCGCCGTCTGTTCTTACCGTAAAGTAACGGGTTATATATTTTGTTTCGGGATCGAACCTTCCGTCAATGCCGCCGAACCGATCTCCTCCGGGCGGCTTATCGTGAATCCCCTTTACGTCGGGAAATTTTCCGTCGTTTTCTATTATCATATCAAGAAGATCATCCGATCTGGAATTGAGCTGACAGACATTGATAATATTTATTGCGCCTATTATCACAGTTTCAACCAGAAACAGCGACAAAACCGCTATCAGCACAAACTTTCTGCGCAGTCTTTTGATCATCAGACAACCTCCCCGTGATCAATAATTTACATAACCCTGTCAACCGGCAAGGGCTTCTATAACGATACGAAACACTATATTAAACCGCCTATAAGCCGAAGTTATTTTCTTCCTATCTGCTCCAGAGTATAGCCGACTCCTCTGGTCGCTTTTATCTCAACGTCTGCTTTTACCGATGCAAGCCTTTTACGGATATATGAAATATACACCCAGACTACGTTTATCTCCGCTTCGGAATCATATCCCCATATCCTGTCCATAAACTTTTCGGTGGATATGAGCATATTTGGGTTTGACATAAGCATTTCAAGCATTTGAAACTCCTTATTTCCCAGTCTGACCGAACCGCAGGGAGAGGACAGCTCAAAACTTCCGCGGTCAAGCGTTATATTTCCGATAGTTAATTTATTAGGTGCAAATTCGCTTTTTCTCCGTGTAAGCGCTCTGAGTCTTGCCAAAAGCTCGCCCATTGCAAACGGTTTTGTAAGGTAATCGTCCGCTCCGGAATCAAGTCCCAATATTTTATCGTCAAGCTCCGCTTTTGCCGTAAGCAGGAGGACAGGCGTATCTATCCCGCGGGAACGCAAAAGCTTCAAAACGTCTATCCCGTTCATTTTAGGCATCATTATATCGAGGATAATTCCGTCATAATTCTGTGTCATTGCATAATTCAGCGCGTCCTCTCCGTCGTAAACAGTATCTACCGAATAATGATCATGCTTCAGGATAGCGGCTATGGCATTTGAAAGCTCACGCTCGTCCTCGCAAAGCAGCAGGCGCATAATATCAACTCCTTTTTTTATTGATCATACCCCCTGTGCCTTAAACCTACTTTAAAGTCTCGGTCCTAGCGCAGACAGCGGTCCTAGCGCGGACAGCGGTCCTGGCGCGGACGGCGCAAATTCGCGTGATCGCTCCTGGCGTCGCTCGAAAGTGCGGACGGTAACTTTACTGCCGCGGCAAAAGAAAGCAATTGCCACAGCAGTCCTAGCGCAGACGGCGGTCTTAGCGCAGACGGCGCAAATTCGCGTGATCGCTCCTGATGTCGCTCGAAAGTGCGGACGGTAACTTTACTGCCGCGGCAAAAGAGAGTGATTGACAAAACGGTGCTGCGGCTATGGGAAGTTATTGTTGAGATCGGTAATTCTGATCAGGAATTATGCGGGGGGCATTATTTTCATGTCGTAATATAGTAAGACAAGTATATCACATAACTTGTGTAATTTCAACAAGCAGAGCATATTCCGCAATAAGAAAATTAACCTTTTTCCGATTCCGATGTACACGTTTTTACTGTTTTTAAAATAGGTTTATATGATTATTGACTTGCGTTAAACAGATTTAAAATTCTTACAGATATGCAGAAAACGATTTCTTTTCGGGCAATGCTTCAAACGGTTTTCAAAATATTAATAATTTGTGCAGTTGTACCTGAACTGCGCTGTAAAAACGGCTTAAAACTGTGATAATGACAGTGAAATATTTCTTCAGCCCCCTTGACTTTATTAGAGTATAAGTATATAATACCAATAGCCTTGAAAGAAAACAAGGTTTCATATTTTTATATATCATGAAGTAAAAGAAAATCATAGTGCATAAATATGCAATATGAAAGGAGGAGTTTTCATGTTTCAGCTTCAATGGCTGTGGCACAATTTGAAAGGCTACCGAAAGGTATACGTTACAGCGCTTATTCTGTCGCTTGTCTGCAATGTACTGTATCTTACCACTCCGTTTTTCAGCTCGGAGATAGTTGACAGATACATAACGGGGGAAAATGCGGTGGAGAATCTCACCGCCGACCGACGCGGATTTATAGTTCTGCTGGTATGCATGATAGGCTTTACGCTGCTCAGAACGGTATTTCAGTATACCTGCAACATGACCTATGAAATTTCATCTCAGGGAATGATCTACAGGATAAGGAATCATCTGTTTCACCGTATTCAGAATCAGGACATGGACTTTTATGACAAAAACCGCACCGGAGATCTTATGACGAGACTTACGGGAGATCTGGACATGGTACGTCATGCGGTTTCGTGGGTCTTTAAGGGAATAGTAGAATCGTTTTCGCTTTTTACGGCTTCAATGATCTACTTTTTCGTTATTGACTGGAAGATAGCGCTTATGCTGTTTTCTGTTACTCCCTTTATTTTTATAGTAATGCTTATGTTCAAGAAAGCGGCTAAGCCGGTTTATGTAGAACTTCGTGAAAAGCTTGCGAAGATGAATACCGACGCTCAGGAAAATATTTCGGGAAACCGTGTGGTAAAGGCTTTTGCAAGAGAGGAATTTGAAAAGGAAAAATTCCAGAGAGCCAATCTTGATTATTCCGTTTCAAACAAAAGAGCCTCGCTTCTCTGGCTGAAATTCTCGCCTTATATGGAGAGCTTTGCAAACGTGCTTTCGGTAGTTATGCTTCTCGGCGGAGGAATGTTCCTTATAAAAGGCTCGATAACAACGGGTGAATATATAGCCATTTCGGGGCTTATATGGGCTATTGCCAACCCTGTAAAGAATCTGGGAATATACGTCAACGACCTCCAGCGCTTTATGGCTTCTGCAATGAAAATAATCGAAATATACTACGCCCGTCCGAGGATAGCTGACAGAGAGGACGCTGTAGACTGCAGCGAAAGGCTCAAGGGTGAAATAGAATTCAGGAATGTTACCTTCAGATATGGTAAAAAGACAGTGCTTGACAATATTTCGTTTACCGTAAAGCCTGGCGAAACTGTAGCTATAATGGGCGAAACAGGCTCAGGAAAGACCACGCTTATAAATCTTATTCCCAGATTCTACGATGCAGCTGAGGGTGAGGTTCTTGTTGACGGGGTAAACGTACGGTTCAGGAAGCTTAAACAGCTGAGGCAGAACATTGGAATGGCTACTCAGGACGTACTGCTGTTTTCGGATACTATAGACGGCAATATCGCTTACGGCGACTCGTCAATGCCGGAGGAGGACGTAAAGAAATACGCCCGTCTTGCCGCCGCCGACGGCTTTATCTCAAAAATGCCGGAGGGCTACGAAACACTTGTGGGAGAACGAGGAGTAGGACTTTCCGGAGGACAGAAGCAGAGAATATCCCTTGCAAGGGCGCTTGCGGTAAAGCCTGCTGTACTTATTCTTGACGACACCACCTCGGCTGTAGACATGGAAACAGAAAAGCACATACAGGAAAGCCTTGAAAATCTTGATTTCAACTGTACAAAGCTCATAATAGCTCAGCGTATTTCCTCCACCAAGGACGCCGACAAGATAATTATTCTTGAGAACGGAAAAATTAAGGAAATGGGTACTCACGACGAGCTTTTAGCCAAGAAGGGTTACTATTACGAGGTATTTATGCTTCAGAACGAGGGATTCGGGAAGGAGGCGGTTTAAATGGCAAGAAACAGATATGACGTTGACGAGATTCTTGAAACGCCGTTTGACTTTCGGCATTTAAAGCGTTCTTTCAAATACATGAAGAAATACCGCAAAAAAATGATAACGGCGCTTATACTCAGCGTTTTCGCCGCTGTTTCGGGGCTTCTCGGCCCGCTTATAACTCAGTATGCGCTTGACAAAACCATTCCCGACAAAAACGTTCCCCAGCTGTTCCTGCTCGGAGGACTGCTTATACTTACGCTGGCGGTTTCGATAGCTTTTTCAAATATCCGTTCAAGGATCATGACGGTAGTCGGACAGGACATTATATTTGACATAAGGACAGATCTGTTTGCTCACCTGCAAAAGCTTCCCTTTCAGTATTACGACGACAGGCCTCACGGAAAGATACTTATAAGAGTAGTAAACTACGTCAACTCGGTTTCGGATATGCTTTCAAACGGAGTTATCAACGTTATTCTCGAATTTTTGAATATGCTTTTCATAATGATATTCATGTTTTTTGTTGACGTAAGGCTTTCGCTTGTGGTGCTTTCGGGACTCCCGCTGTTCGTACTGGTAATGATGGCGATCAAAAAGCGTCAGCGCAGGGCATGGCAGGACGTTTCAAACAAAAGCTCCAATCTCAACGCCTATTTGCAGGAAAGCATTACCGGCGCAAGAGTTACCCAGATATTCACCCGTGAGGAAGAAAACGAGGGTATCTTTGACCGTCTGTCCCAGCGCTACCGCAAAAGCTGGATGAGAGCCGTTACCTACTCTAACCTTGTCTGGCCCAGCGTTGACAATATTTCGACTCTGGTAAGGGCGGCTATATTTGCGGTAGGACTGCTGCTTTTAAGTCCCGCTACAGTTACTCTGGGAACTATAGCGGCTATGACGAGCTACGCCTCAAGCTTCTGGCAGCCTATTCTTAACCTTTCAAACCTATTCAACAACTTTATAAACAACGTTGCTTATCTTGAAAGGATATTTGAGACACTTGACGAGCCTGTTACGGTAGACGACAGGCCTGACGCTCATGAAATGAAAGCTATTGCAGGAAATATCAGCTTTGAGGACGTTACCTTTGCATACGAGGAGGACAAAAACGTACTTGAACACGTTTCCTTTGACGTAAAGGCAGGAGAAAGCATTGCTCTTGTAGGGCCTACCGGCGCAGGAAAATCGACTATAGTATCCCTGCTTTCACGGTTTTACAATCTCAACAGCGGCAGGATAACGATAGACGGAGAGGACATAAGCGAAGTAACTCTTCACTCTCTGCGCTCACAGATGGGAATAATGCTTCAGGACAGCTTTATTTTCAGCGGAACTATTCTTGACAACATACGCTACGGTAGGCTTGACGCTTCCGAAGATGAAATTATAAAAGCTTCAAAGACAGTATGCGCCGATGAATTTATAAAAGAAATGAGCGGCGGCTATATGACCGAGGTAAACGAGAGAGGCTCGTTGCTTTCCGGAGGACAGAAGCAGCTTATAGCCTTCGCAAGGACTCTGCTTTCAGATCCAAAGATACTGGTACTGGACGAAGCTACGTCATCTATCGACGCAAGGACGGAACGGCTCTTGCAGCAGGGTCTTTTACAGCTGTTAAAGGGCAGGACCTCGTTTATTATCGCTCACCGTCTCTCGACTATAAAGAACTGCGACAAGATAATGTACATAAACAACAAAGGCATCACCGAATGCGGCTCTCACGATGAGCTTATGGCAAAAAAAGGCGACTACTACCACCTCTACACCTCCCAGCTGTCCTAGGTCCTGGCGCGGACGGCGCAATTCGCGCAGTCGCTCCTGACGTCGCTCGTATGAGAGGACGGGGGATTTTGTGCTGCAGTTATGGGAATATGAGAATTGATAACTTTTTCAGGATCTTACAGTTTTACATCTCAGCTTATTCCTAGCCGGGCAGGCTTATGATTTTATTATAGCTTCAGAATGAATTTAACTATAAATTCGGGCATTATATATTTGCACAAGCCGAAAAGAAAGGATTTTAACATCAATGACAGAAAAGGAAAAAATGCTGGCGGGAATTCCTTACGACCCGTCGGACAAAGAGCTTACAGAGCTACGAGTAAGGGCGCACAAGCTTTCAAAGGATTACAGCGATACTTACGAAGATGAATTTGACAAGCGCAATGAAATTCTTGATATTCTTATGCCGAACCGAGGTAAGGAAACATTTTTACAGGGGCCTGTATTCTTCGACTACGGAGTTTTTACCGATGTAGGCGAAAACTTTTATGCAAACTTCAATTTTACCGTTCTCGACTGTTGCAGAGTCACAATAGGAGATAATGTATTCTGCGGTCCGAACGTAACCTTAGCTGCACCTATGCACTTTTTTGACGCTGAGGAAAGAAGAATGAGAACCCGTGCCGACGGAACTTCCTACGATATTGAATACGCCAGACCCATAACCATAGGAAACGACTGCTGGCTTGCAAGCAATGCCGTAGCCTGCGGCGGCGTTACGATAGGCGACGGCTGTATTATCGGAGCCGGAAGCGTTGTAACAAGGGATATTCCGCCTAATTCACTAGCAGCAGGAAATCCGTGCAGGGTAATAAGGAAGATAACCGAAAAGGATAAAATGAATTACTGAAAGCGAAAGCGTTTTAATACAGAAATTTAATATAACGAAACGGGCGGACACGGTTCTTCCCCTGCAATATTCCGCAGGGAAGAGCTGTGTTCGCCCGTTGTTTTTTTGTCTGCACGGTTTTCAAGCCTTGAAATGAGCTATAGATCTAATGCCGTTTCTGTCGTTCAGGATCCCTGACGCAGTATAGTTCCGCCGCCGAGAACGTAATCTCCGTTATAGAATACTACCGCCTGTCCTTTTGAAACCGCTCTGTGCGGAGAAGCAAAGACAACTTTTGCCGTTCCGTCATCAAGCGGATAAACAGTACAGGGCGCTTCAGTCTGATGATACCTTGTCTGAGCGGTGCATTCAAAGGGCTTATCCGGCTTATCAAAGGGAATAAAATTAAGATCTCCCGCTATTAGTGAACGGCAGGACAGCTTATCCTTCGTACCGAGAATAAGAGTATTTTCAGCAGTATTTTTACCTGTAACAAAAAGCGGCTCGCTGTAGGAAACGCCTATTCCCCTGCGCTGACCGACGGTATAGTGAATAAGACCCTTATGCTCTCCTAAAACTGTACCGTCGCTGAGAACAATTTTACCTCGCTTCTGTTCGCCGGTAATGCCGGTAATAAATTTTGCGTAATCGCCGTCAGGAATAAAGCAGATGTCCTGACTGTCAGGCTTTGAGGCGTTAACAAGTGAATTTTTAAGAGCTATCTGACGTATTTCCTCCTTGCTGCATTCACCTGCCGGAAAAAGCGTACGTTCAAGCTGATACTGAGTGAGTGAATAAAGCACATAGCTCTGATCTTTTGCAGCGTCCTTTGCCCGCTTTAAAAGCCAGCGCCCGCTTTTTTCGTCGTATTCCCTGCGCACATAATGTCCGGTAGCGATATGATCATACCCCAGAAGCTCCGCCCGCTCCAGAAACTTTCCGAATTTAAGATACCTGTTGCATTCTATGCAGGGATTGGGAGTTCCTCCGTTAATATATGTATTAACAAAATGATCTATGACCTTCTCTTTGAAATCCGCCGAAAAGTTGAACATATAAAATTCTATTCCCAGCTTATACGCCGCAAGCCGCGCGTCCTCAGCGTCCTTCAGAGAACAGCAGGTCTTATCCTCGTCAAGTCCTATATCTCCGTTTGAATACAATCTCATCATTGCTCCGGCGCACTCGTATCCCTTATCAAGCAGCAGTCTGACGGAAGCGGAGCTGTCTACTCCGCCGCTCATTGCGACGAGCACCTTTCTTATTTCATTACCGTTATGCATTTTAAGCTTCCCTCCCGTAATATTTACGCTCTGCCCGCAGGGGGCGGACAGGCGCATAATATCAGATCAATTGCAGCCGTGACATTCGCTGCAGCCCGGACATTTTCCTACGATAGGCTCAGGGTCTATCCCGTTTTTGCTGTAATAGTCGGCAATAGCCGCTTTCATAGCCTGCTCCGCAAGCACCGAGCAGTGAAGCTTTGCCGGCGGAAGTCCGTCAAGCGCCTCAACTACCGCTTTATTCGTAAGCTTTAACGCGTCCTCCACCTTTTTCCCCTTTATCATCTCGGTAGCTATAGATGAGGTAGCGACTGCCGCTCCGCAGCCGAAGGTCTTGAATTTAACGTCTGAAATGACCCCTCCGTCTACCTTGATGTACATTTTCATTATATCTCCGCACTTTGCGTTTCCTACCTCTCCGATACCGTCGGCGTTTTCAAGCTCTCCGACGTTTCTGGGGTTTGCAAAGTGATCCATTACCTTTTCGCTGTATATCATTTTAATTTATCCTTTCCTAAGATTCTATATTTTCCGTCCTGCATATTCTCTCCCATAGCGGAGACATTGCCCTCAGCCTTTTGACCGCTTCGGGTACTTTTTCGAGAATATAGTCTATATCCTCATCTGCGGTTTCTTCATTTATCGTCAGCCTTAGCGAGCCGTGAGCGGTTTCGTGCGGAAGTCCTATCGAAAGCAGAACATGAGAAGGATCAAGAGAACCGCTTGTACAAGCCGAGCCTGACGACGCCGCTATACCGTACATATCCAGCATAAGCAGCAGACTTTCTCCCTCAACTCCCCTGAATGAAATATTTACGTTTCCCGCAAGCCTGCGCTCCCTGTCGCCGTTGAGCCTTGTCTGAGGAATTTTAAGCAGTCCGTCTATAAGCCTGTCCCTCATTGCACGTATTTTCTCAGTTCTTTCTGGAATACTGCGGCTCGCTTCGGAAATTGCTTCGCCGAGGGAAACTATTGCCGGAACGTTTTCTGTGCCTGCTCTCCTGTTTCTCTCCTGAGCTCCGCCGTAAATAAGATTGGGAAGCGAAAGTCCTTTTCTTACATAAAGCGCCCCCACGCCTTTTAAAGCGTGAAGCTTATGACCCGAAAGCGAAAGCAGGTCAATATTCATTTTATTAACGTCTATCCCGATATTTCCTACAGCCTGAACAGCATCGGTATGAAAAACAACTCCCTTGCTGCGGCAGACCGCTCCTATCTCGGCTATCGGCATTACTGTTCCTATCTCGTTGTTTGCAAACATTACCGTTACAAGACAGGTATCCTCACGCAAAGCGTTTTCAACCTGCTGTGGAGTAACAAGTCCTCTTTCGTCAACCGGAAGATAGGTTACCTTAAAGCCCTGCTTTTCAAGATACTGACAGGTATGAAGCACGGCGTGATGCTCGACCACAGTAGTTACAATATGTTTTTTTCCCTTTTTAGCGCCGTTTTCAGCGCACCCTCTAATCGCCCAGTTATCCGCTTCAGAGCCGCCTCCGGTAAAATATATCTCGTTAACTGACGCTCCCAGCGCCTGAGCCGTCTGCTCCCTCGCCTTCAAAACCGCCTTAGCGGCGTTCATTCCGAGAGAATATATACTTGAAGCGTTTCCGAACTGCTCGGTAAAATAAGGCATAGCCGCCGAAAGCGCCTTATCCAAAACCCTTGTAGTTGCGGCGTTGTCGGCATATACAAATCTTTTTTCCATTTTATAATAATGTCAGGCTGAATGCCAGACATATCCTCCTTCCAAAAGCACTTTTCTGCCGCTGAGCATAAACGGCATAATATCTGCTTTTACGGTAATTATATCTTATACAACGGAATTTTGCAATACTTTTAAAGAAAAATTAACTATTTTCTCTATGAATAATAGGAATTAAAAGCAAAATAGCTCTTAAATCCTGAAAAATATCTAATCTCATATTCATATCAGTTCAATATGAATTATTTCTTCATTGACTGAGCCGCTTCTACCGCAAGCCTATCGCAGCGTTCGTTTTCAGAATGTCCGGCATGACCCTTGACCCATATGAACGTAACTCTGTGCTTATCGAGCAGAGCCAGAAGCCTTTCCCAGAGATCCGAATTAAGAGCCTTTTTCTTATCCCCCTTTATCCAGCCGTTAGACTGCCATTTTTTTGCCCAGCCCTTTGTAACAGCGTCGATAATATACTTTGAATCACTGTAAAGCTCGACCTCGCACGGCTCTTTCAATGCGGAAAGACCGGTAATTACAGCGGTAAGCTCCATACGGTTATTTGTAGTTTCACGTTCCCCTCCGGAAAGCTCCTTTACCGTTCCGTTGTATCTGAGAATAACCCCGTAGCCTCCAGGCCCAGGATTTCCCGAGCAGGCTCCGTCGGTAAAAATCTCAACCCTTTTCATTACGATCTCTTCCTTTCCTATTGTGCATGAATCGCTATTAATTATACCATGTATTTTAACATTTGACAAGTACAGATGCTGCCGATATACGGGAATCAGTTTTGCCGATCGGATATCCGACGGGATAAGAGATCGGCTGACAATATGCCGGACACGCATTTACTAAATCCAGATTTAAATTGCGGCAGGATATGTATATTCCTTCGTCAGGGAGAAGCTGCTGAAAATAATTATATACGCTAAAAATATTATGCATTATTTACGAAAAAGTTATTGACAAAGCAGGGGCGTTTGGTGTATCATTATACTGTAAACGTTTTACTCCAACGAGTAATACATATAAAAAGAATTTTTATCGGAGGTATAATTTTATGGCTGAATTTTTCAAGGATATTCCAAAGATCAAGTATGAGGGACCTAAGTCCGAGAATCCGCTGGCATTCAAATATTACAATCCCGACGAGGTAGTAGGCGGAAAGACTATGAAGGAGCAGCTTAAATTTGCACTTTCATGGTGGCACACAATGGGCGGCGACGGAACGGATATGTTCGGCTGCGGCACTACGGACAAGACCTGGGGAGAGACTTCTCCCGAGGCGAGAGCAAAGGCAAAGGTAGACGCCGCTTTTGAGATTATGGACAAGCTTTCCATTGAATATTTCTGCTATCACGACCGCGATCTTTCACCTGAGTACGGAGATCTTGCCACGACAAATGCGAAGTTTGACGAGATCGTTGATTATGTAGCCGAGAAAATGGCTGCCGATCCTTCAAAGAAGCTTCTCTGGGGTACTGCCAAGTGCTTCGATCATCCCAGATATATGCACGGCGCAGGAACCTCTCCCTCTGCCGATGTTTTCGCTTATTCCGCAGCCCAGATCAAGAAGGCTGTAGATTCAACTATCAAGCTCGGAGGAAAGGGCTACGTTTTCTGGGGCGGAAGAGAAGGCTATGAAACCCTCCTCAATACCAATATGGCTCTTGAGCAGGACAATATGGCAAGACTTATGAGAATGACCGTTGACTATGCACGCTCAAAGGGCTATACAGGCGATTTTTATATCGAGCCTAAGCCGAAGGAGCCGACAAAGCACCAGTATGATTTCGATACCGCTACCGTTCTCGGCTTCCTGAGAAAATACGGTCTTGACAAGGATTTCAAGATGAATATCGAAGCCAATCACGCTACCCTCGCTCAGCATACTTTCCAGCACGAGCTGAGAGTCGCAAGAGATAACGGCGTATTCGGCTCTATCGACGCTAACCAGGGCGATATGCTCCTCGGCTGGGATACTGACCAGTTCCCGACAAACGTTTACGACGCTGCTCTTTGTATGTACGAGGTACTCAAGGCAGGCGGCTTTACAAACGGCGGTCTGAACTTCGACTCAAAGGCAAGACGCGGCTCATATACTATGGAGGATATTTTCTACAGCTATATTGCCGGTATGGATACCTTTGCTCTTGGTCTTAGAATTGCCGATAAGATGATCAACGACGGCAGGATCGACAAGTTTGTAGAGGACAGATACGCTTCATGGAAGACCGGAATCGGCGCAGATATTATTGCCGGCAAGGTTACAATGGAGGATCTTGAGAAGTATGCGCTTGAAAAGGGCGAGGTTACCGACAGCCTTTCCAGCGGCAGACAGGAAATGCTTGAAAGCATTCTCAACAATATTATGTTTAATCTCTGATTTTAATATTTCAAACGGCTGTGCTAAAGCATAGCCGTTTTTTGGTTTATATCACATATATGTAAGGTAAATTTTGTATTAGATGTATATTGACCGCTGTCGGAAAATGTTGTATAATATAGACTAACAGGTTTTAAATCAATTAATTTCAAATATTTAACAACGAAGTGAAAGCATATGAAAAAACAGATATTTTCCGTATTCCTAGCCGCAGCTGCTGCAATTATGGTTTCTTCCTGCGGCTCAGTTGAAACCTCAGGATCGAATAACAGTGACGCCCTGTCTGCCAATGCTTCAGTTACGAAAGCTTCCTCATGGGATATATCCGATACCGATCCCTCCTCCAAACAATCAGTTCCCGATACGTCGTCACAGTCGGATGATTCCGGCATATCATCTCAGGCAGATGAAAAAACCTACACCATAACCGAAAGCTACGACAACAGCTGGGATATTACAGACAGAGAAACTATAGCCGAGATAGATACCTGGCTAAGCGAAGTAATGTCCATCTGTGAAGATCACAGGCTTGAAGAGGGGGATTATCCCGAAGTAGGCGGAACCGAGGGCTTTATAATTAAGACCGACGGCGATAATTATGAGAAAATGTACTTTGTTACAACGACTCGCCTTGATCTGGCTCAGTATACTGATAAGAAATATAAGCACCAGGAAAACTTCTCCGTAAACTATAATTCCTACGAGCTTCCCCAAGATTATATCGACCGCATAACCGAAATAATTAAAAAGGCAAAACAGTAAAATAAATTATTGAGATCCGAATAAAAAAACAACAGGCAAAAACGGCTGACCCTGCGATAATACAGGGCCGGCTTGATTTTGCCTGTTTCTTATTTTTGTTGATTTGCGGATATCAAGACCGCTTATTTTTTCCTGCTTCTGAACATTACTGCAAAATTCAGCGCTGTCAGAACAAATATAGAAATTTCGATCAAAAGCATTTTCCGGTTTCCTTTCATTCTTCGTTCATTAGACAGTAAGAGCAGCCCCATGCTTTTTATCATGGGGCAGTATATTCTATATTATTCGCTGTAGGCTTTCATAAGCTCGCCCAGCTTTTCTCTGGCAATATCCGCAACATAATCCGGAGCTAATATCTTCGCCTTGCTTCCGAATTGGAAAAGCCAGCCCCAGAAAGTAGGCGCAAGCTGAACCTCGGTATTTATAAAAAAGCTGTTCTCCGAATCGGGATGACATATTACCCTTTCGCCGAAACGGTCTACTACTACGTTCATAAGGGAATTGTCAAATCTTATCCTCAGCGTTTCTTCTCTTCCTCCGTACATTGAGTAAAGTGACTTCTGATTTTTAAGCTCCTTCTCCTCCGACTCACTAAGCTCCCTGCGCTTCGTATCGGTCAGCTCAACCATAGTCATTCTGTCAACTCTGTAGCGGCATATCTTTTCGTGCTTGCTGCAATAACAGGCTAAGTAGTAATTATCGTTTTCCCATATAAGCTGGAAAGGCGATACGGTATAGGTTTCTCCGCCGTGCTTCAGCTGCTTTTTCTTTTCAAAATTAAATTCAAAATACTTAAAGCTTATCTGACGGTCACAGAAAATACCGTTCTGGATAGTATTGATATTGTAGTAGATAGACTCGTTAAAGGCCTTTGTACGGTTGTCAACGTAGATGGAGCGCCTTAATTCTCCCGCCTTGTACTCGCTGGTAAGCGTCTGAAGCTTTTTTATAAGCTCGTTAGACTTCTTGATAGTTAGAAACTTTGACGACGCTACAGCGTCCGCAAGTACAAACAGCTCTTCGTCCTGAAACAGCCTTTCGCCGAGATAATAGGCGTTTGAATGACCCTTTTTGGTAGTTTCGATATTAAGGCCGCTGTCGCAGAGCGTTGCTATATCGTCGTATATAGTCTTGCGCTCAGCCTTGATACCGTCAGCCGACAGCATTTCTATCAGCTGATTACCCGTAAGAGGGTGATTTTCATCTGTCTTGTTCCTGAAAAGCAATTCCATTCTCAGTAACTTTTGTTTTTGTCTGGATACTCCTGCCAATGCTTATTCCTCCCCGCTGCGTTTCAGATCCGAAACTTTGATTTTTGAACCGTCAGGCTCAATGATCGTCATACTTTCAAGCTGACGCCTTAAATTTCCCGTAACCGCCGCTCTGTACTCGTCCCTGAGGGTCTGCCTTTCGGTCTTTTCCTCAGCGGTAAGCTCACGCGTACGTGAAATTGCTGTCAGCTCCGACAATCTGTCAAGCTTTTTTTTCTCCATAAATTTTTACACCCTTACGGCTATGCCCTCTTCGGACATACCCTCTTTCTGATGTTATTGAGGACTGAATCTCTCAGCCCCTGCCGAAGCTTCTTACACAATAAAGCTGCGGTACGGCGCAAAGCATAGCTCCTTACGCCTTACAGCACATTTTTCTGATAACAGTACGCTTAATTCCGTATATCAAAGGGAAGCCTTTCTGTTTCTTTCTTTACATATTATTCCTCGTTGATATCAAGGCTCGGCTATTATTTATTCTGCGCCGTTTTTTTGCCTCTGCTGTACATATTTTCGCCCAAATGTGTTGGTAAAAGATATTATAACACATCTTTTCGGATTTTTCAACGGCAAAATGCACAAACTGTCCATTATAATTCCCTCATTTTCACCAAAAATTATTAAATTTCTTTTACCTCTTGACAAATTGAAAATATGTGGTATTATATTACTTAGAAAGATAAGAACATAGGTTCATAGACTTGACCTATGTTAAGAGAACAAAAGACAACAAAACCGAAACAAAAAAAGGAGAACAGAATGAAAGAACTTTACGAAAGCTACAGAAAGACGATCGACGAGCTTGCGGCTCATATTAAGCGGCTGGAGGATATAAAGCGAAGCCGCCCCGATCCCGACAGTCTCAACAGCCTCAACGCAAGGATAGAGCTGCTTGAAACCGAAAGAGCCGAGCTTATAAGAGTATGCGCCCGCCTGCGCTCATACGTTGTCCCGAAGCCCGTTTCACCCAGCAGAGCGGCTTTACTTACAGGGAGCAGCGCCTCATGAGTACAAGAATAGCCTTGACCGAAACCGAGCTGTGCGAAAACGCTTACTGTTCCAGCGGCGGACGCAGACTGACTGAAAATATGCCTGAAATGCTGTTGCTCTGTATCAACGACAATTTGACGAAAACTCAGAAACGTTATATAATGTTATATTATAAGAGGAATATGACCGTACCGCAGATAGCCAATCTTTACGGAGTAAACAAGTCCACCGTTTCCAGAACGATAAACAGGGGGCGTCAGAAGCTTTCCAAGGCGGTAAGACTGAAAATGCTGGAACGAATGGTCAGATCCTCAGACGAAAGGATGACTGACCTTGAAAGCTGAAGCTCCGATAAACAGCTTTGTACGGAGATATTACGAAAGCGGTATATCACGATTTCATATGCCCGGACACAAAGGAAAAACTCTTCACGGGCTTGAAGCTTTGGATATTACCGAAATAAAGGGAGCGGATTATCTTTACGAAGCCGAGGGGATAATTGCCGCCAGCGAAGCCGCCGCTTCTGAAATTTTCGGGACAGGAAAAACGCTTTACTCTACCGAGGGTTCAAGTCTTTCAATAAAGACTATGCTTGCCCTGACCTGCCGCCGCAGCAGCTCGGGCAGAATAAAGATAATCGCTCCCCGTAATGTTCACCGAGCCTTTATAAACGGCTGTATACTTCTGGACATAGATCCGGTATGGGTATACCCCTCCTCCGCTTCGGTATCGGTATGCGGCTGCCCCGTAACTCCGGAGGATATTGAGAAAGCGCTTGCAAAAGAGCCTGAAGCCGCCGCAGTTTACATAACCTCACCCGACTATCTTGGAAACCTGGCTGATATAAAGGGTATCTCAAGGGTATGCAGACGCTGCGGAGTGCCTCTGCTTACTGACAATGCTCACGGAGCGTATCTGAAATTCCTCTCGCCCTCGCTTCACCCGATAGACCTGGGTGCAGATATGTGCTGTGATTCGGCTCACAAGACCCTGCCGGTATACACAGGCGGAAGCTGTCTTCACATTTCCTCCTCCGCTCCCGAAGTATTCGCCCGTTATGCCAAATCCGAAATGTCATTATTTGCCTCAACAAGTCCGTCATACCTTATAATGGGCAGTCTTGACAGCTGCCTTGAAGAGCTTCGAGGATCTCTTCCTGAAAGGATACGGCAATGCTGTAAGCGTACAAGACTTGCCAAGGAGCGGCTTACCGCACTGGGCTGGGAAGTTAACGGCGGCGAGCCTATGAAGCTTACGGTTTTCCCCGGCTCCTGCGGCTACAGCGGACAGGCGCTTGCCGAGCTTATGAGAGCTTATCGCATTGAATGTGAATACTCCGACCCTTCGTCTATAGTATTTATGCCGTCGCCTTTCAACAGCGAAGAGGATTTTCAGCGGCTTGAAAGTGCGTTTGCGGAAATTCCACACAAAGCTGCTGCAAGCTCTCCCGTTCAGGTATTCCCAGTTGCCAAGGCCGCTATGAGTTTGCGTACGGCATATTTCTCCGACTCGGAGGAGCTTTCGACAGATGAAGCCGCCGGCAGGATCTGTGCCAGATCGGCTCTTTCCTGTCAGCCCTCGATCCCGCTGATAACAGGCGGCGAAATTTTCACACCGGAGATAATAAATATTTTAAAAAACTATAGCATTTTCACTGTAAATGTGGTAAAATAGACCTAGGTCCTGGCGCGGACGGCGCGACTTCGCGGTACGCTCGCCCTGCTCGCTTTGTTTATGCAGACGGGGGAGTTTTGAGCCGCGGTTATGGAACAGCAATTGATATTGGGCATAATGTCCTGGCGCGGACGGCGGTTCTGGCGCGGACGGCGCGACTTCGCGGTACGCTCGCCCTGCTCGCTTTGTTCATGCAGACGGGGGAGTTTTGAGCCGCGGTTATGGAACAGCAATTGATATTGGGCATAATGTCCTGGCGCGGACGGCGGTCCTGGTGCGGACGGCGCGATTTGCGGTACGCTCGCCCTGCTCGCTTTGTTTATGCAGACGAGGGAGTTTTGAGAATTAAAACGGATAGTATCAATACAAAAAGGAGAAGCCAATGAAAAAGCTATTTATCGGTTTGTTTTTTGTACTTCTCAGCATAAGTATAAATATAGGCGAGATTTCTATTGATCTTATCCCTGATTTTATCGGGTATCTGCTGCTTATAAGCGGACTTCGGGAATTCACCGCCGAAAGCGGATACTTTGGCAAAGCCGCAAAGCTGAGCATTATTTTTACTGTTTTTTCTCTGGCGCTTTTTGTTGCAAATATCTTCGGCTTCTCATATTCCGACGAAGAGATAAAGCTAATTCCTCTTTTAGCTGAAGCCGTTTGTTCGGCAGCAGGAATATATACCGCCTATCTTATATGCCGCGGTATAGATCAGCTTGAAAATCATCATCTATGCAGCCTTAATTCCGACAAGCTTATTATTTCATGGAAGGTCATGACGGTAATGCTTATAATTGCGTATCTTACCTTCTTTATTCCGGTAATTACTGCCGGCTGTCTAATGGTAAGCTTCGCATTTTCAATAGTTTTTCTTTTCCAGTTCAACACGACGAAAAACAACTATAACTATATATTTAACAAAAACTGAACGGAGGTAATTTTATGAAACTTGTATATGCGATAGTAAACAGCGACGATACATACGCCGTTTCCAAGGGACTGCTCAAAAAAGGCATACGCGCCACAAAGCTTTCCTCGACCGGCGGATTTCTTTCCGCGGGAAACACGACATTTATGATCTGCTGTCAGGACGACGAGGTCGATCTGGTCATTGAAGCCTGCAAGGAGCATTCGCGCAAAAGAAAGCAGTTTGTTCCGTCGGCTACGGTTCTCGGACCTGAAGGCGGCGCTTCTTATCCGGTAGAGGTAACTATCGGAGGAGCAACGATCTTTGTGACCGATATAGAGCGGTTTGAAAAGGTTTAGGCACAAAAGCGAAAGGAAACGCCGCATTAAAGGCGCGTAAATTTATATTATGAAAATATTCTCCAATGAAAATAATATAAAGCTTATATCCTCAATGCTTGAAAAAGGCAGAGAGCCTCATTCTATTGCGGTCTGCGGCGAAAAGGGACAGGGGAAAAAAACTCTGGCAAAATACGCAGCCGCTATGCTGCTGTGCGAAAGCGGCGGAGAAAAACCCTGCGGCCACTGCAGATCCTGCCGTATGCTGAAACATAACGCCCATCCTGACTTTATTACCGCAAAAGCCAATGAAAACGGAAACTATCAGGTCGAAACGATACGCTCGCTTGTTTCCGACGCAGTTATAAAACCTAACGAGGGCAGATTCAAGGTTTACCTTATTCCCGATCTTGACCGATCGGTAAGCACCTCTGTTCAGGTTCAGAACATACTGCTCAAGCTTATAGAAGAGCCGCCGCCGCACTGTATAGTTATCCTGACCGCTGAAACGAAGCAGACCTTTCTTAAAACCATAATTTCGAGAGTGCTTTGCCTTGCCGTTCAGCCGTGTTCTGAGGACGAAGCCGCCGGTTATCTTAGATCTCTTGAAAAATATTCTGAACCAAGGATAAGGGAAGCAGTTTCCTGCGGTCACGGAAATATCGGAAGATGCCTTGAATTTCTGGAGGGAGATATTCTGCCCGCCGCTTTTGATACCGCAAAAAAATGCACCGATGCGATGATCGCCAGGGATGAATACGAAATACTCCGCTCGCTTTTCGGTACGGACGGAAAAAAGGCCGTATTCCGCCAGTCGCTTGTATTTTTAAGCGAAATAGTCAGGGACGCCTGTGCCGCAAGGCTCGGAGTTAACAGCAGATTCGGCTGTTGTTCCGAAGGTTCAGGCAGACTTTGCGCAATGCTCAGCGAACAAGCCCTACAGCAGCTTTACGGACTTTTCAGGGAATATACAGTCAGGATAGACTCCAACTGCAATCTGACGCTTGCTATGAACAGTCTTTCCGGCGAGATCTGTACGATAATAAGCAGACCGGAATGACGTTTATTTTAAAATGAAAGGAAATGAAAAATGCTCAATATAATAGGAGTAAGGTTCAAATCAATAGGAAAGGTATACTATTTCGATCCTAACGGACTTGATATAAAAATGAACGATAAGGTCATCGTTGAAACTGCGAGAGGCGTTGAATGCGGAGAGGTAGTAATTACCCGGCGTGAAATAGACGAAGCTCAGTTTGCCAATCCGGTCAAGCCGGTTATAAGAATAGCGACAAAGCAGGACTTTGCGGCAATTGAAAGGAACAAGCAGAAGGAAAAGGAAGCTTTCAGGATATGCGAGGAAAAGATAAAGCTTCATAAGCTGAAAATGAGCCTTATAGACGTTGAATGCACCTTTGACAACAGCAAGCTTCTGTTTTATTTTACCGCTGAAAACCGAATTGATTTCAGAGAGCTTGTAAAGGATCTGGCTGCTGTGTTCCGTACCAGGATAGAGCTCAGACAGATAGGAGTAAGGGACGAAGCGAAAATGCTGGGAGGACTGGGGATCTGCGGTCAGCCGTTCTGCTGTTCAAGATTTCTGGGGGAATTTCAGCCGGTTTCTATCAAAATGGCAAAGGAGCAGTCGCTTTCTCTTAATCCGACAAAGATCTCAGGCACCTGCGGACGTCTTATGTGCTGTCTGAAATATGAGCAGGACAGCTATGAGGAGCTGCTGAAAACCACTCCGAAGGCAGGCGCTATTGTTAAAACCGCAGACGGAAAGGGGATCGTAGAGGAAGCAAATCTTCTTACGGGAAAGCTGAGAATAAAGCTTGACAAGACCGACGCTGTCGTTACACTTGACAAATCGGAGGTCGAGGTGCTGAAGGACGCAGTTATTAGGCTTAACCGCAACGAGATAAAGGCGCTGAAAGCTCTGGAGGACAAATAAGCTATTGAATAAAGACCTAGCAAAAAGAAAATTACCGCATAATAAAGCTAACGGACATGAGCAGACGCTCCTGCATTGTTTTATGCAGGGACGTACTGCAAACGTCCGTTTTTTCAAGGAAAATATCCTGTATTTATTCAGTTAAAGCTCAAAAAACATCTGCATCAGGGTATGTCCCTTATCTACGAAAAGTCCTGAGGCTTTCGCGGTTTCCTCTGTAAATTCAGGCTGTCCCTTGACCTCCTCCGCTTTATGATACATCATAAAGGGTATAGGATCGTTTGTATGAGTTTTCAGTGAAAGCGGTGTAGCATGATCGGGACAGATAAGAACTTTATAGTCGTCATACTGCTCAAGCGCTTCAAGAACAGGGCCGAGAATTTTTTCATCTATAAGCTCCAGCGACCTTTTCTTGTTTTCGATCTCATGACGGTGTCCGCACTCGTCGGGAGCTTCAACATGAATATAGACGAAATCCTGACCCTTTGAAAGTTCGCTTATGCAAGCCTGAGCCTTGCCATCAAAATTGGTGTCTATATAACCTGTCGCTCCGGGAACGTCCACAACGTTCATGCCGCTGAATTTTCCGATCCCTTTAAGCAGATCAACTGCGGAGATCATTGAACCCTTCAGCTTATATTTTTCCTCAAAGGGCATAAGAGCCTTTCTTACTCCCTCGCCCCAGAACCACATTGAGTTTGCGGGACGCTTTCCTGCCGCTTCTCTCGCCTTGTTAACAGGGTGATCTTTAAGCAGAGCATAGCTTTTTACCATCATATCGTAAAGCTTAGCCGCATTCGGGGAGTTCGGTATGTACTCCTTTATAGGCTTTCCTGTTATATCATGAGGAGGGGTAAGCGTACCAACGTCAAGCGTTCCGTTGTTCCAGATAAGGCAGTGACGATAGGAAACTCCCGAATAAAGCTGAAACTCATCACTGTTGAAATGCTGTGCCAGATAATCTATAAGAACTTTAGCTTCCTCAGTCGAAATATCGTCGGCGCAGTAATCTAGAATAGTCTTATCCTCATAGTTTTCTTCATCGGAAAGCGTAACAAGATTGCACCTGAATGAAACGTCGGTAGGCTTCATATCTATTCCTATCGAACCTGCCTCCAGCGGAGAGCGTCCTGAATAATAAACTGCGGGATCGTATCCCAGAATAGACAGATTAGCTACGTCAGAACCCGGTTTAAGTCCGTCGGCAACGCTTTTGACCAGTCCTATAGTAGACTTTTCAGCAAGCCTATCCATATTCGGAGTATGCGAAGCGCCCATAGGGGTTTTATTTCCCAGCTCCTCAACAGGATAATCAGCCATTCCGTCGCAGAGCAGCACTACATATTTTGTCATAAGTCATTCTTCTTTCATGAAAATTTTCCGGCACAGCCGAAATATCATTTATATTTTATCATATAACAGCAAAAAAATCAAGGACTAAGGGCATGAATAACGGGAATCTATTCTAAGGGTTAAATATTGGTACAAATTCTGATCCAACCGCCGATCCGAATGAGTAATTGTCTTTTCCCTGACATTCGGCAGCGAAAAGCAGCAAGATCAGCAGAATTGTAATTTTTATCACAAGTTGAATCGCAAAGTCATTCGGATAAGAGGCACAATACGTTTCAATACTGATTATCTATCTGTATAACACAGTTGTATCTTCCGTCGGTATCCGAAAGGCTTTGCTTTATCCTGTCCAGATCATCTTCCAGTCTTTCGTCTGAGATACCGTAGGGTACTACCATATCAAAGATAAGATTTATCCTGTTTTCACCGTCAACTATCCTAAAATCGTGAATACTGTACTCCGGATCAGCTTCGGCGACTGCTTTGCAGACCTGCTCCTTTATCTTATTGGTTCGTTCACAGCTGACAGAAACCGGATCCATATGAATGACCATATGTATCCCGAGTTGAGTTTCAATATTTTTTTCAACGGCGTCTATTACCTCGTGAACCGCAACTATATCGGAATCGTCCGGAACTTCCGCATGAATTGACGCCATTACCCGCCCCGGCCCGTAATCGTGAACGATAAGATCGTGAACTCCGGTTATTCCCTCTCCTTTAAGTACAGCAGAGGATATTGCGCTGACAAGCTCAGAATCCGCAGGCGAGCCTAAAAGTATACCTACGGTATCCCTTGCTATATCAAAGCCCGTTTTCATTATAAGCAAAGCTACTGCCGTTCCGACAATGCCGTCAAGCGCCGGAAGCCTGACAAACTGACCGATAACAGTTGTAATAATTACTGCGCCTGTAGCGATAACGTCGTTAAGCGAATCCCGTGCCGCCGCCTTCAGCGTTGAGGAATTTATCTTGCTGCCCATATAGCTTCCGCTGAAATAAAGCCATACCTTTACAAGTACCGACAGCGACAATATGATAATAAGCGGCAGACTGAAATTCACTTCTTCGGGTCTGAATATCTTGACTGCGGAGCTTTTAAGCAGCTCAAAGCCCATCAGCAGGATAATAAACGAAACTATAAGCGAAGATATATACTCCAGTCTGCCATGACCGAAGGGGTGCTCCTTATCGGGGCGCTTTCCGCTCAGCTTCGTACCGATTATTGTTACCAGTGACGAGCCCATATCCGACAGGTTATTAAAGGCGTCGGATATAACTGCGATACTGTTCATAACCGTTCCTGCGCACAGTTTCAGAACAAAAAGAAAGGTGTTGCAGATTATTCCCAGCGCTCCTCCCAGAACGCCGTAGCTTTCCCTTACCCTTTTATCTCCAGTATTTTCGCTCTCTTTTATAAAGCGTTTTATTATTAGTTTTATCATAAGCCAAAGCCTTTCGATTCAGATACGTCGGAAGATATCCTCCGTAAAGTTTATTATACTATTATTGAAAACCTATGTCAATGCTTTTCGCCGGTGAATACACGGCTTTTGTCAGAAGCAGGAGGCTGATTGAAAGCTTTTCTCCGAAACAGGCAGAGAAATATAAAAATTCAGCCCGCATTAATATACAGACTGAATTTTTCATATCGGTTATTTTAACCCGGCATCAGAAATGAACCGGCTCGGACTGAGCATGAGCGCTCTCGTTTTTAACGACCTGAACGTTATTGTAAACGTCCATACCTGTTCCGGCAGGGATCAGCTTACCGATAATAACGTTCTCTTTAAGACCCATAAGCTTATCGGTCTTGCCCTTAATAGCCGCATCCGTAAGAGCCTTTGTAGTTTCCTGGAACGAAGCTGCCGACAGGAACGAATCCGAATAGCTTGAAGCCTTTGTAATACCCTGAAGCACAGGAACGGTAGTAACGAGCCTTGCGTTGATATCTCCGGCGTCGATCTCCTTCTGGATCTCCTCGTTGATAGCGGCGATCTCGTTCTTGTCAACCAAAGATCCCGGCAGCAGGAAGCTAGAACCTGAATCCTCTACCTTGACCTTCTTCATCATCTGGCGTACAATGACCTCAATATGCTTATCGTTGATGTCAACACCCTGAAGACGGTAAACCTTCTGTACTTCTGTAATAATATAGTTCTGAACAGCCTGAACTCCGTTGACCGCAAGAATATCGGCAGGATTGAGCGAACCCTCGGTAAGAGCGTCGCCGGCCTTTACAAGATCTCCGTCATGAACCTTTATCTTATAGCCGTAAGGGATCGAATAGCTTTCCTGATCGGGGTCGTTGAGATCCTCGCTTGTAACTGTGATCTGCTTTGTCTTCTTGACCTCTTCGATCCTTACCGTACCGCTTAACCTTGTGATTATAGCCGCACCCTTAGGACGTCTGCTTTCAAACAGCTCCTCAACACGGGGCAGACCCTGTGTAATATCCTCAGCCGACGCGATACCTCCTGTATGGAAGGTTCTCATTGTAAGCTGTGTACCCGGCTCGCCGATAGACTGAGCGGAAATTACGCCTACAGCCTCTCCGACCTGAACCTCCTTGCCGTTTGCAAGGTTAGCTCCGTAGCACTTTGCGCATACGCCGTGCTTAGCCTTACACTGAAGCACCGAACGGATAGCTATCCTGTCCTTGCCCTCGGCTTCAAGAGCGGCACATACCTTTTCGGCGTCATGCTCGTTCATAAGCTTTGAACGTGAAACTATCATCTCACCTGTCTTAGGATCTTTAAGATCCTCAACAAGATAACGTCCTACAAGACGCTCTGAAAGCGGCTCTATCTTTTCTCTTCCGTTGCGTATCTCAAATACGTCGATACCGTGATGAGTTCCGCAGTCCTCCTCATGAATAATAACGTCCTGTGAAACGTCGACAAGACGTCTTGTAAGGTAACCGGAGTCAGCTGTACGCAGAGCGGTATCGGCAAGACCCTTTCTCGCGCCTCTGGAGGAAATGAAGTATTCCAGAATATTAAGACCCTCACGGTAATTGGCTCTGATAGGCATTTCGATAGTAGAACCAGAGGTATTGGCGATAAGTCCTCTCATACCCGCAAGCTGACGTATCTGATTGATAGAACCACGGGCTCCCGAATCAGCCATCATATTGATCGGGTTGTACGGATCAAGACCCTCTTTAAGCGCCTCTGTAACCTCGTCGGTAGCGTTGTTCCATATCTCAATGAACTTCTTGGACTTTTCCTCTCTTGAAATATAACCTCTCTTATACTGCCTGTCGATAATGTCAACGGCAGCGTCCGCCTTGGCAAGGATATCCTTTTTAGCGGCAGGTATTTCAGCGTCGCATACAGCAACTGTAATAGCCGCCTTTGTTGAGTATTTATATCCCAGAGCCTTTATTTTATCCAGCACCTCGGATGTAGCCGCAGTGCCGTGCTGATGAATACATCTTTCGATAAGATCGGACATCTGTCCTTTCTTTACTAAGAACGATATTTCAAGATCGAACTGCTTGTCGGAATTGGTTCTGTCAACATATCCCAGATCCTGAGGAATATGCTCGTTGAAAATAAGGCGTCCGACTGTAGCGTCTATGATCTTTGAAACCTGCCTGTCGCCTATCTGTCTAGTGATCTTGACCTTTATCGCAGCGTGAAGCGAAATAACGCCCTGATCGTAAGCCATAAGCGCTTCGTTTACGTCGCGGAATATCTTGCCCTCGCCCTTTTCACCCGGCTTTTGCAGGGTCAGGTAATAAGAGCCCAGCAGCATATCCTGAGAAGGAACTGCAACAGGACGTCCGTCGGAAGGCTTGAGCAGATTGTTTGCCGCAAGCATAAGGAATCTTGCTTCAGCCTGAGCCTCAGCGGATATAGGCAGATGTACAGCCATCTGGTCGCCGTCGAAGTCGGCATTGAACGCAGTACATACCAGCGGGTGAAGCTTTATAGCTCTTCCCTCTACAAGAACCGGCTCAAACGCCTGAATACCAAGTCTGTGCAGCGTAGGCGCACGGTTGAGCATTACGGGGTGACCCTGTATTACATTTTCAAGTGCGTCCCATACCTCAGGCTTTGCACGGTCTACCATTTTTCTGGCAGATTTGATATTTATAGTAGGGTTGGTATCAACCAGTCTTTTCATTACGAAAGGCTTAAACAGTTCGAGAGCCATTTCCTTAGGAAGTCCGCACTGATACATTTTCAGCTCAGGACCTACTACGATAACCGAACGTCCCGAATAGTCAACACGCTTACCCAGCAGGTTCTGACGGAAACGTCCCTGCTTACCCTTGAGCATATCCGAAAGGGATTTGAACGCTCTGTTGTTAGGGCCTGTAACAGGTCTGCCGTGTCTGCCGTTGTCGATAAGGGCATCAACAGCCTCCTGAAGCATTCTCTTTTCGTTTCTTATAATAATATCAGGCGCTTCAAGCTCCAACATTCTTTTAAGACGGTTATTTCTATTGATAACACGTCTGTAAAGGTCGTTAAGGTCGCTTGTAGCGTATCTTCCGCCATCCAGCATTACCATAGGACGAAGATCCGGAGGGATCACCGGAACAACGTCAAGTATCATCCATTCGGGACGGTTGCCCGAAAGTCTGAAGGCTTCTACTATCTCAAGCCTTTTAAGCAGCTTGATCCTCTTCTGTCCGGAGGGCAGATCCTTAAGCTCGGCTTTAAGCTCGGCTGACAGCTTATCAAGATCTATCTCTTCAAGCAGCTCCTTGACAGCCTCTGCGCCCATTCCAGCCTTGAAGCCGTCCTCCCACTTCTCGCGGGCCTCAACATAATCCTTTTCGCTGAGAAGCTGACACTTTGTAAGTCCGGTATCGCCGGGATCTATAACTATATACTTTGTAAAGTAGAGAACCTCTTCAAGTCTTTTCTGAGAAACCTCCAGCATTTGTCCTATTCTTGACGGAGTTCCCTTGAAATACCAGATGTGCGAAACGGGAGCGGCAAGCTCGATATGACCCATTCTCTCACGTCTTACCTTTGCTCTTGTTACCTCTACTCCGCAGCGCTCGCAGACCTTGCCCTTAAAGCGTATCTTCTTATACTTACCGCAGTGGCATTCCCAGTCCTTCTGCGGCCCAAATATCCTTTCGCAGAACAGACCGTCCTTTTCAGGCTTCTGCGTACGGTAATTTATTGTTTCAGGTCTTTCTACAACACCATAAGACCATTCCCTGATTTTTTCCGGTGATGCCAGTCCGATTTTTATTGATTCAAAAACGTTAAATTCCAAAAATAGTACCCTCTTCCTGTATAGTTTTGGTTGCAAATATCCGTTTGAACGCATATTACTGCGGACAAGAAGCGCCCGCAGCTATGCATATAAATCTGTTTATTTATACCTTTATACAACTTCTTAGGTCGAAGCCCGATAAGTCGTCATATATCGGTATTACTCCTCGTCATCACTCAGAAATAAATCGGTATCGTCAATATCGTCACCAAAATCGTCTTCCGTATCAAGGTCAAGCTCGGAAACTCCGTCCTCGTCCTCAGCCATAAAGCCCTCGTCAAGATCGCCGTCGTCAAGACTGAAATCCATATTTTCCTCAGCCTCGGCAGCTGCGTGAGGAACAAAATCGTCATCATCGTCAAAGGACTGTTTAAGGTCGATCTCCTCATTGTTGATATTAAGCACCTTAATATCAAGACCCAGCGACTGAAGCTCCTTGATAAGAACCTTGAACGCCTCAGGGATACCCGGCCTCGGAACATTCTGACCCTTGACGATAGCCTCATAGGTCTTTACTCTTCCTACCGTATCGTCAGACTTGACAGTAAGAATTTCCTGAAGAGTATAGGCCGCACCGTAAGCTTCAAGCGCCCAAACTTCCATTTCTCCGAATCTCTGTCCGCCGAACTGCGCCTTACCGCCGAGCGGCTGCTGTGTTACCAGCGAATAAGGTCCTACCGAACGGGCGTGTATCTTATCGTCTACCAGATGGTGAAGCTTTAGATAATACATATAGCCGACAGTTACACGGTTATCAAACTTCTCTCCGGTTCTGCCGTCGTATACTGTAAACTTTCCGTCCTCGCTCATTTCAAGAGCGCCGGGGTTTATCACCTCATCCATCGTATGAAGAGTAAACTCATCATCTTTATGCTCAAGGTGCTTTTTCTGCGCCTCTCTGAAGCACTCTCTTATATCCTCTTCGTGAGCTCCGTCAAATACAGGAGTCATTATCTTCCAGCCAAGAGCCTTTGCAGCCATTCCAAGATGTACTTCAAGCACCTGACCTATATTCATACGGGAAGGAACGCCCAGAGGGTTAAGCACGATATCAAGCGGAGTTCCGTCCTCAAGGAACGGCATATCTTCCTGAGGAAGAATACGGGAAACTACACCCTTATTACCGTGACGTCCGGCCATTTTATCTCCGACGGAGATCTTTCTCTTCTGAGCGATATAGCATCTTACCAGCATATTTACTCCCGGAGAAAGCTCGTCGCAGTTCTCCCTTGTAAATACCTTAACGTCTATGATAGTTCCTGCCTCGCCGTGAGGAACTTTAAGTGAATTATCTCTTACTTCCCTTGCCTTTTCGCCGAAGATCGCTCTCAGCAGTCTTTCCTCTGCGGTAAGCTCAGTCTCGCCCTTAGGAGTAACCTTTCCTACGAGAATATCGCCCGAACGGACCTCTGCTCCTATACGGATTATACCGTTCTCGTCAAGATCCTTCAGCGCGTCCTCTCCGACGTTCGGAATATCCCTTGTTATCTCTTCGGGTCCAAGCTTTGTATCACGGCACTCGATCTCATATTCCTCTATATGGATAGAGGTATACTTATCCTGTCTTACAAGGTTTTCGTTAAGCAGAACGGCGTCCTCGTAGTTATAGCCCTCCCAGGTCATGAAGCCGATAAGGGCATTCTTTCCGAGAGAAAGCTCTCCGTTTGAGGTAGCAGGACCGTCGCCTATTACCTGACGCGCTTCGACTCTTTCGCCCTTTTCAACAATAGGACGCTGGTTGGTGCAGGTTCCGGCATTTGAACGCTTGAACTTTGTAAGCTGATAGGTATGAAGCGCTCCGCCGTCCTCTCTTACAGCTATCTTATCAGCGTCAACGCTTTCAACAACGCCCGGCTTTTCCGCAACGATAGCAACACCCGAATCTACACACGCCTTGTATTCCATACCCGTTCCTACGATAGGCGATTCGGTCTTGAGCAGAGGAACAGCCTGACGCTGCATATTAGAGCCCATCAGCGCACGGTTAGCGTCGTCGTTTTCAAGGAAAGGAATACACGCTGTAGCAACGGACACTACCATTTTAGGCGATACGTCCATAAAATCTATTTTATCCCGCTCGATCTCAAGGATCTGGTCGCGGTATCTACCGTTTACCTTGGCTCTTGCAAACCTTCCGTCCTCGGTAAGAGGTTCGTTTGCCTGAGCGATCATATAGTTATCCTCGACGTCCGCAGTCATATATACTACCTCGTCGGTAACGATCCCGGTCTCCTTATCCACTCTTCGGTACGGAGCTTCTATAAAGCCGTATTCGTTTATCCTTGCAAACGAAGCAAGGTAGGATATAAGTCCGATATTAGGACCTTCAGGAGTTTCGATAGGACACATTCTTCCGTAATGAGAATAGTGAACGTCACGAACCTCGAAGCCTGCACGGTCACGGGAAAGTCCTCCCGGTCCGAGAGCCGAAAGCCTTCTCTTATGAGTAAGCTCGGCAAGGGGGTTATTCTGATCCATAAACTGCGAAAGCGGCGAAGATCCAAAGAACTCCTTGATAGCTGCGGTTATGGGTCTGATATTTATGAGAGCCGAGGGGGTAACGACCTCCATATCCTGCGACTGGATATTCATTCTCTCACGGATAACCCTTTCCATCCTTGTAAAGCCTATCCTGAACTGATTCTGAAGCAGCTCGCCGACAGAACGGATACGCCTGTTTCCAAGATGGTCAATATCGTCCACTGTTCCTACGCCCTCGCAGAGATTGAGGAAATATGAAACTGTAGCTATAATATCGTCTATTGTAATATGCTTAGGCACGAGCTCGTCCGCTCTCGCCTTTACGTTTTCCATCAGCTCTTCTTCGGAATCCGACTCCTCGAGTATCTCTTTAAGAACATTAAAGGAAACCTTTTCGTTTATTCCGAACTGCGCAACGTCAAAGTCAACGTACTTTGTAATATCGACCATTCCGCTTCCGATGATCTTGACCTCGCGCTCCTCCATCTTAGCGATAGTTTCACCTGTAGACGGGGAAGTCACAAGCTCCTTTACCTCAACGGTAACGTACGCCTCGTAAACTCCTGCGGCCTCGATCTCCATAGCGCGCTCATAATTTATGAACTCGCCTGCCTCAGCCATGATCTCTCCGGTAAGAGGATTTACAACGTCGCGGGAAACGGTATGTCCCGAAAGACGTGAGCCTACTCCCAGCTTTTTATTGTATTTATAGCGTCCGAACCTGGAAAGGTCGTATCTTTTAGCGTCAAAGAACAGATTGTTCAGATGAGTAACGGCGCTGTCCACTGTCGGAGGCTCGCCGGGGCGAAGCTTCTTGTATACTTCAAGCAGCGCTTCCTCTCTGTTGGCGGTCTGATCCTTCTGAAGAATAGTCTGGTTTATTCTTTCGTCGGTACCGAATACCTCTTCTATCTCCTCGTTAGTACCGAAGCCGAGAGCTCTTATAAACGTAGTCAGCGGTATCTTCCTGTTCTTGTCTATTCTTACATAAACAACGTCATTGGAGTCCATTTCATACTCCAGCCATGCTCCGCGGTTAGGGATAACAGTAGATTTAAACAGATCCTTACCGGTCTTATCCTTATCAAAGGAATAATAAACGCCGGGCGAACGAACAAGCTGAGATACGATAACACGCTCCGCTCCGTTTATAACGAAAGTACCGCTGTCTGTCATCATAGGGAAATCGCCCATGAAAACCTCTGACTCCTTGATCTCGCCGGTCTCTGTATTGTTAAGTCTTGCGGTAACTCTCAGCGGGGTAGCGTAGGTAACGTCGCGCTCCTTACACTCCGCAACCGAGTATTTGGGCGAATCGTCGAAACGGTAATCGACAAAGTTCAGCTCAAGCGTACCGTTGTAATCGGTAATTGTCGATACATCTCTGAATACCTCTTTAAGTCCCTCTTCCAGAAACCACTTATACGAGTTTTTCTGCACCTCGATAAGATTAGGGATTTCCAAGACCTCATTGATCTTCGCAAAACTCTTTCGGGTATTTTTGCCAAGCTTCACGTCCTTGACATTCACCATAGGCTCAATCACTCCTTAAATTTATCCGGTATACCGTTTGACGCCGGATATAAATAAAATATCCGCCGGCAAAGATTTACACAATATTCAGAATTTCCAGCGGTTTTCATTGATGAAAATCAACAAAAAAGGTGTAAAACTCCATTATGATACAGTATACTATTATATAATATACTGAATCAAAAGTCAAGAGCTTTACACCCGTCATATATCAGATTTTACGTTTTGCACAAAAACCGCAGAATTCGACCCTCAAAGTTCTATGATGACAGAACTATTGATATATCGTAACTTTTTTATTAAGCTGACCTGCTACGCTTCAATACCCATAATACTTTCAAGCTCTCTGTAAAGCTCGTTATAGGTTTCGCTGTCGCACCTGTATGATGAATAACTAACATTCTCCTGCTTATTTCCGTCATTTACATTTTCTGAACAGCAAAGAATATTCCCTCTAGACAGCTTATTTTCATCATAGTTCTTATCTGCCTGAAGCAGAACCGAAATAACCGTTCCGTCGTCCTGCGTTAGAGATAGTATAAGTCTTTCGCCGCCAATCAGGATATCGTAGTCTGAGTCAAACTCTATTTCCGTACTTTCGTTAACAGCTTTATTATAAAGCGACAGTATCCGATTTTTCTGTTCAGTATCATTAATTGCATATTTCGGGCTTTCTTCGGGAGAACACTTTTCCATACAGCACTCGGCGGAATACTGAGGAAACTCGTCCCGAATCTCGGAAATCTGCTCCGCAGGCTCTGCATTCAAAGATTCGTCCTTATCGATCTGCCCGCAGCCTGCCGCTGTAACAGCCAGTGTTAATGCTAAAACAATTAAAACCTTTTTCATATAATCACCTCATCAAATCAAGTACTCAAATATTGAAAGTACCCGCAATAATCCATATTTATAAATACTTTGGACTGACTCCAGCCATCATTTACAATAAAATCGGAACGAATTAATTTACTCCCAAGCGTAATTTTTCTGTAACCATAAGTAAATACCTCATGATCCAATAAACCGTTGTTGTCAGTATCCCAAGCTACTATTCCAGGAACACCTCCGGAGCATCTATACTGCATATAGTCGGGTTAGTCAATCATTTACTGAAAATTAAACAGATTTTTGTATAACCGTTCCGTCGTCCTGCAAGCGAAGTCTTTACAGTAAATAATTACCTCACTCAGCAGAAACTTCCTGAACAGCTTCACACAGCGCACGGTAATTTTCCACGCTGGTGCAGGTATAGTCCACGGCAGTATCTGAATCTGCTTCTCTTACCGTTACCTTGCCCGGCTCTGATGAATTATTGTCAATATAATTTTTGTAACTGCGCAGATCTATGCTGAGAGTCTACTTACCGTTCTCATAAACTTCAATGTTTAATGATATACCGCCTGCCCAGCCTTCATCTTTAGCCTGCTGTAAAGAATATTCCACCTCATCAGACCTATCCTCAAGAACAGCTTTGCACAAGGAGTCAAACTTATCGGTCTTATCCTTGCTTACCGTCACACGCTCCGAAGTATCATTGCTGTCATTTTCAGGATCGTATATTCTGTATTCCTTATTTACATCGGCAGCTGAACTCTAATCAATGTCTGATGAATCATCTTCTATAGGAAACTGCGTAATAGTAACCCAGTAATTACTCTTTTGAGACCAAACCAAGAAGTTATCTTTTTCTTCATTATACAGGAGAGCATCGCCTTCTTCAAAGTAATTACTCGTTAATTCTGTATCTGGCATTACCCATTTACCGTCCTGTTTATAATTCTCAAACTTACTTGAAAGCGTTCCGACAAAGTTGTACCCGTCCAGCAATGAATAGTCAAGTTCAGCAATTGAGCCTTCATATCGGGTGCCAATAACCATATGAGCATATAACTTTTTATAGTATATCGCTGTCATTGGTTCATCGCCAGCATTCATTTCTGATTCGGATATATCTGAACTGATATCATCGGTTACAGTTTGACCTGAAGTGTTTTCATTATTTGATCTTAAGTCGGTCGATTCAGTTTCTGTATTCGCTTTTTCGGTATTACTGCACGATACAAGCAATAATGAAGTCATTGCCGCAAGCATTATTGTTTTTACTGTTTTCATAATCATCAGCCCTTCTGATTATTTATTTAATTTAGTTATCAATAGCAACACCATATAATAAATACTATGTTATTTTTTCGAGAATCTGCCAAACCGAAAATTCAATTTCTAAAAGTACCTATAGTTTTATGCGGTATTCCCTAGTAAATCGTTCTATACCAATCAGTATATGAACCATAATAAAATTGTGATGGGTCAGACATTGCCGCATAAGAAACGTACTGATATACCTTACTGTCTTTATTTGGATCACATATTGTATAAACCGAGTGATCAGTATAGATCGTAATTCCGCTAATTATCACAGCATGTGCAGATGTACTGTTTCTTACATCAATCTGGACCGGTTTATTATTATTTATTGCCGTAGATACGGTTCCCGCTCCTACTCCGGATTCACTGTATGCTGCGCTTATCCCATAATATGGATACTCCCTTTTATACCAAGTCATAGTTCCTAAAGGCTCATCGGAATATTTGTTATACATTGCATAATAAACATCTCTTGCCGTTAAGTTTTTCCCTTTTGTATAGTTGATTTTCATTGCTCCTGAAGCAGCCCAGCACAACCATTTTCCTGTTTTGGGACTTGTGCTGTTTTTAACTATATTTACAGATAACTGTTTGTTGAAAACTACTGAAGCTCTGGTTCTGGGTGCTTGAATTGTAAATAAGTACTCAGCAGATATTGGTTCAAAACTACAAATTGACCGGTCAAACGATAAGAACAGCGTATCGTCAGAAACATCAATCGAACTGTATAAAACGTCATCTTCAGATATTATATATAAAATATCATTCTTGTAGCCGATCGCCACTGTTGTTCCTGAATCCAGCGCCTCATTTACCTCTTCTGAAGTAAAGCTGAAATAATTCGATCCATAAGAATTATTGATCTCATAAACAGCATATAATCCGATAACTTCATCATCTGAGATAACAAAGTATTGATTTTCATTTTCGACAATTGTATTCGTGTCAAGATCCATAACTTCAAATTCATTACTTAACTGATAACTATCTCCATTTTCATAGCCGTTTAACTGCAATATATCATTTAAAACGCTTTGAGCATAATTTTCGATGTTTCCATCACTTTCTTCTGCAAAAGATTTAAAGCCGCCAAATGAACACAAAGTAGATATAATTGCCGCGATTATCGTTAATGATACTAAACGTTTAAACATTTCGGACACATCCTTTCTATATACTATTATATAGTATATAGTCAGTCAAGTCAATCATTTACAGCAAATTATACATGTATTTGTATAAATACCCAATTAACCCCTTGAAATTTTGTGTAATTCGACCCGTGCATAAACAGTAAATGCCCGCCTGCTACTTCCAGTATTTTCTGTCAAGACTTCGGTACTGAACAGCCTGAGCTATATGCGTCTTTTCAATTATCTGCGAGTCTTCCATATCTGCGCAGGTTCTTGCTACCTTTAATATGCGGTCGTAGGCTCTGGCGGAAAGTCCCAGCTTATCGAATACGTTTTTCAGCATTTCCCTTGCTTCCTCCGTCATAGGACATACCTCCTGCATTATATCGCTGGTTATACGGGCATTGCAGGTTATACCGGTATTTCGGAACCGTTTGTTCTGAATATCTCTTGCTTTCTGTACTCTGATACGGATACTTTCAGAGGATTCCTCCTTTTGCTTTGAGGAAAGCTCGGAAAACTCCACCGGAGCTACCTCGGCATGAATATCGAAGCGGTCAAGCAGAGGCCCTGAAACCTTTGACAGATAACCTGTCACCTGCTTCTGAGAGCAAATGCACCTTCTCGACGGGTGACCGTAATAGCCGCAGGGGCAGGGATTCATTGCCGCAATAAGCATAAACGAACAGGGATATGTAACGCTTCCCGAAACCCTCGAAATAGTTACCTGTCTGTCCTCAAGCGGCTGACGGAGTATTTCCAGTGCAGGACGTGAAAATTCAGCAAGCTCGTCAAGAAACAGCAGTCCGTTGTGAGCAAGGGAAATCTCCCCCGGTCTGGGTACCGAGCCTCCTCCTGACAATCCCGCCGCAGAAACAGTATGATGAGGAGATCGGAAGGGTCTTGACGAAACCAGAGGATTATCCTTGTCCAGAAGTCCGGCTACCGAATGTATATTCGTCGTTTCTATAGATTCCTCGAAGGTCATTTCGGGAAGTATTGAGGGCATACGCTTTGCAAGCATTGATTTTCCCGAGCCGGGAGGTCCTACCATAAGTACGTTATGTCCCCCTGCCGCAGCGATCTCAAGCGCTTTTTTTGCGCTCTGCTGACCCTTTACGTCAGCGAAGTCAAGTCCTGCGTCTTTATGCCCCGAAGCAGGGACAGGCTTTGCAGGAAGCATTACCGCCCTGCCGGAAAAATGCAGTACAAGCTGAGCCACGCTTTCAACTCCGTATACCTTTATTCCGTCTATTACCGCCGCTTCTCTTGCATTTTCAAAAGGAACGTAGATCTCCTCAAATCCGGAGTTTCTCGCAAGTATAGTCATGGGCAGTACGCCGTGAATACCTCTTATTTCACCGTTTAACGAAACCTCTCCTATAAATACCGCCTTTTCCGTCCGGCTCTCTGAACAGAGTCCGAGAACGGAAAGCAGGGCGACCGCTATTCCAAGGTCGTGAACCGAGCCTGACTTCTTTCTGTCCGCAGGAGCAAGATTTACCATTACTCTCATTACGGGGAAATTAATGCTGCTGCACCTCAGCGCCGAGCGTATTCTTTCACGGCTCTCCTTTACTGCGGCGTCGGCAAGTCCTACTATATCAAAGCTCTGCATTCCCCTGCTTGCCTCGATCTCAACGTCTACAGGAAAAGCATTCAGTCCCATAAGTCCCAGACTGTTTATTTTTGCAAACATATTATAACTTACTCCCTGATTTTATTTTTTGCAGCCGGTCAGATGTCCGAAGAAAACTGCCTGAAGAAATCCAGCATATCTCTGTAAACCTCTCTTCGGTTTGTTTCGTTTATAAGCTCGTGCCTTGCTCCTCCGTAAAGCTTCAGTCTTACGTCGCAGCCGTTTTCAAGCATATTACTGTAAACTTTCTTAACTCCTTCACCGTAGCTTCCGACAGGATCGCTGCCCCCTGACGCCAGAAGCACAGGAAGATCCTTTCTGAACGATGAATACCATTTATCATTGCTTACATACCAAAGCACCTTCATAAGATTTTCAAAGCCGTTAAGCGTAAATATAAAAGTACAAAGCCCGTCCGCACTGTATTTGTCAACTATCTCAGTATCCCTTGAGATCCAGTCATACGGCGTTCTGTTCCCCTCTATTTTTCTGTTGTAAGCGCCGAACGCAATATTATCCACCAGCGCACTTCTGTATTTATCTCCCCGTACCCGCTCCAGAGCGCCGATAAACGCAAGCATTCCCGGTATTCCGTCAATTCCGCCGCTTGTTCCGCAAAAGACTGCCGCGTCAAGTTCAAAGCCGTATCTGATACAGTACGCCCTTGCCATAAAGCTGCCCATACTGTGTCCGAACATAAAATAAGGAACTGAGGGATAATTCTTTTTCATTATTTTCGTAAGGGTATGCAGATCGCCGACAGCTGTTTCCCAGCCGTTTTTTTTACAGAAGTATCCCAGCTCGTCCCGTGAGTTTACGCTTTCTCCGTGACCTAAATGATCATTTCCGCAGACAACAAAGCCATGTGCGGCAAGATACTCCGCAAAGTCACGGTAGCGCATTATATATTCGCACATTCCGTGCGAGATCTGCACCACTCCCCTGACAGCTCCCTGCGGAAACCATACATGATAGCTGATATTGTGAATACCGTCCCTGCTCTTATATGACGATCTTATATTTGTACACTCCATAAATTCATTTCCTCCTACAACTGATATATTTTGTCGTTTTTCATTATTATACCACGGCGAGTTATAAATTACAAGGTTTGCAAGCCGTTATTTTCTGCAAAAGCCGTAATATTTGCCTCTTACCTATAAGCTGAAACGAATCACAAAATAATAAAACGTAAATTTTTTATTATTCCCCTTGCTTAACGGCGGAAATGTGATATAATATTTATGGTTATTTTATTTTAATTCAGAAATTTAATTTATTATGAGGTGATTTTATGACAGAAATGGAGCTTTACAGGCTTTGGTGCGAAAAGGCCGTTGACGACCCCGATCTGCAAACAGAGCTTAATTCTATAGCAAATGACGAAGAAGCCATAAAGGATCGTTTTTACCGTGACCTTGAATTCGGAACGGGAGGCCTCAGAGGAGTTATCGGAGCAGGCTCGTACAGGCTTAATATCTATACGATAAGACGTGCTACTCAGGGACTTGCGGATTATGTAAACGGCGCATTTGAAAACGGAAGCGTAGCTATCGCTTACGATAGCCGTATCAAGTCGGACAAGTTTGCCAAGGAGGCGGCTGCTGTTCTTGCCGCAAACGGGATAAAGGTATATATTTATCCTGAGCTTATGCCTACGCCTATGCTTTCATGGGCGGTAAGATACCTTGAATGTCAGGCGGGAATCGTTGTTACCGCTTCACATAACCCCGCAAAATACAACGGCTACAAGGTCTACGGAGAGGACGGCTGTCAGATAACTCTGGACGTAGCAAATACCGTTATCGGAAAGATAAACGAAGTACCGATGTTCGGCGGAGCTAAGGTAATGAGCTTTGACGAGGGTCTGGCTTCTGGAATGATCAGCCTTATAGGTCAGGACGTTTTCGACGCTTATCTTGAAAAGGTACGCGAACAGGGTATCCATACCGACCTGGTAGCTGACAGCGGGCTAAAAGTCGTTTACACTCCTCTTAACGGAACCGGAAACAAGCCGGTAAGAGCTATACTCAAAAGTATAGGGATCAAGGAAGTTACCGTAGTTCCGGAACAGGAGAATCCGGACGGAAACTTCCCGACCTGTCCTTTCCCCAATCCTGAAATAAAGGAAGCTCTTGCAAAAGGACTTGAGCTATGCAGAACTGTTAAGCCTGATCTTCTGCTGGCTACTGACCCCGACTGTGACAGAGTAGGAATAGCCGTACCAGATCCTGACGGAAATTACGTTCTGTTCAGCGGAAACGAGGTCGGCGCAATGCTGCTTGAATATATCTGCGAGGAAAGAACAAAGCTGGGAACAATGCCCAAAAGACCTGTTGCGGTAAAAACTATCGTAACTACCGATATATGCAGAAAGATCGCCGCAAAATACGGTGTAGAACTGAGAGAGGTACTTACCGGATTCAAGTTTATCGGCGAACAGATCGGCTTTCTTGAGGACAAGGGCGAGGAGAACAGATATATTTTCGGCTTTGAGGAAAGCTACGGCTATCTTGCCGGTTCATATGTAAGGGACAAAGACGCAGTAGTAGCTTCTATGCTTATCTGCGAAATGGCGGCCTTCTACAGAACAAAAGGCGTTTCCCTGCTTCAGGCAAGAGAGGAAATGTACAAAAAATACGGAAACTACGTTCATACCCAGAAGTCATTTACCTGCGAGGGCGCAAGCGGAATGGAAAGAATGAAGGAAATAATGACCGGACTGAGAACAGATACGCCTAAGTCTATCGGCGGATTGAAGGTCGTTGATTTTGCAGATTATCTCGCTTCTGAGGAAACAAATCTTGAAACGGGTGCAAAAACCGTTCTTACCCTGCCTAAGTCCGACGTTCTTGCATTCAAGCTGGAGCAGGGTGCAAGCGTAATAATCAGACCTTCGGGTACAGAGCCTAAGATAAAAGCTTATTATACGACTATCGGAGAAAACCGCAGCTGTGCCGAAAAGCTAGAGGAAACTATTTCGGAGGACTTCAAAAAAATACTCGGCTTCTGAATAAGCTGACCGGCGGCGCTGAAATATGCGCCGCTTTTTTAATTAATATAAATATATTAAATTGCGTTGTAAAGTTCTATTATACGCTCTGCATAAAATTAAAAACATAATTTGTGTAAATCAACTAAAATAAATCGGTTACAAAAAAATATATTGCAATTTTCAAAAAAATGTTGTATAATTATTTTAACCTTAATATATAAGGATAATAAACTAAAATATAAGGAGATTAGGCAAATGAACAATTTTGTTAAAAGAATTCTGACGTCTGCTCTTGCCGCCGCTACTGCGGTTTCTGGCCTGTCGCTTTCAGCTTCAGCTGAGCCGGACGGAAGCTTTACAGATCTGTCCGCCGCAGAGATCACCGACGCTATGGGCGCAGGCTGGAACGTAGGAAACCAGCTTGAAGCTTCAAGCAACGGAACACCAAGCGAAACTGCATGGCAGAGTACAAAGATCACAAAGGAGCTTATTGATACAGTAAAGGCTCAGGGCTTTAATTCAGTAAGAATACCCGTATCCTATCTTTCCAAGATCGGAGAAGGCCCAGATTATACTATCGACGAAGCCTGGCTCGGCAGAGTTCAGGAGGTAGTTGACTACGTTGTTGAAAACGATATGTACGCTATTATCAATATCCACGGCGACGGCTACTATACCGTTGACGGCGGCTGGCTGCTTGTAGACGAGGCTGACCAGGAGGGTATCAACGATAAGTTCAGCAAGGTATGGACTCAGATCGCAGACAAGTTCAAGGACTATGACGAGCATCTTATATTCGAGTCAATGAACGAAGTATTTGACGGCGGATACGACAACGACCCTTCAGCTGAGCAGTATGAAAAGATCAACGCCTATAACAAGACATTTGTAGACGCGGTTCGTGCTACCGGCTCCAACAACGCCAAGAGATGGCTTCTTATTCCCGGCTGGAATACAAATATCAACTATACAGCAGGCGATTACGGCTTTAAGATCCCGTCTGACGAAGGCTGTACAGCTGACGGAAACAGGATAATGGTTTCGGTTCACTATTACGATCCGTATGATTTCTGTCTTAACGAAGGCAACCTTGTAAAAACACAGTGGGGCAAGGACGCTGATTTTACACACCGCGGCGGAGTAGAAAGCACTGTTGTTTCCGATTTCACAAAGCTTTATGACGCTTTTGTAAGCAAGGGCTATCCTGTTGTTATCGGAGAGCTCGGCTGTATCGACAAATCAGAGACTGACCCGCTTAACGCTGAATCCAGAGAACGCTGGCTCTCATTCGTAGTATCGACAGCCAGAGAGCTGGGCTGTATACCCGTATACTGGGACAACGGCTGGAACGGTAAAAACGGCTTCGGTCTTATCAACAGAGCGAACTGCGAAGTAACTCAGCCTGAGCTTGCCGCTGCTATAGCAGAAGCTGCTCAGACAAAGTTCAACCCTCCGTCTGACGATAACAGCAGTGAGTCTGAAACTGATTCCTCTTCAGAAACTTCAAGCGAGATCTCCTCGGTTGATTCCGCAGACACATCTTCGGCTGCTTCAAGCTCTGAGACAGCAAGCGCAGCTACAAGCAGCAAGGCTTCTTCCAGCAGCAAGCCATCGGGCAATGCCGATAAAACTCCTGCTACAGGAAATTCAAACGCAGCTGCAATGGCCGCCGCACTGATACTTATTGCAGGCGCAGGTCTGACTGTCGCTAAATCCAAAAAGAAATAATTTAATAAGCTCTTAAAGCGTCTGATTTGATTCAGACGCTTTTTTTATCCCTTTGATACAAAAAAACGGTAAAAACAGTTGAAGCATAAGAATAAATGTGATATAATGTAAGGTAACAGCTTTTAAAGGACGTGAAGCGTATATGCAGAACGTAATAATTATATCCCTCGGAAACGAAATAGACAGATATGCTGAATTACTCAAGGAGGAATTCGGTATTATCCGTATGCCTGCCGATTCAGCGCTTACAAAAGACCTCAGCAGCGCCAGGTTTATACTTTACTCATTCCGAGCGATCCAGTACAGACTTGACAACCGGATAAAAACCGAACTGGAGCTTCCGGTAATTGCAATAGTAAGCGAAAGCGATGTGTACGATCATGACGATCCTATCGGGAAACTGTTGTTCTATGGAATTTCAGAACCGATAGCCGAACCTATTCCAGACAAGTTATTCCTTCTCAGAATACGCCACGCTCTCAAAAGATACAGCAGCACTTATCAGGCAAGACTAAACTATTCCTATAAAATGTACAAAATGGAAAAGTTTATTTCCCGCATGGAATACTGGATAAGCTCATGCAAAAACGAAACCTTTGAAATACTATGTATTGATATAGAACGAATAAAGGTACTTAATGAAATATACGGCTATGAAAAGGTAGACGACCTTCTCTGTTACCTTGAACAGCGGATCATTAATCTGATCGGCTCAAAGCAGGCGGTTACCGGCCGCTACAACGCCGATATACTTATTTTTATAAATTCTTCGGAAAGCGAATTTCTATTCAGCCTTCCGCATCTTCTGGAAAGCTGGACAGAAGAATATAAATTCCCCGACAAGATAAATTTCAATATAGGTATGTGCGCTGCCGATAATCCCGCTATGCCTGCTATGAAGATAATAGACAGAGCAAAGCTTGCGGCGAATACGGTTAAAGAGGATTCATCGTCCAGCATAGCCTTTTACGGCAAAAATATCTACAGCCGTATCCTTGAGGAGCAGATATATTCCAGCGAGATCGAAAGAGCAATTGAAAACAGGGAATTTATTCTTTATGCACAGCCGCAGACTGATATGATAAGCGGAAAAACGGTAGGAGCAGAGATTCTTATCAGATGGAAACATCCCAAAAGAGGACTGCTTTATCCAGCCGACTTTATTCCGACTATGGAACGTACCGGTTATATACGCCGTATAGATCTTTACGTTTTTGAGGAGACCTGCCGGTTTATGCGTTCGATAATGGATAAAGGGATCGCTCCGCCCCCGTTTTCGGTAAACTTTTCCGGCATAAGCTTCTACTATGATGATCTTTGCAGAAAAGTTTGTGAGATAACCGATAAATACAGAATTCCCAAAAGACTTATTCAGCTTGAAATAACCGAAAGCACCTATGTTGACGGAATAAAAAACTTCAGAAGCACATTTCAGGACCTGAAAAGCAGCGGCTTTACTATAATAATGGACGATTTCGGAAGCGGATATTCTTCGCTGAATTCTCTGAGGAGCTATGACATCGACATTATAAAGCTGGATATAAACTTCCTTAAAAACTGGGATACCGAAGCGTCCGGAAGCAGATCCAAAATTATTGTCGAATCAATTTTACAGATGACCGGAAAGCTTGATCTGGCGGTGATCGTCGAGGGAGTGGAAACAAAAGAGCAGAGCAATTTCCTGATTAATATCTGCTGCCGTTACGTTCAGGGCTTTTATTACTTCAAGCCTATGCCCGCAGAGGAGCTGGCTTTGAAAATTGACGAGGGGAGCATTTCGGTAGATACTAACGGTATTCGGAAGCATGACCCTTCGTTCAGCGTTATCCGTAAGGATCTTTTTCACGAAAACCGATTTGCCGCAGCCGCTGCAGAGCTAGACGGCAGTACGATCGCTATGCGCTTCTGCAATCCTGCGTTTACAAGCCTTACCGGTATAGACTTAAACAAACCCGAAACGACAAGCTGTGATTTCCTTGATTTTATAACCGAAGAATCCAAGTCAGCGGTTCTGGACGCAGGTAAAGCGGTGATGGAAGGCAGGCTGAATATTGTAAATATCTCCGTTACCCTTGCACATAACGGCGAACCGTACAAAAACGTTGTACTGTATATCTTTTCACTGAAAAGAAACGGCGGAGATAATATGCTTGCTTTTATAGCCGATTCATATACTGAAAATACCGATCTGTTGCTTTCCTCAATAGCAAATATATTAGGACAGACTATCGACGTTATAACTGAGATAACCATTCCGTCGTTTACTTACAGACAGCTTACTTTAAGCAAAAAGAATTATTTCGACGTTGAAAGCTGCGGTGAATACGCTCCCGCTTATATGCATATGATCAACGACGAAATTGAACCCGGCGATATACCGTCGGTTTCCGCAGTGTTCAGTCCGGATAACCTGCAAAAGTTTATAGACGATCCTGAAACGAGTGATACCGTTTCGGTAAAATACCGTCTGAAAAATGCGCCTGAGACCACATGGATGGAAAGCAGTGCGGTTTTTATTCGGAACAGCGTACCGCAGAAGATAATAGTCCTCGCCAAAGACGTTACGGCTAACGTTGAATTTAAAAAAGTAAGCGAGCTTGCAAAGCACGACTATCTTACTCATACTATGAACAGAAGCGCAATACCGAAAATAGAAAGCTTACTGCGTTCGGAGAAATATTCCGACGCAGATCACGCCGTATGCATGATAGACGTAGATAACTTTAAGATCGTCAACGATACCTACGGCCATTATGAGGGGGATAAATGCCTTAAAACGATAAGCGGAATAATCAAAAGCCGCTGCTCTGGCAAAGACTCTATAGTACGTTTCGGGGGCGATGAATTTCTGGTATACCTTGCCGCTGTACCGTCTGAGCAATATGCCCTTGAATGGGCCAACTCCGTAATTGACGACATTAAGCATATAGACGGAAATGAAAACGGTTTGGTTTCAATAAGCGTCGGGATCGCATTTTCAAAGCCTCCTCACGATCTCTTCGGCAATGTTTACCGTGAAGCTGATAAAGCGCTTTACAAGGCCAAGAGAAACCGTAAAGGCAGAGCCGCAGTATACGGCGTAAAATAAATTGTACAGCTAAGGCTGCGTCCTATATAACGGACGCAGCCTTTATTCTGCATTTATTACTTTTTTAGTCCCCATATATCGCGGGCGTAATCCTCAACCGAACGGTCAGCCGAGAAAATTCCTGCGTTTGCGATATTGGCAAGCGACATTCTCTGCCACTTCATTTTGTCGTTATAACATTCTGAAGCGTATTTCTGAGCCTTCTGATAGGAATCAAAATCAGCAAGCGCCATATAGGTATCGGCATTTTTGAGAGAACCTGCGATCTCGCCGAACTGCTCGCCGTTGATACCGCTCTGAAGCCTGTCGACAGCCGACTTTACTACGCCGTTTGAATTATATATATCAATAGGCTTGTAATTTGACTTCCTCGCATTTACCTCGTCTACGTTCATACCGAATATAATTATATTCTCATCGCCTACCTGCTCATGGATCTCAACATTGGCTCCGTCCATAGTTCCCAAGGTAACTGCGCCGTTTATCATAAGCTTCATATTGCCTGTACCGGAAGCCTCCGTTCCCGCAAGAGATATCTGCTCGGAAATATCTGCCGCAGGCATAAGGATCTCGGACAGCGTTACACAGTAATCCTCAAGGAAGATCACGCTGAGCTTCTCGTTCAGCTTCTTATCCTTTCTGAGCTCCTGAGAAATATTCCAGATAAGCTTGATTATCTGCTTCGCCATATAATATCCGGGAGCCGCCTTAGCTGCAAAAATATAAGTTTTAGGCGTAAAATCGGCGTCGGGATTTTCTTTCAGATAATTATATTCCGCAATTATATTAAGCGCATTAAGCTGCTGGCGTTTATACTCGTGCAGACGCTTGACCTGAACGTCGAAAATAGATTCTGTATTAAGCGCAACTCCGTATTCATTTTTGACATACTTTGCGAACCTGTTCTTATTATCAAGCTTGATCTTTGCAAGGCGCTCAAGAACCTCTTTATCATCCTTAAAGCTGTTGAGCTTTGCAAGGTCGGAAGCGTCCTTTAAAAATCCGCTGCCGATCTTCTCTCTGAGAAGCTCCGTAAGTCCCTCGTTAGACTGATAAAGCCATCTTCTGTAGGCAATTCCGTTGGTAACGTTTGTGAATTTTTCAGGAGTATACTCATATTCGTCCTTAAAGGTTTCACGCTTGATTATCTCAGAATGTATTTTAGCAACTCCGTTTACATGATGACAGGCGTGAACACAGAGGGTTGCCATTTTTACCTTATTGTTCTCAACGATAGACATTCTTGAAACCTTTGCCTCGTCACCGTATTTCTCCCAAAGCTGACGGCAGTATCTTTCGTTAATTTCAATAATAATTGCAAATATTCTGGGAGTTACGCTCTTAAGCAGATTGCAGTCCCATTTCTCCAGCGCCTCCGGCATTACCGTATGATTCGTATAAGCAAAGGTATGCTGAACTATATACCAAGCCTTGTCCCACGAATATCCGCAGTCGTCAAGCAGAACTCTCATAAGCTCGGGGATAGCAAGCGTCGGATGAGTATCGTTTATATGAATAGCAACCTTTTCGTGAAGATTGTCAAGCGTACCGTAAACGCCCATATGCTGATTGACTATATCGCCTATCGAAGCGGCACACAGGAAATACTGCTGTCTTAAGCGAAGAGATTTTCCCTCGGCGTGATTGTCGTTAGGATAAAGCACCTTTGTTATAGCCTGCGACATAATATTAAGACCCAGAGCCTTAGAATAATCGCCCTTATTAAACATTGTCATATCAAATGACGGGACCTCAGCCTTCCAGAGCCTCAGCTTTGAAACGGCTTCGCTTCCGTAGCCTGATACGAAGAGATCGTAAGGAACCGCCATAACCGAGGTATAATTTTCATGAGTCACGCAGTGATACTGATTATCCCAATACTCTTTCAGATCTCCGTCAAAGCGAACCTCAACAGCCTTGCTCGGAACAGGAACCAGCCATGCCGAACCGCCCGGAAGCCAGTTGTCGGGAAGCTCCGTCTGCCAGCCCTCATCAAGCTTCTGCTTGAAAATACCGTATTCATAGCAGATAGAATATCCCGTAGCATGATACCCGTCGGCGGCAAGGGCGTCAAGATAACAGGCGGCAAGACGTCCAAGTCCGCCGTTGCCCAGACCTGCGTCAGGCTCGCACTCATAAATTCCGTTTATAGAGATACCGAAATCCTTCAGCATTTCGATGGTTTCGTTTATCATTTCAAGGTTATAAAGGCTTGTTTTCAGCGAACGGCCCATAAGAAATTCCATTGACAGATAATAAACCTTTTTATTTCCGGCAGAATGAGTCTTTACCGTAAAATGACGGCGCTTTGCTTTAAGAATACCGACAACTATTTTTGTCAGCGCTTCGTAAACCTGCTGATCCGAAGCGTCGTCCGGAGTCGTCTGAAAATCGTTATGCAGAATATCAACAAACTGTTTTTTAAGCTCAGCCTTTGATATAGTTCCTCCGCCCGGAGTATTTGATTTTGCCATATTATTTTACCTCCTGAAAAAATATGCCTTTGTATTAGATCCAAACAAAGACAGTTTATTGTAATTAATTATATCTTATTTACCGCCAGGTTTCATCAACCTGCTGTTAATACATAAAAACATTATACCTAATCGTTTTCGCTGCTCTGATTTTTTATTTATATATATTATTATATGGTGTTTTTGAACAAATGTCAAGTGGAAAAATTGTATAGTATGCCTAATTCGGGAATTTACACATTGCTTAAATGTTCAGACGAAGCATTTTTAACTATTATCACAACACAGATCATAAATGCTTAGGCAATTTACTCAAACGTTTTCGGAATATGCGGAGATATATTTATCCCTGCCTTTGCCGCCTGACTGTGCTGAAGCCTTCTTGGAATATTATAAAGCCTGTTATCCTTAATGAATTTAGCTCCCGTCTGCTTGAAATAAAATGATATACCGGCGCTGAGACACTGCTGCCGAAGTGAAAGTATCCAGTCGTATCGGCAGGGGCGGGCATAGTATCCCGACTCCCCTCCTGCTATCACTTCAATTATTCCTGAACTCAGATACATAGACAGGTCGATCTCCTCAAGCAGCGGTTCACAGACTATTGATTTTTTCTTTATAGGCGCATCAAGAAAGATCGGCAGTCTGTAATCCGCCCTATCCTGATCCTCACAGGTACAGCAGATATGAACGTTATCGTAGCCCGCTCCCCAATCATGGGGGATACAATCGTAAAATCGGTGTATCCTTTTTGTTATAAAAAGAAATTCAAGCTCGGAGCGCTGTTTTATCATTTTCCAACATTCATTCCTCCAGCTGTCGGCGTCTTCAAGGAAAAAGTCACTTGAAAAGCAGAGATAAACTATTCCGTCCCCCTCGCGCTTCAGTTTATACTCTCCGTTTTTGTTCTTTTCTATCGGAAGATAAAAGGTTTTGTTTTTAGTGACCCTCGAGCTGTCCCTCTCATAGCGGGCGTCCTGACGGTATACATAGCAGTTCTTACAGCCGGGGCTTATTTTATGACAGCCGTGCCACGGATTCCAGGTTACGTTCATAAAAAGCTGCGGTTTTCTCCGGAAAACGCCTCTCCTTTCACAAAATCTGCGATAGCTATTCCCTTCGGGTTTATTCCTTGTATTTATTATAACATATTTTCTCGCAAATGTCAAGAACAAATATTCGAGGTTTCTTTGCTGAACAAGCTGTTACCTTGACGCATATAATGACGCAGGGGGGAACTTATATGGAAGAAATAACGAATGAAATGAAAAAACAGCTTATTCATGCGTTTGCAAGAGGCTCGTCTATTGCAAATCTTGAGGCGTCTACGGGACTTTCAAGAGAATTTCTTGAGGAATTCGCAAGAACCAACGCAGACGAGATATGCAGACGGCGCAGAGAAATAAGAGAGGATTTCAACACCGGCCGTGAGGACGGCAGATATTATGGTACAGACGTATCTTCCTGGCAGGGAGTTATTGAATGGAACAGGGTAAAACGTGACAGAAACGGAAGCTTTACTATGCTCAGAGCGGCTTACGGACTTGAACGCGACGAACGTTTTGAGGAAAATTACCGAGGCGCAGTCAAAGCAGGGATAAATACGGGAGCTTATCTGTACTCGCTTGCGCTGAACAAGGAGGAAGCGGTAAGAGAAGCGGAATTTATGCTGGAGCTTATACGGGGAAAGGATCTAAAATATCCGATAGCTTTTGATATAGAAGAACGTTCTCAGGCGGAGCTTGGAAGAGAACGGGTATCGGAAATTGCCGAAGCCTTCTGCTCAAGAATTGAGAGAGAGGGCTATTATGTAATGATATACTCCTATGAGGATTTCCTTATCAGCCTGCTGAATGAGGAAGTGCGCCGCAGATATGATATATGGGCGGCTTCTATAGGTCAGACTCCTTCAATACCCTACGGGATACACCAGTATTCCTTCCGAGGACGGGTCGAGGGAATAAGAGGCGACTGCGATCTTGACGTATCGCTGAAGGATTATCCGGCGATAATAAGCGAAATGAACCGCAGAAGAAGCTTGACTTAATTTCTTCGGTTCAGTACCTTGTTATAGTTATATTTTTACTGTAGGAGCGAATCTGACTGCTCCTACAGTATTTTATATTGAAAAAATATCCGCAGCGTGGTATAATAAATATCAATAACTAATTATTGCGAAACGGAGATACGCTATGAAACTAAAGGATAAGGTACTTTGTATACTTGAAGAAAACAGAGGAGCGCATATATCGGGGGCGGAAATAGCCAAACGCCTGGAGGTTTCAAGAAACGCCGTATGGAAAGCCGTTGAAGAACTGAGAAGCGGCGGAACAGGGATAGAAGCGGTAAGGAACGGCGGCTACTGTATTCCTGCTGATGAAAGCAGTCTTTCGGTTCAGGGGATAGAAGCGATCTTGGGACAGTCTGATTATATAATAAACGTTGAGCAAAGCGTGACCTCAACAAATACCGTATTAAAAGAGCTTGCACAGCAGGGCTGTCCGGAAGGCTATGTTCTTATCGCACGGCAGCAGACCGCGGGAAAGGGCAGGCTCGGCAGAAGCTTTTATTCGCCTCCCGACAGCGGATTATATCTTTCTGTTGTACTGCGGCCGCACATGAACGTTGAGGACGCACTTTTTATTACTACGTCGGCGGCGGTAGCGGTTTCAAGAGCGATCGAAACCTGCTGTGATCACCAGCGGACTGCTCAGATAAAATGGGTCAACGACATATACCTGGACGAAAAAAAGGTCTGCGGTATACTTACGGAAGCCGCTATCGATTTTGAAAGCGGAGGTCTTGAATACGCTGTTCTTGGGATAGGCGTAAATATAACGCCTCCTGAGGACGATTTCCCAGACGGACTTTCAGATACAGCGACCTCGATATTCAGCAGCAGGAAAATCGGCAACCTCAGAAACCGTCTTGCCGCAGAAATTCTAAGAGAGCTTTCAGCGCTTCCTGACGGATTTATGTCCGAAAAAACGCTGGACGAATACCGCAAACGCTCCCTGCTCATCGGAAAAAACGCTTATGCATTGTTTAAAAATGAAGCAAAGCCCTGCCGAGTCCTCGGAATAGATGACAGAGCCAGACTTCTGGTAAGCTTCGGAGACGGCTCTGAACAGGCGCTTTCCTCAGGTGAAGTAAGCGTAAAAAGATCCGTACCGGAACACAACGGCGGCGGGGATCTATAACTGATTAACTGATTTTATAAAAACAGCAGACGGACACCGGCCTTTCTGCTATAACGGGATACTGCCGTTATAGCAGAAAGGCCGGTGTCCGTCTGCTTTATTTATCAATACCTTGCAAAGCAGCTGTTAAATTCTTATACATAACCTATTATCGAAGAAATAAGAATTATAATAAGACAAATCGGACAAACGACCGAAATCATTATTCTGTAAAGCTTTTTCGACTTGAATTTCTCAGAGCGTTCGACCTCTTCTTCAATTGCTTTAGGCTTTATAATAAATGCTACGAAAATACAGGTAAGCAGAGCGGTGATCGGCATCATTATATTATTGCTGATAAAATCAAAGAAATCAAGGATAGAACGTCCCAGCAGAGTAAAGTCAGACCAAATGCTGTAGCCGAGCGACGACGGAACAGCTACTGCCGCAGATATTATCATTACGCATACACAGATCACCCAGCGCTTTACCTTCAGCTTATCGCTGAATATAGACACTATTGTTTCCATCAGTGAGATCGCAGAGGTAAGCGCCGCAAGCAGGACCAGAATAAAAAATACCGCTCCGACTATCTTTCCTCCGTACATTGTGGAGAAAACCTTAGGAAGTGTAACAAACATAAGACCTGCGCCCTGATTCAAGGCTTCCTTATCGCCTCCCGAAAATGCGTAGACCGCCGGAACGATCATCATTCCCGAAAGAAAAGCAACGGCTGTATCAAAAATTTCTATCTGCCTGACCGAGCCTTCAAGATTATCCTCCCTCCGCATATAAGAGCCATAGGTAATCATTATTCCCATAGCAAGCGACATTGAATAAAACAGCTGACCCATAGCCGCAACTACGGTTTTTATAGAAAAGTCAGCAAAATTCGGCTTTACATAGTAAAGAAAGCCCTCCCACGCACCGTCAAGCGTAAGGCTGTAAAAGGCTATTCCGACGGATATTACAATAAGTACGGGCATAAGAATTTTGCTAACCTTTTCAATTCCCTTCTGAACTCCCAAAAGAACTACTACAGCGGTAAGAAATATAAAAACCGCAGTAAAAATTATCGGAGAGACCGGTGAACCGATAAAGCTGCTGAAATAATCGTCTGCGGCAGCACTGGCACCGTTTCCCGAGAGATATACCATAAGATACTTTATTACCCAGCCGCCGATCACGCAGTAATATGGAAATATTATCATAGGAACTGCCGAGGCAATATAGCCGACGAATGCAAACTTCCTGCTCAGCGCCGAAAAAGCTCCTACCGCGCTCTTGCCTGTTTTTCTTCCTATAGCTATTTCCGTAACCATCAGCGCAAAGCCGAAGGTAACGGCAAGGATCAGATATACAAGCAGGAAGATACCTCCTCCGTACTTAGCCGCAAGAAAAGGAAAGCGCCAGATATTGCCCAGTCCCACCGCAGAGCCGGCAGCGGCGAAAATAAATCCCAGCTTGCTTGAAAATCCGGTCTTGTGATCACTCATATTTAATACACTCTTTCAATTTGATTTTTTGCCTTATAAAGGTAAAGGCTATTACTCCCAGAGCAGTTAATGTTTCTGCCGTAAACAGCGATACCCATACTCCGTTCATTCCCAACAGATACGGAAGAATAAAAACTGCCGGAACTATAAGCACCAGACCCCTTATAACCGATACAGCAAGCGACGGCGCCGCCTTATTTACCGAGGCATAATACATCGCCGTTACCGTATTGAAGCCCAGAGGCAGAAACGCAGGAAAATACAGCCTCAGACCGTTATGGGCGAGCCGTGCGATATCCGGATCTCCCGAGCTGTTGAAGGCTGCAGCTATACCGTCTGTAAACAGGAAAACCACGGCATAAATCACAGCGGAAATGCATACACCTGTTAATACAGTCATACGATAGCAGCGTTTTACATAAGAGGTTTTCCCCTCTCCGTAAAATCTTCCGGTAAGCGGCTGCATTCCCTGAGCAAGACCGTTGAATACCGCCGTTGCCACAATAGCAGTATTTGCTATTATTCCGTAAGCCGCAACTCCGTCGCTTCCCTCGATTTTCATTATTACCGTATTGAAGCAGAAAACGACTATACCTGACGAAAGCTCCGCAAGCAGACTTGAAAAACCAAGAGAGCAGTTTTTCAAGCCGTCCCTGATATATGTCCTGCCCCTTGTAAAGCGAAAGCTGTTTCTGCGTTTTATAAAGTACAGCGACATTACGCACAGACTTATCAATGGAGAAAAGCCTGTAGCAAGGCTTGCTCCGAACATACCCATATTCATAGGGAAAATAAAGATATAGTCGAGCAGTATATTAGAAAGGCTTCCGACTACCGTTGCCGCCATTGCAAGCTGAGGAGCTCCGTCATTGCGGATAAAACAGGATACCAGAGCGTTAAGCATAAACAGCGGCGAAAAGCTCAGCAGCACTTTAAGATACTGTGAAGCAAGGCGGTGGATTTCAGTTCCTCTGCCTGCGCCCATAACAGAGGCAAAAGTATCGGGGAACGAAAAACCGATCACCGCAAAAACAAGTCCTGCAAAAACCGCAAACTTAAAGCCCTGTGTAAACGTCCTGTCTGCGCTTTTATCGTTTCCGGCGCCCTTCTGTACGGCAAACCTGACAGACCAGCCTACTGCGGTCATCAATCCCACGGCGTTCATTACATTAAACATCGGTATCGCAAAATTAAGCGCCGCCAGACCATCTGCACCCTTTGCGCGCTCTATAAAAATAGTATCGGCTATAATATAGCAGGAAATTCCCAGCATACCAAGTATACTGAGCGAAACATACTTTGCCAGAATACCGGCAATTCCTTTTTTATCAGACAACATTCATTCTCCCAAAAAAACAATCTCGTTATTTATGATAACACATTCTTTAATTAAAAACAATAGTTTACCTATGAAAAAATTATACAAAAATTAAGCCGAAATTTTTACCTCCGCTATTGCATGATACTATAATACTGCTTTAATTTACTATTACTATACTGCGATATAAGGCATACGCCCTCATAAATAATACCTTGTTATGCATATTGCTTTAAGGTATACCCATTTTTTGTTCATAATAACGAAAGATTTTTTTAAATTAGGGGTTGCGTTTTATGTGAAAATAGTATATAATTATACCATGCAGTTTGAATTTTATTGTGTAATTAGTACATAATCTGCAAATAGAATAACGTAAGGAGAGAACTGTTTTGAAAAACTACGACAGCACTGAAATCAAAAATATTGCCATTGCAGGTCACGCCGGATCGGGCAAAACATCGCTGACCGAGGCTTTGCTATATAAGAGCGGGGCGTCCGACAGACTTGGCAGGATCGCCGACGGAAATACCGTATCCGATTTTACGGCTGAGGAAATCAGGAGAAAATGCTCGCTGTACACTTCACTATCGTCATTTGAAAGAGACGGCTTTAAGATAAATCTGATCGATACCCCGGGGCTTTTCGATTTTGCCGGAGAAATGACAGAGGGAATTTATGCAGGCGGCTCGGTTATTATTACCGTTTCCGGAAAATCAGGCGTAAAGGTCGGAACCCGCAAGGCTTACGATACCGCCAAAAAATACGGCAAGCCTACTATGTTCGTTGTAACAAAGCTTGACGACGACAACGCAAATTTCAACAACGTTCTGACCCAGCTGAAGGCAGAGTTCGGCCCTACAGTATGTCCCGTTGTAGTTCCCGTTATAGCCGACAGAAAAATCGTTTCATATGTAAACCTTATTGAAATGAAAGCATACAAATACGACGATAAGGGCAGCGCCGTTGAAACGGAAATGCCTACTTCAGAAGTTTCCGAAAAAATGGAATACCGTATAGACGGTCTTATCGAGGCTGTTTCTGAGGCAGTTGCAGAAACCGACGAAGCCTTGTTTGAAAAGTTTTTCTCAGGAGAACCGTTTACGCAAAAAGAGCTGACAGACGGAATCCACAAGGGAATGAACGAGGGTATAATTACTCCGGTAACCTGTGTTTCGTCAACCGATCTTTCAGGTGTCGATATGCTGCTGAAGGAAATTTCCCTGCTTCTTCCTAACCAGGCTGAGAACGCTTCGATCACAGCCGTTGACGCAAAGGGCGAGCCTGTGGAGATCGAATGCAGCGAAAGCGCTCCTCTGTCAGCATTCGTATTTAAGACCGTAGCAGACCCGTTTGTCGGTAAAATGTCATTTATGAAGGTATATTCGGGAACTATCTCCCCCAATATGGAAATAGTCAACGCAACTACAGGCAATACCGAAAGAGTTGGTAAGCTTGTAAGCCTTACGGGTAAAAAGCAGACTGAAATTACCCGTGCGGTCTGCGGAGATATTGCCGCCGCTATGAAGATGAACGTAAATACCAACGATACGATATGCGACCCTTCCAGAGTTGTAAAATTCCCTGCAATAGAGTTTCCGAAGCCCTGCTACAGAATGGCAGTTAAGGCTAAGGGACAGGGAGATGAAAGCAAGATAGCCGGAGCTGTTTCAAAGCTTCTTGAGGAAGATCTGACGATCTCCTACAAGCAGGATCCAAATACCGGCGAAATGATACTCAGCACCCTAGGAGGACTGCATTTGGATTCAGTTGCCGGAAAGCTGAAAAGTGATTTCGGTATTGACGTTGACATTACTGTTCCCAAGGTCGCTTACAGAGAAACGATACGCAAAAAGGTCAAAGTTCAGGGCAGACATAAAAAGCAGTCGGGCGGACACGGTCAGTTCGGCGATGTCTGGATCGAATTCGAGCCTTGCGTTTCAGATGAGCTTATCTTTGAGGAAAAGGTTTTCGGCGGCGCAGTTCCCAAGAACTTCTTTCCGGCAGTTGAAAAGGGGCTTCAGGAAAGCGTTAAAAAAGGCGTTCTTGCAGGTTTCCCTGTAGTAGGTCTTAAAGCCATCCTTGTAGACGGGTCATATCACCCTGTAGACTCCTCTGAAATGGCGTTCAAAACAGCCGCTTCTATTGCGTACAGAGAAGGAATGCCTCAGGCTGAGCCTACGCTGCTTGAACCTATCGGCTCTCTCAGCGTTCTCGTTCCCGATGAAAATACCGGAGATATCATGGGCGATCTTAATAAGCGCAGAGGACGCGTTCTTGGAATGAACCCTTCGGACGCAAAAGGCTATACTGAGATCATCGCCGAAGTACCGGAAGCTGAAATGCAGGATTTTGCCCTTGCCCTAAGACAGATGACTCAGGGAAGAGGCGAATTTACCTTCGAGCATATCAGATACGAGCAGCTTCCTTCAAACCTTGTTGCAGAGGTAATTGCAAAAAACAGAATAGATTAAAAACAACGGGCAGCGATCCTTATCAAAAGGACAGCTGCCCGAATTATTATTTACAGCAAAGGAGAGAACATTCTGAGTACCGCCGAAACCATTCTGCTCCACAGAGAACGCGAAGCGCAGTCCTGAACGGTTATCTCTACGCAGTTTTTCTCGAGAATATTAAGAAAATCAGCCTTTACGTCCATAACTGCCGGAACCTTGTACATATAGGTAGCGCATTCAAAGTGAAGATACAGGCTTCTGTAATCAAGGTTTATCGTTCCTACGACCGCAGTTTTATCATCTGATACAAAATTCTTCGCATGTATAAAGCCGTTGTATTCATAGATCTTTACCCCCAGAGCGATAAGCTCGCTGTAATAGGATTTTCCGATAGATCTGACATACCATTTATCGGGTATACCCGGAGTAATTATACGAACGTCCACTCCGCTTTTAGCCGCATAGCCAAGCGCAGTTACTATCTCGTTATCCGGTATAAGATAGGGCGTTGTAATATAAACATAATCCCTGGCGCTGTTGATAATATCGAGGTATACAAGCTCGCCGACGTTTTCGGTATCAAGGGGGGAATCTCCGTAAGGAAGAACATATCCCGGCGCATTTTCTGGTATCTGAACGGTATCATCCGGCAAAAACTGATCATAATCAGAAGCCAGTCCCTCGCCGTCAACTATTTCCCACATCTGCAAAAACATCATAGTAAAATTCCAGACTCCGTCGCCCTTTATCATTACAGCCGTATCTTTCCAGTGTCCGAAGCGTTCCTTACGATTAATATACTCGTCTGCAAGATTGACGCCTCCGTTAAACGCAGTATGGCCGTCTATAACACAGATCTTTCTGTGATCGCGGTTATTCTGTATTGAAGAAAGCATGGGTCTGAAGGGATTGAATACATGACATCTGATCCCGGCTTTTTCCAGTTTTTTATCATATCTCATAGGCAAAAGATGCTGAGAACCCATTCCGTCGTAAAGCAGTCTTACGTCTACTCCCTGCTTTGCCTTTTGCTCCAGTATCTGATAGATCTCGTTCCACATTTCCCCCTGATCTATAATAAAATACTCAAGAAAAATAAAATGTTCAGCCTTTTTAAGCTCTCTTACCATAGCGGCAAACTTTTCCTCGCCTATCTTGAAATATTCTACCGTAGTATTTTTATAGATAGGGTATCCGCCGTATTTATCAACATATCTTGCAAGGTGATATACGTTCTTGTCCTCTATATTAAGCTCGGTAAGAATATCCTGATCCTGTCTTAAAAAAGGCTTTGTTCCGGCACACTTTTTTATATGAGCGTTGCGTACTCTTTTCGTACTGTATTGATTTGACAGGATAAAATAAGCAATCGTCGCAAATACGGGTATTGCAAGCAGAGGTATTATCCATGCCAGCTTATATGCGGGATTTTCAGGCTTATTAAGAATATATACCGCAAGCGCAAGTCCGAGAACAGTAAAAGTATAATAGATCGCACTGGAATGCTCGCTGAGCTGAAAAAATGTAAACAGCAGAAAAAGAACCTGCGCAAGCAGCAGCAGAATAATAGTTGTTCGCTGTGAAAAAACTATATTCGCAAACTTTTTCCAAAACTTCGTCATCGAATTTCCTTTCCCTTTGGCATACGCCGTTTTTTATAATCTGTAAAAACTATTATAGCACGCCGTAATTCTTTTTGCAAGCGGGAAAATAAATAAGTTTTACTCGTTTCACCTATATTATGCAGCTGAATGTTTTACAGCTTTATAAACTGCGGTTTCCTTTCCCTGAAATATGCCAGATATTCAAAGCCTGCTTCCCTTGCCGCCTGTATCCCTGCTTCCGTTCCTGCCGCAAGGTCGCATACTCTGTGAGCGTCCGAGCCTACAGTAATGATTTCTCCGCCCATTTCCCTATAAAGCCTTATATACCCGAGATCAGGGAAAGTGTTTTTATACTTCTGCCTTAAACCCGAGGTATTTATCTCTATACCCTTTCCGGAATAAATAAGCGTTCTGAATATCTCTCTGATTATTTCACCGTACCTGTTCATATCAGTCTTTATTCCGTAATCTCCCTCAATATACCGCAGAGGATAGGTAAGGTGACCCAGAACGTCAAATCTGCCCCACCTGCACATTTCAAGCATTTCCTCGAAATACGAGTCAAGCAGTGAATAAATATCATCCTCCCGCATTTCATTATATCTCAGAAAATAGAAATCCTTACTGCCCTTATTCTGATGATGAGAGCCTATTATAAAGTCAAGACGTTTGTCGGAAGCTGTTTTTTCAGCATTTTCAATATCCTGCAAAGGCTGTCCCAGCTCGATACCGCATAGGAAATTCAGTCTGCCCTCATATTTTTCTTTAAGCTTATACTGAGCCTCGATACTTTCTGCCGAGTATTTTCCTGCTCCGAACATATCAGAATCCTCTTCTGCGGCTTTGGAATAGCGCTCAGACGAATACCAGTAATTGCAGTCGCAGTGATCTGTAACTGCGTACGCCGAAAGTCCAAGCTCTGCCGCTCTTTCAAGCATTTGCTCCAATGAATCTTTACCGTCCGGCGAAAAGGAGGTATGAGTATGCATATCTGTCAGGATCCTTGAATTCATTGGTCATTCTCCTTTTCGGCTTTAAAATACGAGGAAAGCCTTTTCGCCGCCGCATATGCCCTTTTTATATAAAGCTCCGGTGTAAGAGCGTCGTAAAGCCTTGATTTGTCCGTCATTACCTCAAGTGAGACGGCGCCTCTGTAATCAAGAGCGCACAGCTTTTTTACCGTTTCTGAAAAATCAATATTTCCGTCAAACGGAATAAGATGACTGTCAGCCTCACCGTTATTATCGTGAATATGCAGAGCGCAGAGCCTTTCTCTGTACTCGGAAAGCATATCTGTTCCCTTTGAAAAGCAGTTTTCATGTCCCGTATCAAAGCAAAAGCCGATATTTCCGCCATGAAGCCTTTCAAAAAGCGTTTTAAGATATTCCGGCCGCTGAATATTTTCAAAGGCCGTCCTAACGTTTTTCTTCTCGGCATAGCTTACTATCCCCTGAAAATATTTCAGACCGCATTGAGATACCGAAGGCGGCTCGAACCCGTCCGACGGGTGAACAACGAGGGTTTTAATACCGTAAAACGAACAGCAGTCAATTGCGGAATGAATGAGCATAAGTGTCTGAGCCGGATTTTCATCACTCCAAAGCCGGTTCATCATACCGTTTCCGAAAGGACAGTGCATATTTTCGATCCTAAGACCGTTTTTTCTTATAATATCAACCTCGCTGCGGAACTCAGCGGGAGTTTTGAAATTCATCATTACGCTGTCAAAGCCGGCTTCTCTTATCAGCCTTAGCCTTTCCTCAAATGAGAGCCTGTCGGTAAATCCGGTATTTATACATAAGTTCATTTTTGTCCTCTCCTTCTGTATGGTTTTTTCGGTATCACTCAGATACAAAAGCGACCGCCCGTATTGATTCGCCCTGACGCAGGCAAATAACGGCGGCCGCCGAAGCTTAGTTCTTTAGCGAATGAAGCGGAGCGGGGATCTGTCCACCCCTGTTGATAAACTTAGAGGGCGATTCCTTTTTAAGCGGCATAACAGGACCGCAGCCGAAAAGACCTCCCCAGTCAAGCTCGTCGCCTACGTCCTTTCCGACGGCAGGTATAACCCTTACGGCAGTGGTCTTGCAGTTTACCATTCCGATAGCCGCCTCATCAGCAATAATTGCCGCAAGCGTATCCGGCTCGGTATCACCGGGAACAACGATCATATCAAGACCTACCGAGCAGACAGCGGTCATAGCTTCAAGCTTCTCAATTGAAAGCGTACCCGCCTTTGCGGCAGAAATCATTCCTGCGTCCTCTGAAACCGGAATAAACGCTCCCGAAAGTCCGCCTATTCTGGAGCAGGCCATAACTCCGCCCTTCTTAACTGCGTCGTTGAGCAGTGCAAGAGCCGCAGTCGTTCCGTGAGTTCCGCACTTTTCAAGTCCTATCTCTTCAAGAATGTGCGCAACGGAATCTCCAACCGCCGGAGTAGGAGCAAGCGAAAGGTCTACTATTCCGAACGGAACGCCGAGCCTTTCAGAAGCAGTAACGCCTACCAGCTGGCCGACCCTTGTTATTTTATATGATATTTTCTTTATTACATCGGCGATCTGCGTAATATCTGCGTCAGGGTATTTTCTCAAAGCCGCTCTTACAACTCCGGGACCTGAAACTCCTACGTTTATCATGCAGTCAGGCTCTCCTACGCCGTGAAAAGCTCCTGCCATAAAGGGGTTATCCTCAACGGCGTTGCAGAAAACCACAAGCTTTGCCGCTCCGAAGCAGGCGCTGTCCACAGTCCTCTCGGCGCATTCCTTAATTATCCTACCCATCATTTTGCAGGCGTCAAGATTAATTCCTGTCTTAGTAGAGCCGACGTTGACCGAGGAGCATACTCTCTCGGTACAGCTGAGGGCTTCCGGAATTGACTTTATAAGCTCAGTATCTCCCGCAGAAAATCCTTTCTGAACCAATGCGGAATAACCGCCTATAAGATTTACGCCGACGTCCTTAGCGGCTCTGTCCATAGCCTTTGCAAAAGGTACGGGAGAGCATTTGCAGGCGGCGGAAACGATAGCGATAGGGGTAACCGAAATTCTCTTATTGATTATCGGGATACCGAATTCCTTTTCAATCCCCTCGCCTACGGATACAAGGTTTTTTGCCTTTTCAGTAATTTTCCTGTAAACCTTATCGCAGGCCTTGTCAATATCGCTGTCTATACAGTCAAGAAGCGAAATGCCCATTGTAATAGTTCGTATATCAAGGCACTCGTCCTGTATCATTCGTATCGTTTCAAGCACATCGTATGTATTTATCATCTATAAAACATTCCTCTCAAATCAGATATGGTGCATACAATTAAAAATATCCTCATGCATTGTATGGATCTTAGCACCCATTGAATCTCCCAGCTCGGTCAGATCGTCCGCCATCTGAGAGAAATCAGAGCTTAGCTTAGAAATATCCACCAGCATTATCATAGCGAACATATCCTGAAGCACCGACTGAGTAACCTCTATTACATTTGCGTTATGCTCGGCACATTTTGCACTTACCTTTGCAAGAATACCAACCGCATCCTTGCCAATAACTGTAACTACTGCTCTCATTATATATAACCAGCCTTTCATTAATAATCATGTATACTTTATAATTATATCATATTTTTATCTGTTTGCCAACAAAAAATTATAAATAATTGATTAACGTATAATATTACCGTAAGCCGCAAATACTCCTCCGTTTTTCAGCCGTCTGTCATATAGCTGTCACATTGAACGGGTATCATATAAACAACAGGTTAGAGGGACGCCTGAGCCGCGAGGGTTAAGCGACACGCGAAATCCTACGGCAACGGGTATTGAGCCGATAAGTCTTGAATGCATATGCAAAGACATACCTGAAGTCCCGACCACATATTATTTTTTCTCCATCATATAATAATATAAAGTGAGCGATCACTCAAAAAGCCTCCGTTCTGTTAAGAGCGGAGGTTTTTTGTTGTTATAATAGAAATAGCGTTTTCAGCCGTCTTATCCTGCCTGAGTTACAGAAAGGCTCAAATATCGGTCAGTCAATAACAAACACGGTAATTAAGCGATCTGTTCTATACGGCATTTCTGACATAAGGGATATTCAGCAATAAACGGCGCTATCTTTTTCTTCATTTCAGCAAAAGATATTCCGTAGAAATAAAGGGCAGTATATGTATCTCCCTCCCAATAGCTATATAATCTTCCTATCCCTTCTATTGCGTGTTCCATTTGTTCAATTACATAATTTATATCGCAGGTGCGGTAAGTTTCAGCAGGCAGATCAATGGCGTTTAAATAGCACGCCAATCCCTCCAGCATTCCTAATTCAAGCTCCGTCTGTGAGCCTTGTAAAACAGAACCTTTGGGAATACCTATTCTGTTTAGCGCTTCCACCAATCGTTTTACACACTCTGTCTCGCTACTGAACAAACGAATATCAATTTCGCAATATGCAATTTCCCCGTCAGGCTTTTGAGCCGTACCTCCACCGGTGACTTCACCCAGCCGTTTTTCCTCCAATATTTCCTGCAGAGCGTCTTCCAACTCAAATCTATGTATTGGCTGAAGCCTGGCGTTTAGTTTTAGTGACAGATCCATTGCGCTCCCTCCCTACATATTTCAAATTTACATTCTTATGCTTGTTATCATTTACGATCTGCCGAAATAAGCGGTCTAAGGCTTCTCAGTTATTTCTTCGTCCTGACGGTTTTTACTCCGCTCCATGCTCCCAAGGCGTTCGTTCCTCCTCCGTTTGACTTGTACGCTAGCGCTCGGTATTTATACGAGGTATTCCTTTTTAGTCCTCTGATCTTTAGCTCCTCTGATCCCTTTACCAGCTTTACAGTCTTCCACGTCTTCCCTCCGTCGCTTGACTGCTGTACCTTATAGC
>NZ_BAAHNZ010000009.1:0-119617 GCF_054655215.1 Hominimerdicola intestinalis
ACAAGCTATCCGGCGGACAAAAACAGCGGGTGGCGATTGCAAGAGCAATAGTGAACGAGCCGAGCATGATATTGGCAGACGAGCCGACGGGAGCGCTTGACAGCAAGACATCAAAGGAAATTATGGAGCTGTTCAAGTCGCTGAACGAACAGGGCAGGACGGTCATTATCGTTACTCATGACCCGAAGATCGCAGAACAGTGTGATAGGATCATTGAGATTTTAGACGGGGAAATTATCAGCGGCAGCAGATCGTCAAAATTGTTCTAAAAAGAAAAAGGCTGCGCAGTTTACAGCTCACAGCCTTTAGGTATTTGCTCATACTTCTTTTTGACGGACGGTATTAGTGCGGTATCTTTGCTGTAATAATTATACTCCCTCGCTGTTTCTGAATTTATTGACCTCATACTCATTTGCAGCAGGTTCGGATTCACCGTTAGTAAAAAATTGTTCAAGCTTCTGAAGAGAAGAAGCCATTCTTACTTCACCCTCAAGTACAGATAATATTGCCTCTGAGCATTGAGAGCCGCAAAGCTCGTTATAAGCATTGCAATGCTCCAGCGATGCATTTTTAACAAGCTTTCTTGCGTCAGTAATTATCTTCATATTCTCATTCATCTGAAACCTCCAGTGTTTTTAATAGCTTTCTCTTATGATTTTTAGCGGATGCACAAAGCTTCTGAAAAGCTTCTCTCAGCTGAGGCTCCGTTACCTGCTTTGAATAAGTTTCAAAGCGGTAAATCAGATCGTTCTGCACAGACACCAGATTTTTAATACCGTTAAATTCCCTGACCGTGAGTTTTTTTGCCATAGACCGTTCATGCCCGCTCTGACTGCAAAGGCATGAAACCTCACCCTCTTTCCATTTGGATTTTAAAGGCAGGCTTAAATATAACCTTTACAGCTATTGTTTCTTTTTTATTGTAAATTATTCCTTGATGCCGGATAATTTTTTCTCAGTACAGCATATTGAAACGCAGTATACTTTAGCCGCTCCCATTTCTTTCAGAAGTTCTGCACATTTATTCATAGTTGCGCCGGTTGTAAAAACATCATCGCATAGTATAACCGTTTTATCTTTTACATCATTGGCTTTCGGATCAATGTAATAAATCCTATCGGCAAATTCACGGCGTTGTGCAGAATGAAGCGTATGCTGCTCAAGACTTGCCTTGGTTCTTTTTAAAAGAGAAAAATCCGCAGGAATATCCAGAGCTTTTTCCAGATATTCCGATATAACCTCCGCCTGATTATATCCTCTTGCCAGCCTTTTTCTGCGCGACATAGGTACAGCAGTTATTATATCCGCTTTGCACATTCCGTCGTTTTCAAGCTTATCGCACAAAATTTTGCAGGCATATTCGGCAAAATTCATTCCGTAACCGTTCTTAAGCGAATATATTCCCTCAATTGCAGGAGATTCATAAGCAAAAGCGGAAACGGCGTAGTCAAACATCATTACGGAACTTCCGGTTTTATCAGAATATCTCAGCTGCCACGGCGTATCGTCTAGATAAGGAAGATCGTCCATGCACGATCTGCATAAAAGCTTATCCCACTGAATCACCCTGCCGCAGCAGGGACAGCGGTTGGGAAAAAGCATATCAAGCCAAAATTTACAATTCAAGAATCTGCATTTCTTCGCTTTCATTGTCGTTCAGCTCCTTGAGCATATTTTTAAGGCAGGTATACCTGAGCATTCTGCGGTTATTGTCTATCATAAACTCCACGCGCTTCTTCGACCCTACTATTATCATTAGCTTTTTGGCTCTTGTAACTGCAGTATACAGCAGATTTCTGTAATAAAGCTTATCGAACCCGCCGAAGATCGTAAGGATAACTGCGTCAAATTCGCTTCCCTGACTTTTGTGTACTGTCACTGCATACGCAAGCTCCAGGTTGTCCAGCATATCGTCTGAATAAACTGCTACTCTGCCCTCAAAATCGATCGTAACTGTTCTCAGGATCTTATTTACGCCGATAATTATTCCTATATCTCCATTGAAAATTCCGGCTCCGCTTTCTGTTTTCTCATCATCTAAGGTTTTCTTCCACAGAATATCGTAATCATTCTTTGTCTGCATTACCTTATCGCCTTTTCGGTATATGTAAAGCGGAGTTTTGATTTCTGATTTTCCTGCGGCAGGAGGATTAAGCTCCTGCTGAAGCTTCCTATTCAGCTCAACGGTTCCGCTCGGGCCTTTTCTGGTAGGAGAAAGCACCTGTATATCCTCTGTCGGCGAGTATCCATAAGCATTAGGTAGTCTTGTTTTGCATAGATCCACCACCAGACTTTGAAGGTCAGGATAATTAAGCCGCTGGAAGAAAAAGAAATCCTTATCCTTTTGCGTCAGATCTATATGCTCACCCTTTACGATCTTATGAGCATTTGTAACAATAGCGCTTTGCTGAGCCTGACGGAAAATTTCCTTCAGAGTAACGACCGGCATTACTCCGCTCTCGATTATATCCTTGAGCACATTACCTGCACCCACTGACGGGAGCTGATCAGAATCTCCTACAAGCACAAGCTTACAGGTTATGCCTACCGCTCTAAGCAGCGCCTCAAACAGACAGGAATCTACCATTGACATTTCATCTATTATCATAACATCGCATTCAAGCAGATCGTTTTCGTCATGAACAAAGCTGAGGGTATCTCCGTCTGAATATTTAACTTCAAGAAGCCTATGTATAGTTTTTGCCTCAAATCCCGTCAGGTCGGAAATTCTTTTTGCCGCGCGCCCGGTAGGCGCTGCTATCATAACATTAAGGCCCTGCTGCTGATAAAGCGAAATGATAGCGTTGAGCGTTGTGGTCTTTCCTGTTCCCGGGCCTCCGGTAAGCACCAGGAAACCATGTGATAAAGCCAGATTTATAGCTTTTCTCTGAAGCGCTTCGTATCTGATACCGTTCTGCTCCTCTGCAATATCTATTACCTCGGAAAAATCTATTTTATTGTCATATGAGCATTCCCTCATTACTGAAAGCCTTCTGGCTATATAATCCTCCGCCTTATAAAAATCCCTGAGCATAACGAATGGACGGTTCTGCTTATAGTAATAAAAAAGGTTTTCCTCCTCTATCTGTGCGTCAAGAATATTCTGAAACTGCTCTTTGTTTATACCCAAAAACTCGCAGGATATTTTTTCAAATCTGTCAAGCGGCAGACAGGTGTGTCCCGAATTAGCGTTTTCTCTTAAAACACAACTGAGGCCGGCTTTTATCCTGTTGTCTGAATCTCTTGGTATGTCAAGCTTTCCCGCAATTTGATCAGCCTTAACAAAAGGTATATCTATTCCGTAAATACAAAGCACATATGGATTTGATCTTATCATCGCTTCAGCGGAATCTCCCCATCTTTTCCATGCCTTGATACCTGCCGACGCCGGAATATCGAAGGAATTAAGATATATCATAAGAGAACGCACCGCAAAGGTAGTCTTAAACTCCGCTGATATTTTCTGTGCCTTTTTCTTTGTTATTCCCTCTATTTCAGCGAGCCTCTCGGGTTCATTTTCAATAATACGAAGAGTATCCTCTCCGAACAGGTCTACGATCTTCTTTGCCAGAACTGCGCCTATTCCTCCGATAACTCCGCTTGAAAGGTATCTTCTTATAGCTGACGGCGAAGTCGGCAGAGAACGCTCGCATACCTCGCACTTAAACTGCTCACCGAACTTCTGGTGATTTACGAAATGTCCGGTGCATACAAGCTCTTCGCCCTCCTCGACATTTCCCAGCTCTCCGACGACAGTAATAAGCTCGCTTTCCCATTTCAGCATAAGTACGGCAAAGCCGTTATCGTCATTTCGGTATATTATACTGTCAACCTCGCCTTGTATTTTCTCTAAGTTATCCATTTTTATATTCCTTATTCAATGTACTTTTATTCAATAATTTCACCGCATCGGAACGTTCTCTTTTTTATATGATCCTCAAGATCCGATATATCTACAGCGCTTACAATTGTAAACTCCTGCGCCAATCGTCTGGCGGTGTATTCATTTTCGCTTTTCTCCATTATGACCAGTAAGATTTCACGCCCGAGGTTTTCATTTTCAAAAACCTCCTCCCAGTAATAAGAGCGTACGGTCTTTTCAAGATTTTTTGTCATTGCCGTACATGGTATAACGATATATCCAGGCTTGTCACACTGACTGCGTATAAACAGATACTTCTTCACCGCCATACAGACTATTATAACAACGCATACGGCGATAACTATAATTATTCCGATCACCGAAAACACCCCTCTTAATTTTTTATATTCTATGTTTTCAGAGCGGAAATTGTGAATGTACAATTATATTTTACTCTTTTTTACTCAAAATTGCAAGTACAAAGTTACAGTTCATGGATCAGGTTAAAAAACATTCTGTAAAGAGCAAAAAGCCTGCGGTCATATCTGAAACCGCAGGCATATAAACAAGCTGTTATACGTTTTATAACCACTTATAAAAAGTCACATACATAGTTCTGATAACAATTTTCATTTTTATCAGTAAACGAAGGATTGTCATAAAGGGTAAATAATACTCTTTCATTCTCCGGATCTATCGTTGCACCAACAAAAAACATTCGCTGACCGCAGACAAGCTGCTCCTTATATATGATATTTCCATAATCATTATCAAGTACCAAAATAATAAACTCCTTTGTTTTTTTATCATCATTATTTTTATAATATACTTCTACCGTGTATTTTCCGTCATTTGAGAAATTTATAGCTGATACGGAACATCCTTGGTTTTCAAGCCTTTCAAATTCTTGAGTATTATTGCCATACAGCTTAAGCTTATCAGAATAATCTGTATAAATTCCGCCTGGTAAATATCCGAAGTTTCCGGAATAACTGAACATCAAATTATTTTCGTTTAGAACGAGTTTATCAATAAACATATCAGACATATCGCAAGAAAAGCTAGTTGTAATTACCCCCTCCTCAGCATTAAGCATACTAATATAAACGCCGTCGCTGCAAACATAAATATCAGAGTTCCTGTCATAAAGAAACTGCTTGCTTTGCAGATAAATAACGCCTGATTCGGATACACGAATGTTCTGACCTATAAAAAGCTTATTGTTTTCGAGCAGCGTTCCTGAGTAAACCGTCTTTTTTTCTGCACTTCCCGCTTTCATTTGATAAATATTCGTTTTAGCCTTTTTTAATTCTGACGCTTCAATAATTATTTGTCCGCTATCATTTTCAGCTCCGATAAAAGTACTCTCAGCAATATACAAGGTCTTGCCGCCGTCGGGAGAATAAAAATCAGTAACAGTTCCATTAAAAAGGGATTCGCTTAGATCATACTCGGCATTTTTTATTCCGTCGGCGTTATAATACGTTATTATTTTTTTGTCCGCAGCTGAATAATATGCATAAAAACCCTTAGTTGAATTAAATACATACAGAGCTTCATCACTGCTGTTCTCAAAAGAGTTATGCTGAAATACTACCTTATTGGTTTTGCTGTTATATACTGCGATATCCTGATTGCCGAATGTGCTTGACAAAAGAGGATTTTCAGTTGAGTTGTCAATTCTGTAAAGACCGTTTCCATATGCGGATATTATGCAGTTTTTCTTTCTGAAGCCGCATTGCGAAAAAACTTTATCGGGAATAATACTGCACGGACTTATAGTATCGCCGCAGACAGGTTCTATACCGCTGTTGTCAGAATAGGAGTCTGAAGCCTCAGGCAGCTGAGCAGTTTCATCTCCTGAGTAAGGATCGTTCAGCAGACTGACCTGAGTTATAAAAACCGCAGCAACCGCAACGCAAAGGCAGATAACCGCCGCATTACGCAATCCTGAGCTTCTGAGGAAGGCTGTCTTTCCGGAAGAAACCGAATATTCTACTATGCCCCTTCCTGAGCCCTCTGTGCTGCTTTCAGTCCTGCCCTTTATTTTTGCCCTGACTCTTTCTTTTATGCTTGGAGTCAAGGTTATTCTGTCGAACGATTCATAAATTTTTTTATTCTTTTGTTCCATAAAAGCACCGCCTTTTCAGTATGCAGACCTTTCAAATTAAAGCCGGCATTATCCTTCTGCTTCAATAAGTTCTTTAAGCCTGTTCCTTCCCTTATTCAGATTAGCATAAACCGCATTTTCACGTATTCCGAGAATATCACCTATTTCTTTACAGGAATATCCCTCGTAATAAAAAAGATAAATGCACATTTTCTGCTTCTCAGGAAGAGCAAGAACAAGCTCCAGCAGCTCATCACTGTATATATCTTCATTGGAGCATTCTGACGTATGATCTTCAAGGCTTTCGTTTCTGCGCCACCAGTGTCTGCACATATTTTTGCATATATTGCGCGCCGCAACTATAAGCCACGCCTTTTCATGCTCAGGGCTTTCTATAACAGGCTTTTTTTCTAAATATTTAAGAAAAACCGCTGACATTGCGTCTTCGGCGTCGCAGGGACTGCCGGGAAAATATATATAGCAGATACGATATATCATTTTGCAGTACCTATCATATACACTGTCAAAATCGCCAGATATACTCTTATATTCCGTTTCAGTCATTGCTTCACCCCTCTTATCAAAGCACTACCCTGGTCACAAACTGATCTATGACGTCTTTTTCAGCTTTCATAATATAATACAATCGGCGGATATATATCCTTACTTTTAAAACAAAAAATAAAATAAAAATGAGGCTCGGCGTTAAAGCTGAACCTCAGATATTATAATTTACTCAAACCCACAGAATTATCTTGCGTCCTCAGCAAAACCGCTGTCAACAAGATCTACAAGACCTTCTACTGCATCCTGCTCGTCAGAACCGTCAGCAATGATCCTGATCGTTGTTCCGCCGATAATACCAAGAGAAAGGATACCGAGCAGGCTCTTTGCGTTAACTCTTCTTTCTTCCTTCTCTATCCAGATCGACGACTTATACTCGTTCGCCTTCTGAATAAAGAATGTCGCCGGACGCGCATGAAGACCTACCTTATTCTGCACTGTTACATCTTTAACGAACATAAATATCTCTCCATTCATAAAATTTCCACTTAACAAAATAAATGGATAAAAAATAGAATTTACCTGTTTAATATTTATATTATACAGGACAACCCTTGAACCGTCAACGCAAATTATTACCAAACCTCTGAAAAAAACAAAGATTTTGTTGTTTTGCTCATATAAAGATTTTTGAAACAACCAATCTTGTGCAATATGTTCAATAAGTTTTCAACACTTGTGACAACCTGTACAAAAACACTTAACAATTCACTGTTGAAAACGTTTTTTATGAAACTCAGCTGTCGTTTTCATCTGCCGATTTAGTGATAATAGCCAAATCTTTTTCACTTAGTGAATAATTTTTCAATAAGTCGGGACGCTTTTTCGCAGTTGCTTTAAGCGACTGCTCATGCCTCCATTTTTGTATATTGGCATGATGACCGGAAAGCAAAACGGATGGTACTTTCATTCCCTCCCAGACCTCAGGACGGGTATACTGCGGATATTCAAGCAGTCCGCTGAAATGACTTTCATCCTCGTAGCAGTCGGAGCTGGCAAGTACGCCGTCAAGCATACGCACAATACTGTCTATAAGCACCAGCGCCGGCAGTTCTCCTCCGGTAAGCACATAATCTCCTATCGAGATCTCCTCATCGACAATTTTTTCAATAACTCTTGTATCAACTCCCTCATAGTGCCCGCATAATATAAATATGCTGTCAAGCCGCGAAAGTTCAACACACCTTTTCTGGGTAAGGTTTTTTCCCTGCGGAGACATATATATTACATGCGGCTGAGAGCGGGTCATATTGCATACCGACTGCCAGCAGCGGTAAATAGGCTCGCACTGCATAAGCATACCCTGACGCTCGCTGTATGGCGTATCATCTACCCGCCTATGCTTATCAAGGGTATAATCCCTTATATTATGGCATTGTGCTGTAAATATATTTTTTGCCCTTGCTCTCCCGATTATACTTTCATTAAGATAATTTTCTACCATATCGGGAAACAGCGTGGCTATATCAATACGCATAAGTTCATATCCCTCTCATTTATTTTCTGTTCAGCAGTTCTGATATTATTATTAAGACGCTCCTGTACTTCAGATCCATCGCTCTTATAATGCTTTATACCCTTGACTACAGCAAATGAAAGAATAAAACACAGCAGTAACACTATAACGACAGCCATAAAATAAGACCTGTGTTTTTTAGGCTTGTTCCCCTCATTGCTGTAATATATTCTCAGACTTGTCAGCATATTATCAAGCTCGATAAAGGTTAGCTTTCCGGAGTCAAAGCTATTGGCAAGCACATTGTAGCCGCTTTGTTTTCTCAATTCCCGAACAAGCCATTTCTGCTCAGTTCTTTCGCTTCTCAGCTTGGGACTCTTATCAATATAACTTGTAAATACACCTTCTATGCATTTAAGCGTTTTATCTCTGCTTTGCAGCTTAGGATATATAAGGCAGAACATACTGCTGCTGTAAGTTTTCACCAAGCGCTCAACATCCTCATATCTGCAAAACATCATAATCTCCCCTTAACAAGAATCAATCAAAAAGCCCGTCAAGCGGAATGATCTTCATTATACCGTTTTCTATATCAATATCCTTAACTACGTCAGGAATAGCAGGAATATAATACATTTTGCCGCTGTCGGTTTTTATATGATAAACGTCGTTTGCTCCGGTTTCGGTAACGTTTGTTATTATACCGTATTCTTCGCCTGTCCGACTGTCAACTGCCTTTAAAGAGATAAGATCCTGTACAAAATAACAATCGCTGTCAAGCTCAGCGTCATTTCTGTCCATATACAAAATACGGTTTCTTAGCTTCTGAGCTTCTTCAACCGTATCAACGCCTTCAATTTTAATGATAGCAATATTTTTATGCGGTCTTGCTTTTTCAATTTTTATCGGTGTCAGGCTTTTATAATAAAGCGTATCGAATCCGCAGATAAATTCGGGAGAATCGCACCATGGGTCTACCTTTACCTCTCCCTTTAAACCGAATACCGATACAATTTTTCCAATTTCCAGATACCGCTTCATGTTAAATACCTCCAGCAGCTATTATATTATTTGATTATATCATAACCGCAGCGTTTTTTCAATAGAGTGCAGAAAAAATAAATTTGTAGTATATGACGAAAAGTTTTTAAATATCAAGTCTTATATATACATAAAATTCCTATAAAAAACCTGAAGCGTAAAAAAACGGACAGAAGAATACAGTTCACAGAAAATTTAATAATTACAAAAAAGTAACAGTGAGCTGCGGCTTTTAGGTTATTTTAAATAAAAATCACCCTTGTTTTGTGCGATTTAACAGAAAGTTCACACAAGCCAAAGAAAAATATGTTACAATTTGTAATATATTAAGGCGGCTTAACTACCCGATTTGACCGCCGAGAAGTTTTTTGAACATTTTTACTATAAACCACTTGCAAATCCGATCATTTTTTGTTATAATAGCAGTATGCAGACAATTTATTATGATTGATCTTAAAATTTGCAGGTAGAGGGGAAAAACTTATGTCCAACAGATTATTTCAAAGCGTGGTCCACCAGATGAGAGACACTATCGACTGCACTATCGGCGTTATTGACGATACTGCAACTATAATCGCCTGCTCGGAGCTGGCGCAGGTAGGAACTACAAACGAATTTGTGTCACTTGACCTGAGCGATTCACATGATATTTTCGTCCGCGACGGCTATACATACAAGCCTTTCGGAGCTCATATGAAGCCCGACTACGCAGTTTTTGTAGAAGGCACGGACGAAGTTGCAGCGAAATACGCCAGTATTCTCGCAATTACTCTATCGAGTATTAAACAGTATTATGATGAAAAATACGACAGAAACAATTTTATCAAAAACGTTGTTTTAGACAATGTTCTTCCCGGAGATGTTCATGTTAAAGCAAGAGAGCTTCATTTCAGCTCAGACACTTCAAGAGTAGTTCTTCTTATAAGGATTATCTCTTCAAACGACGTATCAGCATATGACGTAATTCAGAATTTATTCCCTGACAAGAATAAGGATTTTGTTTTCAATATTACAGAATCTGATATTGTTCTCGTCAAGGAGGTAACATCGGGAGTTGAGCCGAAAGACCTTGAAAAGCTTGCCCGCTCTATTTCAGATACTCTCAGCGGAGAATTCTATACCCGTGTAAACGTAGGTATTGGAACCGTTGTAGAGGGCGTACGCGATCTTGCAAGATCCTTTAAGGAAGCTCAGATCGCTCTTGAAGTAGGAAAGGTTTTTGATACGGATAAAATTATCGTATCTTATGATAATCTCGGTATTGCTAGGCTTATTTATCATCTTCCTACGACGCTGTGCGAAACTTTCCTGAAAGAGGTTTTCAAGAAAGGCTCGATAGATTCTCTCGATCATGAAACTTTATTTACGATACAGAAGTTTTTTGAGAACAATCTTAATGTCTCGGAAACTTCAAGAAAACTGTTTGTGCATAGGAATACTCTTGTGTACAGACTTGAAAAAATCAAAAAGCTGACAGGTCTTGACCTGAGAGAGTTCGACCATGCGATAATTTTTAAGATCGCACTTATGGTTAAAAAGTATTTATCCGCTAATCCGGTTAAATTCTAAGAGCTCACAGCTTAATGTACGGAGGAATTTATTTTCCTTCCAAACAATTAAGGCGGTGTATTTTCTTTGGTAGAATTTAAGGATGTGTCGGTTACCTATTCAAGCGGAGTCGACGCATTAAATAAAATCAATCTCAAGATCAACGACGGCGATTTCGCTTTTGTTGTAGGTCCTTCCGGCGCAGGCAAGTCAACTCTTATAAAGCTTGTGCTTAAAGAGATCAATGCTACATCGGGAGAGGTTATCGTTAACGGCTTTAATCTAAAAAAGCTCAGACGCCGCAAGATCCCTGCACTTCGCAGAACGATCGGCGTTGTTTTTCAGGATTTCAGGCTTATTCCTACTATGACGGTTTATGAAAATGTTGCTTTTGTACTGAGAGTTATCGACGCTCCGGCAAAATACATAAGAAGCCGCGTACCATACGTTATAAGTCTTGTTGGACTCTCTCATAAGGCAAAATCATATCCGACAGAACTTTCCGGCGGAGAACAGCAGAGAGTAGCTTTAGCGAGAGCGCTTGTCAACGACCCTCAGCTTATTATTGCGGACGAGCCTACAGGAAATATCGACCCTGCCCTATCTTATGAAATCGTAGAGCTGTTAAAAGGAATTAATGAATGCGGAACAACTATACTTATGGTTACTCACGAGCATGATCTTGTGCGCTATTTCGGCGGCCGTATCATTAATATCAATCACGGTAATATTGCTTTTGACGAGGTCATAGGAGGTTCAAATGAAAGTTAGCAGTTTCAGGTACCTTGTTAATCAGGGACTTAAAAGTATATGGACCAATCGTATGATGTCGTTCGCTTCATTCTGTATTATGCTGGTATCCCTGCTTATGGTGGGTATTTCCGTACTGGCGTCAATAAATCTGAACAGGATTATCGGCGGAATAGAAGATAAGAGCGAAGTTGTTGTTCAGATAAAGGATAATATAACGGACTCTGATATTCAGGAGCTTGAAAATAAGATAAAACAGATCCCGAACGTAAATACCCTTGAGTTTTATTCAAAGGAAAGCGCCTGGGAAAATATGATCAAGGATATGAGTGAAGAGGAACGTGAACTTTTTCAGTATGCCGACGATAATCCTCTTCCCGACACCTTCCGTCTTACTGTTGTCGATATTCAGAAGATGGCTGAAACAACTACTCAGATAGATACATTTGAAAATGTTGAATCAACAAAATCGCCTACCGCTTTTGCAGATGTGCTTATAAGCATACGAAGGATACTTACTATCGTATCCGCGGCAATCGTGCTTGCGCTGATCATAGTATGTCTTATTATTATATCAAACACAACCCGTGCAAGTGTTTTTGCAAGACGTAAAGAAATAAATATCATGAAATATGTAGGCGCAACAAACAGCTTTATCAGAATTCCTTTCTTTGTTGAAGGAATGATCGTAGGTATTCTGGCTGCTGCCGGAGCGCTGGTTCTGACAAAATTCGCTTATGAAGGCGTATATAATATTTTCAACGACGATTTTAAACTGTGGAATATTCTCGGAGTTAAAAACCTGTACTCATTCAAAGATATGTTCTGGCCTATCACTATAGCCTATGCGGCTGTCGGAGCTCTGATCGGAGCGGTCGGTACTTCAATAAGCGCAGGAAAACATCTTAAAGTATAATCGGGAATAAACGCAGATCAGCGGCAGAGCTTTGCCGCTTTTCAAGTAACTTTTAAGGCAGGCTGTATAACTTTTAGGGGTTTTATTAGTCTGCCTTATGTTTTAAATATTATGCTTAACAAGCATAAAAAGATGTGTAAAAATTGACAGGCGGTATATATACATAACATTCCGCCGAAATTACGGAGGATTTTAAAAGTGAACAAAACCAGTTTGATGAAACGGCTGCTAGCGTGTTCATTAGCGGTAATAACCGCTTTTACTGTTCTTGCAGGCGGAAAAAACGCAGTTATTTCAGAGAGAACAGTTCTTGCCTCAAGCAGCGAGGCAAAAAAGAACGCCGACAGTATCAAGTCTGCAAAAGAAAAAATATCTGGTCTTGAAGCGAAACAAAAAGAGCTTGACCAAAAGATTTCCGATACAAAGGATGATATTTCTTCGGAAGAGGAAAATCAGAAGGCGATCGAAGAACAGATAGAAACGGTACAGGAAACTATTCTTACCCTTGACGATTCCATAGGTGAGCTTGAAACACAAATAGGCAAGCTTACAGAAAGCATTGATCAGAAAGAGCTTCAGATCTCAAATAAGAAAACAGAAATAGAGGACGGGATCGATGAATTCAAGCAGCGTATAAGAATAATGTATGTTGCCGGAAGCGAATCATATACAGATATTCTCGTTGGAGCGACCGACTTTTATGATATGCTCATGAAGATCGAGCTTGTTAAAAGAGTTGCCGATCATGACAACGGTATGATAGACAACCTTGTTGATCTGAAAAAGCAGTACGAAGCTGACGAAAAAGCGCTTGAAGATGAAAAGGCGGAGCTTGAAACAAATAAAAACGAGCTTGAATCCCAGAAAACAAAACAGCAGGAGCAAAAGGATAAGCTTGACGTGCTTTACGCTGAAAGTCAGGCAATGATCGACCAGCTTGAGCAGGATAAGGAAACCTTCCTCGCAAATCAAAAGCAGGCGCAGAAAGAACAGGAAAATTTTGAAGCAGAGCTTCAGAAGCTTTATAAAGAGCAAAAAGCTATAAAGAAAAAGGAAGCTGAAGAAAAGAAACGAAAAGAGGAAGAAGAACGCAAAAAGCAGGAGGCTGCTCAGCAGAAGCCTTCTAATAACGGTTCTTCCTCGTCGGGAAACGCTAATTCCGGAAGCACAGAAAACAATAATAACAATTCCACAAATAACGATGATTACGGATATGAAGATAAGTCTATGTTTACATGGCCTGTTCCCGGTTTCTATCATATTTCCTACGGAGTAGGCTGGAGATGGGGCGCTTATCATGCCGGAATCGATATTTACTCCAGTAATATAAGAGGAGCAAAGATCTGTGCCGCCGCTGACGGTACGGTTATCAGGGTGGAAAACTACTGCCCTCACGACTATGGTAAAAACGGCAGCTGCGGCTGCGGAGGCGGATACGGCAGATATTGTATTATTGACCATGGAAACGGCTGGTGGACGCTTTACGGACACTCTGAGGGAATTACCGTCAGCGTAGGTCAGCAGGTAAAACAGGGCGATGTGCTTGGAACTGTAGGTTCAACGGGCTATTCTACAGGACCTCACCTTCACTTTGAAGTACGACACAACGGCGTTGCACTGAATCCGTCAGATTACGTTTAATACATAGATCCAAAAGCCCTGCATGAAAATGCAGGGTTTGTGATCATATGACAAAGGAGTCTTAATATTTATGCTGAGAACAAATTTGCTCAAACGCACTGCTGCGTTTGCTGCGGCGCTCGCACTTGGAGCTGGACTTTTTTCAGACAGTTTTACTCAGCCCGCAATAGTTACGACCGCCGAATCGGAATCCTTTGACATAACATCCTATGCAGAAAGATTAAAGGAGATTTCAGAAGAACAGGAACGGCTTGACAATGAAATTGAGGCCGCTCAGGACGATATAAAAAAAGAAACCGAAAAACAGGAAGCAATACTGAAAAAAATCAAGTCAGTAAATGAAAAAATAGAAGTGCTCAATTCCTATATGACCCAGCTAGAAATCGAAATAAGCACGAACAAACGGCTTATCGCTAATAAAAAGCAAGAGATCGAAAAAGGTGTTGACGATTTTAAAAAACGTCTGAGAGCAATGTATTTGGCAGGTGATGAATCTTATACAAGCGTTATTCTGAATTCCAATGACTTCTACGATATACTTATGAGAATGGAGCTTGTAAAAAGAGTAGCAAGTCATGATAACCAGATGATCGATGATCTTATTGCTAAGAAAGAAGAGTACGAAAAGGCTCAGAAGGAGCTTGAAGACAAACAGTCTGAATACGATTCTCAGTATGATGAGCTTAATAAGCAGAAAGCTGAGCTTGACGAGCTTTATGACTCAAGTAAGAAAGCAAAAAAGGAACTTCAGGATCAGAAGAAAAAACTTGAGGAGCAAAATCAGGATTACCTTGAGGAACGTCGGCAGTTTGAGGCCGATCTTTCTGGAATACTCAAATCAAGCTATGGTGATTCGTCCGATGATACTATGCGTGAAGCAGCAGAACTAGCAGCAAATTCCGCACTTGAATCGCTGCATGAATACTACGGTAAACTTGAAGAAGACGGACAGGAAATTTCTGAAGATGAATGTCAGTACAAGTTCGCATGGCCGGTTCCGGGACATTACTATGTATCCTCCGGAGTCGGAGAACGCTGGGGTACATATCACACCGGACTTGATATAACAGGTGCAAAAGGCACTGATATACATGCTTCTGAGAGCGGCACTGTAATCCGCACAAATACCTCCTGCGAGCATGACTACGGAAAGGAAGAATCCTGCGGCTGCGGAGGCGGCTACGGCAACTTTATCATTATTGATCACGGTAATGAATTTATAACCTTATACGGACATCTTACTGAAGTTGACGTTGAAGTCGGCGATGTTGTAAAAAAAGGAGATCTCATAGGTCATATGGGTTCGACAGGATTTTCCACAGGCGATCATCTACACTTTGAGATCCGCTATCAGGGTTATTATCTCAATCCTGCCGCTTATGTTTCAATAAACTGATATAAATAAACAAAACGCTGTAAAGATTTACGGCGTTTCGTTTTTTATTAAACCGTCGACTTAAACTTAACCGTTTGGCAAAACAGCAACAATATTACTGTTAAATGGATCACCATAGATCAATAACTTATCTATTGCATATACTGTACGATTGTGGTATAATAATTAACAAAGATTACAGGAGCAAAGCATATGACAGAAATAAGAACTGAAAGACTTATTCTCCGCAGCGTAACAGAAAATGACGCCGAGGATATTTATGAATATTCAAAGGATCCGGAAATCGGCCCTAAGGCTGGCTGGAAGCCTCACGAAAGTGTTGAGGAAACAAAAAAACTATTGCCTGATATTTTTTTGAAACAGCCCTCAGTCTTTGCGATCGTTATGCCTGAAAACGGCAAAGTCATTGGTACGATCGGACTTATCAATGATGAAAAACGCAGCTATGACAAGGTAAGAATGCTTGGGTATGCTCTGGGAAAAGAATATCACTGCAGAGGCTTTATGACCGAAGCGGCGAAGGCTGTTATTGAATACGGCTTTAAAACCATAGGACTGGAGCTGATTTCAGCCTACTGCTACCCTTTCAATAAAGCTTCGCAGAGAGTTATTGAAAAGTGCGGCTTTATGTATGAAGGAACTCTTAAAATGTCAGAACTGAGATATGACGGAACGATGCTGGACGAAATCTGCTATTCTATTTCAAAAGACGAGTATTTGGGCATTACAGCAGAATAAATTGCTGTATTTCAATATATGGAAAATCACTGCTTATAAACTAAACGCAAATCAAAATATTTATATACTGAAAAGGAGAGGTAAAATTGAACGAGGAAAGAATACCTAAAAGAAGCGAAGCAGATCCTAAATATACCTGGGCGCTTGAGGATATATACCCCAGCGACGAGGCTTGGAAAGCGGATTTTGAAAAATTTCAAAAGCTTCCCGAAAAAATCAAAGAGTTTAAAGGCAAGCTTGGCGAAAGCGGAACAATACTGCTTGATTTCATGAAGCTTTCAGATGAAATATCCGTTCTCTGCGACAGTCTTGCCAACTATGCTCAGAGGAGATCTGACGAGGATACTGCAAATTCTGTATATCAGGCTATGGTAGGACAGTTGATGAACGCATACGTTCAGATAAACTCTGCCGGAAGCTTTGAAACTCCCGAGCTTATCTCAATAGACGAAGAAAGGCTGAACAGCTTTTATCAAGCTGCTCCAGAACTTAAATTATACAAAAAAAATCTAGACAGAATACGAAGCAAAAAGGAACATATTCTATCAGACTCAGAGGAAAAGATACTTGCTCTTGCAGGCGAAATGTCGCAGTCACCGGAAAATATCTACTCTATGTTCTCTGATGCCGACCTTAAATTCCCTGACGCTGTCGATATGAACGGAAACACTCATCAGGTCACACACGGCAGCTATATACCGCTGGTTCAGTCCTCAGACCGGGTTCTGAGGAAATCTGCGTTTGAAGCGATGTATCACACCTATGACGGCTACAAAAACACCTGTGCCGCCACACTGGGAGCGCAGATAAAGGCAGTTCAGTTTTATGCAAAAGCCAGAAAATATACATCCTCACTTGCCGCTGCGCTTGACGGTACAGAAGTACCTGAGGAGGTTTACCATAACCTGATCTCAGCTGTTCATGAAAATATGGATTATATGTACGATTACGTTAAGCTGCGCCAAAAGCTGCTCGGCGTTGATGAACTGCATATGTACGACCTGTATACGCCTATAGTATCCGATGTTGATATGAAGATCACATTTAATGAAGCAAAGGAAACCGTTCTTAAAGCCTTGGAGCCAATGGGGAAGGAATACCTTGAAATCCTGAAAAAAGGCTTTAACGAACGCTGGATAGATGTCTATGAAAACGAGGGAAAAACCAGCGGCGCATATTCCGCCGGAGCAAGGGTTCATCCATATGTGCTTCTCAATTACAAGGATACGCTAAACTGTATGTTCACGCTTGCACATGAAATGGGCCACGCGATTCATTCCTATCTTTCAAACAAAAATCAGCCTGTTGCCTACAGCGATTATGTAATATTTGTTGCGGAGGTCGCTTCAACCTGCAACGAAGCGCTGCTTATGCAGTATCTGCTTAAAACCACATCCGACAAAAAGAAAAAGGCATATCTTATCAATTATTTTCTGGAGCAGTTCCGAACTACCCTGTACAGGCAGACTATGTTTGCGGAATTTGAGCTTAAAATCAACGAGCTTACTGCTCAGGGTGAAACTCTTACTGCCGAAAGACTCAATAAAATGTACAGGGCTTTAAATGAGCTATATTTCGGAAATGATATTATAATTGATCATGAAATAGACCTCGAATGGGCAAGGATCCCGCATTTCTACTATAACTACTACGTTTATCAGTACGCTACCGGTTATTCTGCGGCAATTGCCCTTTCACAGCGTATCCTGAATGAAGGTCAGAGTGCAGTTGACGATTATCTCGGATTTTTAAGCGGCGGCTGTTCAGAGGATCCTATTACTCTTCTCAAAGGCGCAGGAGTTGATATGACGACATCCAAACCTGTTTCCGACGCATTGAAGCTGTTCGGAGAATTGATTCAAGAAATGAACGATCTGATGAATTAGACTGCTTGATATAAAAAAATATCGGACTAAAAAATTACTACTATCCGCAGAATTACGTTTTCTGCGGATAGTTACTTTTTTATACAAAACTATGACAGCTTCTTACATATCTCCGCAAGCGACTCCCCTATCAGCTCGCCGCTGTACAGCGCCTGATCCAGCGAATTACCGTGACTTCCTACCTCAATAAGAAGAGAGCCTGTAGTCAGATCCTGATTGTAAAAACGATAATCAAACAATACGGGTCTTGTCAGTCCGCTATGCATGGATTCAATGGATGACTGAAGCAGCGAAGCAAACCTGAAATTCTGCATATAATCGGGCATATTCATCGTTCCGTCGTCACAGCCTGAAATAATCATTATCTGAGCTGCTTCCCTTCCGTCTATTTCGGTAACCGGAGCAAGGCGGGTCCCGTCCTCCCTTTCAATTCCGTCACGGTGAATATCCAAAGCAATTTTTATAGACGGATATTTTTTAAGTATTTCCTGTACTGCTGCGCGGCTTGATTCGTAAGAGCCGTTATAGCTTGGATAATCATGCACCAAAGTATCGTGAATATAAGCTATCCCTGCCTTATCCAGCTGTTCGCATATCTTATCTCCGACAGCTACAATGTTTTTTTCTGGATCTGTAGTTTTACAGGCAAAGGAGCTGTCATAGTAATCTCTTGAATACGGTTCAAAGCTTTCTGTTGCATGAGTATGATATATAAGTACCTGCGGCTCTTTACTGTCACTATCAATTACAAATTCAACGTCCTTAAGACTTTCCGAATATAGCTCGTCATTTGAAAGCTCAGTGCAGTTTCTCACCTGTCCTCCTCCGTCAAGATCAAAATACTGCTCTCCTGTATAAACTCCATAGGTATACTTTTCAATAACCCCGTCATGGTGTTCCATATTCTCCGGATACGGTATAGCGTTTAATACCTCCTTGCTTGGCTTCGGTACAGGGATCTCTCCGCTTTTGCTAGGAATTTCAAGCTCCTGCGGCGCCATATCTATGTCCCATGCGCTTTGACGGCTTACAGATACTGGCTCGAATGCGCTTTTTACAGCCTCTTCCGCTGATGAAAGCCCTCCTTTGTATTTAAAAGTATTGTAATCTCCCATTGTAATTCCCGCTGATCCGGACGCGATCTTTACTAGGTAAGGCGCCGCTTTTCCGTAGCCCCAGATACCAACCGGAATTAAAAACACAATTAAAATAACGCTTAACGCTCTTATACACACCTTTTTTAAATCCATATAACCTGTCCTTTCCTTTAAGCTTCATTAAATTATATGAAAATAGAACCGGCGCTATGTCATAATTATTTTTCAAAGCATATAATAAAGCAGCTTATCTGTATACTTAATTTTTTGAAAAGGAGGACAGCCCATGAACCGAGATCAACTTGCACATGGGCGATCATATGGATTACTTAATGCTGGTAGATAAATTTAATCCTATACCTGACGACTTTGAAAAAACAATTTCTCTTGAAGAGGTTCAGGGGAAGTTACTTGAAAGCCAGGCTTGCAGGCAATGCAAACTTCTGCTGAAAAACGCCGAGAATGACGGAATAAGCATCAAGGTGCTTTCAGCATATCGATCCTGCGATTATCAGCAGACGCTATGGGAAAAGAGCATATCTCAGAGAATAGGCTCTGGTATGAGTTATGAGGAAGCTGTTAACGATACAGCAAGAACTCTTGCAAGATCAGGGCACAGCGAACACAACTGCGGGCTCGCCGTTGACTTTGCAACTCCTCTTTCTGACGATACCGAAGACAACTTCTATACTACGCCTCAGGGACGCTGGCTCTGCTCAAACGCTCATAAGTACGGTTTTATTTTAAGATACCCAAGAATGAAAGAGCATTATACCGGAATAGACTATGAGCCATGGCATTACAGATATGTCGGTTCAGAAACCGCAGAGTTTATTCGTGAAAGCGGACTTTGTTTAGAGGAGTTTCTTCATTTTTATTCAGAAAAATTCATTTGACATAAAAGGCTGTATGTAGTATAATTATAGTAATAAATAATGTGTAAAAATGAAAGGATGTTTTCTTATGTCAAACTATTCACAGAAAAAGTCATTCTGGGCAGTAATGGGCACTCTTCTCCTGGTTATCGCTTCAACCGCTTTATTCGTATACAAATACCTTGACGATAAGGCGCATTATGAAAAGTGGAAGGATTACGATGAATGTGGAATTTGATCGGCTGATAATTGCAGACTGAACCTAAATACGGTATATTTTTAAACCTGAGCTTTAGTATATTCTAGGCCCAGGTTTTTATTTTAGCTGACCGATCTTAGTATAAAAAGAAAACGCATGAAATTAATCATGCGTCTGAAGTTCTATTTAATATTCACTCGGTTCTGTATCATCGGTATGAGCTTCCGACGTGAATTTTCCGCAGTAAGCTCCGGGCATATCGTCGCCTTCAAGGCTTTTAGGGAAAAATTCGCTTGTAGGGAACTTAATTTTCTCAAAAAGCTCGCAGGGACTGTCGGTATTGGTTGAACATTCCTTCTGCGGAACGCAGTAATCATATGCAGGAATAAGTATAGGAACCGCTCTTTGAAGCTGAACGATCGCAAACATTCCTATTGTTACAAGCACCAGTTTTCCATAGCCCTGCTGCTGTGAAGAACTATCAGCGTCATCTCCCTTAGGAGGACACGGACATGGACATGGAGGACACGGAGGACACTTGTTAAGCAGCTTTGTATCCAGACAAATTGGATCTACAACACTGACCGTGGCGCGGGGAAGATTGGTGTAACAGCAGCCTCTGATAACAGGTTTTGAAACCTCGTCTGAATTGAAATGCTTCGTGTTGCCGTCACTTCCGAAAAGAATAACCTTTTTGTTAAAAGTAGTTATACCGCTTACCAAACACGGATTCTTAGACGGATCGGTATATACCTCGAAATCAACCTTAAAGGTATAAGTTAGATCTACTGTAAAGAATCCCTTGTTAAATGGTACTGGGTCGATCTGAAATGTTGTGTTGATTACCTCAACACACTTACATTTGATAAACTTTGCACTGTTGATAAGCGCCTGATCCGCCGGGGAATTGAAGCATACCTCCAGATCCTCAAGACAGTCCTGAGAGGAGCAAGAATCAAACACTCTCATTGCCTCAATGCATACCGCTTCCTTAAAGCAGCCGTTCTGTTTAAATTCGCTCATAAAAAATCCTCCTGACTTAATAATGTAAAATGAAGCTTTTTACCTAAAGTAATATGTTTTTTACTTCCCTACATCTTATTCAGTTTTATTTCTTTGTGTGACGGATTTTTTATTAAAATAAAAGAATCAGCTCAAAACTCGGTGCAGGCTGACTTAAAACATGCTTCTAGCAGTTATGTATTCTTATCTACTTCATGGAATTTTTTTAAGTTTCCTATTTTTTCATTTCTCTCGTCAAGAACCTTTTCTACGTCAGACCAGTCCAGTCCCTGATTCGCCGCCAATACCATTACATGATAAAGCAGGTCGTTGATCTCATTCATAAGCTCGTCGTTATCACCGTTTTTAGCTGCAATAATTGTTTCAGCGGCTTCCTCTCCGACCTTTTTGCATATCTTATCAACGCCCTTGTCAAACAGGTAGCAGGTATAAGAATTTTCCTGAGCTTCACCCTTTTCATAAGCCTCCTTACGAGCCTTGATCACTTCAAAAATTTCCTCATATACTGTCATTTTTCTTTCTCCTCATTATAAATTTCATTAAAAAAGCAGCTGTACGAGCCTGTGTGGCAAGCCGAACCCGTCTGCTTAACATTTAAAAGCAGCGTATCGTCGTCGCAATCACTGTAAATTGAAATCACCTTCTGCAAATGACCGCTGGTAGCGCCCTTGTTCCAATACTCCTGCCTTGAACGGCTCCAGTACCAGGTATAACCCGTTTCAAGAGTTTTTTTCAGGCTTTCCTTATTCATATAAGCCAGCATAAGCACTGTTTTTGTGTCAACGTCAAAGGCTATTGCCGGTATTAATTCAGACTTGACAAAATATTTGTCAAGGTCATTAATGTCAATTTTAATCGGATTCATATTCTCTCCTTAATCTCGCTAGTCAAAATTAATACTTCTTTTATGTCCAATGCGTTGTTATAAACATTGGAGTTGAATCATCACTTCCCTGCTCGTCAATAACCGAAGCCTGATAATCGTCCTCGTAAATAATTTTCCCGACGTGATAAAAATTCCTACCATATTCCTATAATATGCTGCATTCCAAGACTTACAGCGGCTATAGCCACCCAACAGCAAAAGCCCATAAATATCGGCTTTCCGCCCGTTTTAACAAGCTTTACGATATTCGTATTCATTCCGATCGCAGACATAGCCATTACAATAAAGAACTTGCTCAGATCCTTCAAAAATCCGAATATGCTGTTTGCCGTATCAAGTACAGCAGAATTTCCTTCAAAGACAGACGTAACAACAGTTGTAATTACAGAAGCAAGCACAAAGTATACAATGAACATAGGGAAAATCTTTTTCAGGCTTACTTTGTTTCCGGAGCTGCCTGCAGCTGCATTTTTCTTCTCGCTTCTCATTCGTATAAACGCAAGAACAAGCGTAATTGGTATAATAGCAAGAGTTCTTGTAAGCTTTACTATCGTTGCGGTATCCAAAGTATTGCTGCCGTGAATTCCGTCCCACGCAGTTGCCGCCGCTGTTACTGAGGAAGTATCATTAACAGCTGTTCCCGCAAAAAGACCAAAGCCCTCGTTTGTAAGTCCCAGGGCTCCGCCCAGAGTAGGGAAAATCAGAGCTGCTATAACATTGAATAAAAATATAACAGAAATCGACTGGGCGATCTCCTCATCATCGGCGTCAATTACCGGAGCGGTCGCCGCAATAGCAGAGCCTCCGCAGATACTTGAACCTACCCCTATAAGCGTTGAGATCTTAGAGGGGATTTTCATAAGCTTATGTATAATAAACGCTACAATCAGAGAAGTCGCTATAGTCGATACTATAACCGGCAGAGATTGCTTTCCTGTTTTCAGGATAGTAGAAAGATTTAATCCGAAGCCAAGCAGTATTACTGCATACTGAAGTATCTTTTTAGAGGTAAATGTAATGCCGCTTTGGATATTGTTTTTGTCTTTGATGAAAAGTGTTAAGATCATTCCTGCAATAATTGCAAAAACAGGTCCTCCTACAACCGGAACAAGTTTTCCCAAAAACCACGCAGGAACAGAAATACATAAACAAAGCGTGATTCCTGACCAATTCTTCTTAATAAAATTCATTAGATCACTCCTACCTACCAATTCATTTCTAATATTACATATTTATCAGGTAAATACATAAGAATTTGCGTTTTATTTTTTATACTCTTGTACTTTTCAGTTTTGACCCTGATTTAAATTCGCTTATATTTTTTCAGCATTTTACCTCACCAAAATCTTCTTGCTCTTGCAATCGTCCTTGACCTTCTGCACCGTCAGCTCCTTGAAATGAAAAAGACTGGCCGCAAGCGCTGCCGAACAGTCGGTTTCGAGGAAAGCTTCGGCAAAATCAGATAGCTTTCCGGCGCCGCCGCTTGCAATAACCGGGATTTTTACAGCCGAACAAACCGCTTTGAGCATTGGCAGATCAAATCCGCCTCGTACACCGTCTGTATCTATTGAATTTAGACATATCTCTCCCGCTCCGAGCTGTTCGATTTGCTTGACCCAGTCGATAAGGTCTATACCCATATCTATTCTTCCGCCGTTGATAAATACCGTCCATTTATTATATGAGGTTTTTTTGGCATCAATTCCTACGCATATACACTGGCTTCCGAATACATCTGCGCCGTCCTTTATAAGCTGAGGATTCTGAACAGCCTGTGAGTTGACTGAAACCTTGTCCGCTCCCGCTCTTAAAGTATCGCGAATATCGTCAACAGTTTTTACTCCTCCGCCGACCGTAAGCGGTACAAATACCTTTTTCGCTGTTTCACGGACAACGTCAAGCATAACCCCCCTGCCTTCATGGGAAGCTGTTATGTCATAAAAAACGATCTCGTCTGCACCCTGCAAATTGTATTCATAAGCATATTCAACAGGATCTCCGACCTCTTTTATACCCTCAAAATTAACGCCTTTGACTACCTTTCCGTCACGCACGTCAAGACAGGGAATAATTCTTTTAGCAAGCATATTATTTTACCTCCCAGGACAGTCCTGCAAAGTTTTCAAGCAGCTTCAGTCCTGTTTTTCCGGACTTTTCAGGGTGAAACTGAGCGCCGTAAATATACCTTCCGTCAGATACCAAAGCAGGTACTATGTTACCGTATTCACAGTAAGCGTACAGATTCTTGTCATCGCAGAACGCTTTGTAAGAATGAACAAAATAAACATACTCATCATCAGTTAAACCGTCAAAAAGCGGACAATCATGATTATACACAAGCTTGTTCCACCCCATATGAGGTATCACAAGATCAGGCTCATCAATTCTGTCAACTTTCCCTTTGAGCAATCCAAGTCCGCTGCACTCTTCAAATTCATAGCTTTTTTCAAAAAGCAGCTGCATTCCAAGACATATACCTAAAAAAGGCTTTTTCTTTGACTGGTCTTTTATTGTATCAACAAGTCCGCTTTCCTTTAGTTTTTCCATTGCCCACGGAAACGCTCCGACACCGGGGAGAATTATAGCGTCGGCATTTTCAATATCTTCTTTTTTATCAGTAAGCCTGTTTTCGTATCCAATAAAGTCCAAAGCATTTTTTACAGAGAAAATATTGCCTGCACCATAATCGATAACTGCTATCATTTACAGCACTCCTTTAGTAGATAATACGCCTTTGCCGGTCTGAACCATCGCGTCTTTAAGCGCATGAGCTACAGCCTTGAACATTGCCTCTGCGATATGATGATCGTTTTTGCCGTATTCCTTTCTTATATGCAAAGTTATTCCCGAATTAAAAGCGAACGCTCTGAAAAATTCCTCCGTAAGACAGGTATCAAATCCGCCTATTCGCTGATCGTGAAACTCAGCATTAAATGCAAGAAACGGTCTGCCGCTAATATCAAGCGCACAGAACGCCAGAGCTTCATCCATAGGAATAAAAGCTGAGCCGTAGCGCATGATTCCTCCCCTGTCGCCAAGAGCCTTTGCAAACGCCGTTCCAATGCATATTCCAACGTCCTCAACGGTGTGATGACCGTCAACATTCAGATCTCCTGTGCAGCTGACCTGCAAATCTATTCCACTGTGTACGCCGAAAGCAGTAAGCATATGGGCAAAAAAGCCTATTCCCGTATCAACGCTTACTTTTCCCTCGCCGTCGAGGTTCACAAAAACCTCAATATCGGTTTCCTTTGTTTTTCTTTTAATTTCAGCAGTTCTCATTTTTATCACCTAAATATTTTTTCTTATAAATTTTAAAACTTCAAACGTATTTTAATGCGGATTTTTAAAATAAATATCCTTCAGACTATAACATATAGGCTGAAATTTTTTGTTTATTATCAGTTCACAATTTTTTTCTAAAGGTCGTTCGGATTCGCCATTTTTCATATGTTTTATCTGAACAGGCGGAACATAAATTTCCTTGTGTTCCCATATAATCCTTGCATATAAAACACCCTCATGATATAAATAACCCTGCCAGGGATTTATTTCAGCAGACTTATATGCATCCTGAAATCTATTTGCTCCATCATAATCCCTTAAAGCACCGCTTCCTATAAAATTTTCTGTAAAACAATCGCCGTTTTGATTTAACTCATTCTTATATTTCTCATAAAACACATCTTTTTCATTTTTATAAATATCAAAATCCTCTTTAGATATTTTATAATATCTTCTATACATGGCGATCCAACACACATCTATTACTAATAGGTAAGTTTCCAGCTCTCTGCAATAACCCAAACGACAAAAATGTTCTCTGTCAAGAAGTTCATCTGTCAAAGTGATATTATTTATATACTTATCATTCATCAAGATCCACCTTTGTCTCAGCAGAGATATCTACATAACATCACTGAAAGTTCAGCAGATTATTCATAATTTCTGCAAAAACAGTTCCGTCCTTTTTCCTAAAATAAAATCTGAAGCCGTCCATAGTTTCGGAAAGATTTTCGCCGAATGAAATAGTTTTGTTCAACATAATCACATGATAATGCTCCTTGAAAATCAGAACTCCCTTGTTGATTTCCTCATAGCTTACAATATCATCGGCAATATCTACAGTCCACACTCCAACGCCGTTGTTTGCGATAATTCTTTTATTTGTCATTGTAAGCTTTGAATTATCCCCTCCAAGAAATCTGCCGGGAGCAGTGCCGAAAAGCGCCAGATTTGCTGTAAAAACAACTCTCTCGTTCTCGTCAAGCTCTACATTAAATTTATTCTTCGCCTCGGGAAGATTATCTAAATATGCTGTATACATATAAACCTCCTAAAATCTCACCTTAACAGCGTTTGCATGAGCGGTCAGACCCTCTTTTTCTGCGATAAGCACAATATCGTCCTTAGCAGCGCCGAGAGCCTCTTCGGTATAGTAAATAAAGCTTGAACGCTTTTCAAAGCTGTTTACCGAAAGAGGTGAGAAAAATCTTGCTGTGCCGCTGGTCGGGAGAACGTGGTTAGGACCGGCATAATAATCTCCGAGCGGCTCGGGAGCGTACTGTCCTAAGAAAATTGAACCTGCATTGTCAAGTCTGCCGAGATACTCCATTGGGTTTTCAAACAAAACCTCAAGATGCTCAGGCGCAAGTCGGTTTGCAATATCGCAAGCCTGCTCCTTGGTATCGCAGATAATAATTGCGCCGTAATCTGAGAGCGAGGTTTCGATGATTTCCTTTCTCGAAAGGTCTTTCATCTGTCTTTCGATTTCCGTAATAGTAGAATCTGCAACCGATTCGCTGGTTGTTACCAGAATTGCGGAGGCAAGCTTATCATGCTCAGCCTGCGACATAAGATCGGCGGCTATATATTTAGGGTTTGCCTTGTTGTCAGCCATAACGAGAATTTCACTCGGACCTGCGATCATATCAATATCAACTACGCCGTAAAGCAGCTTCTTTGCGGTAGCTACAAAAATATTTCCCGGTCCTACGATCTTATCTACCTTAGGAATCTCCTCTGTACCGTAAGCAAGCGCTGCAATAGCCTGCGCTCCTCCCGACATAAATACTCTGTCAACTCCGCATACAGCCGCCGCTACAAGAATATCCTTATTGGGAGTTCCGTCCCTGAGCGGAGGAGTCACCATAATAATTTCCTTAACGCCTGCAATTTTTGCAGGAATCGCGTTCATCAGTACCGATGACGGATAAGCAGCCGTGCCGCCCGGAACATAAAGACCTACTCTTTCAAGACCTCTGACCCTCTGACCGAGAATTACGCCGTTTTCCTTTGGATTGATGAAGGACTGGGATCTCTGTCTGTTGTGAAAATCGGAAATGTTTTCAACTGCATTGAGCAGAGCGTCAACAAATTCAGGGTCTGCTTCAGTCATTGCGTCGTTGATAACATATCTCGGAACCTCATAATACTTCGGCAGCTTGCCGTCAAATTTTTCTGTATAAGCCTTAACAGCGCTATCGCCGTTACTGCGTACATTTTCAATTATCTCCGAAACAATCGCTGTTACCTTTTTATCAGTTTCTCCGCTGCGCTGTTCGATCTGTTTGAAAAACTCAGCCTCGTCAACGCCGTTAGCGAAAATTTTCTTTATAACTACCATTTTACTGACCTCCCGTTTTAATTAATAAATAAGCTTTGCAGGCTTACCCTGATTAAGCAAAAGCTTAATATAATCGCCCTCTTGAAGACCATGTGCGTCAAATTCCTCTACCTTAGCACTTACGTCAGCGTGCTTGATTTCATCTCTGAAATTCGGATAATACCTGTTATAAAACATTACAACCAGCGACACCTTCGATGAACCTTTTCTCTTGACCTCATAAATCAGCCCCTGCGTTACTATGGCATTTGACAGTCCCTCAGCCGGAATGTCAGGCGTTTCAATAAGCATCTGCTTCTGTTCTTCAGTCATAGAGGCTACTCTTTCTGAGTCTTTTTTTATGTCTTTTATTGCAAGATACAACACAATTCCTACAAAGGCACCGACAACGGCTGCCATAATTGCATACTGCATTACTCTTTCCCCCGTTATAAAGCTTTCTCAACAAGCTCGACAAAGTTCTCAATCTCTTTCTGCCTTAGCTTCATGCTTACCATATTTACAATAAGTCTTGCCGATACGGGAACGATATCCTCTATAACTTCAAGCCCGTTTTCCTTGAGAGTTGTGCCGGTTTCTACAATATCGACTATTCCGTCAGCAAGCTCAAGCAGCGGCGCAAGCTCAACCGAGCCTTCAATCTTTACTATCTCAACGTCCATACCCTTGCTTTCAAAATAATTTCTAGTAATATTAGGATACTTTGTAGCAACTGTCTTTACGCTATATCCGCCGTAGAATTTAGACCCCTTTTTTGCGGCAAGTGCAAATCTGCATCTGCCGAAGCCGAGATCGCAAAGCTCAAAAAACTTTCCCTGCATTTCCATGATCGTATCCTTGCCGACAACGCCTATGTCGCAAACACCGTGTTCTACATATGTAATAACATCATTTGCCTTGGCAAGAACAACTTCAAGATTTCCGTCTGGAACAGGTAAAATGAGCTTTCTTCCCTTGTCCCTTACCGCGGTACAGTCATAACCTATTTTTTCAAGAAGTCCTACCGTATCCTTTTCAAGTCTGCCCTTTGTAAGAGCTATTCTTAGTGGTTTATTCATTATATGTCTACCTCCGCCCTTACTTATTACAGTAAAATTTCCTTTATATCTTCGCCGATAACCGCTATCTTATGTATTCCCTTTGCGGCAGCATATTCCTTTGTTTCATCTATAGTATCGAATAGGCTGTTTTCTACTGTCATACCTATATCTACAAGCTTCTGAGCATAAGCTATAGCTTCTACTACATAACCCTTTTCTCCGAAAACAATACAGTCGGGCTTTTTCAATTCCGGTGCAAGATTATTTTTTCTCAGATAATTGGCAACCGCATCGCAGTTAACGCCAAAACCTACGGCAGGACAGGGATCTCCGAATTCCGCAAGCAGTCCGTCGTAGCGTCCTCCCTTGAGAACCGACTGACCTACACCTGAAATGTAGCCCTTAAATACGATTCCGGTATAATAATCCGCATGACTTACTATACCGAGATCGACGGATAGCTTACCGTCGTAGCCCAGACTGGATAATCTGTGATAAACCTCTTTAAGGTAGCCTAATATCTTATCTATTCTTTCGTCAGTAAACAGCTCAGCTGCTTTATCAAAAACCTCTACACCTCCGAAAAGCCTCGGCAGATGTTTGAGTGCATTAGTTATATGATTATCTCCTACTTCGTCCAGCAGATCATTAAGTGCAGGATAATTCTTAGCTGAAATAAGCAGACGTATCTCTTCTCTAACTCTTTCATCAACGTCAAGATGTGCGACAAGTTCCTTAAAATAGCCGATATGACCTATTTCAAGCCTGAATTTTTCTTTATCAAATTCAGCAAGCGACTCAGCAGCCATGCTAAGCGCCTCGTAATCAGCACGCTTTGTATTGACTCCGCCTATAAGCTCTATACCTGACTGAACGGTTTCATCTGAACGTCCTTTAAGCAATGAATTATTTTCATAAATACACTGATTATAAAAAAGCCTGAGCGGAAGCTGAGCATATTTAAGCCTTGTGGAAGCAAGCCTTGCTATAGGAATAGTAGAATCCGGACGCAAGACTATAAGTCTGCCCTTTGAATCAGTCAGCTTATACATATTTTCCTGCCGAAAGTTTCTTGAACTGCCGCTGAACAGATCGTAAAACTCTATCCCGGGTGTTACTACCTCGCTGTAGCCAAACCCTTTAAAAAGCTCCGACAGCTTATTTTCAACAGCTCGCCTTGCCAGGCAGCCGTTAAATAGCAGATCGCTTGTTCCTTCCGGTGTTATAAGGTCGTATCTTTTCATTATCTACATTCCTCTCATAATAAAAACAGCGTGCTTTAATACATTAAAGTGATATTATAGTATCATGACACCATAGTAATATAATATCACAGTTTTATCCCCTTGTCAATTATTACAGTATACAGAATAAAAATTCATCTATATTCTACAATGAAAACAGCGATATCTGGTTTGATTTAGGCAAATCACCGAAAGCTCCGCTTTTTTCAAGCGTTTCTACAACTGATTTTCCAATTCCGCTCTGCTGCTGAAATTCTTCTATTGAAATAAAGTCCTTATGCTGAGCCTTTTCATATAAGCTTATTGCCGCATTTGCGCCGACTCCCGACAGCGAACAAAACGGCAGTCTTAGCTTACCGTCCTCTATCCGATATATCGTAGCATGAGATTTAAAAATATCTACAGGTAAAAAATCATATCCCCTGCAAAGCATTTCATGTATAAGCATTAATGTATCCAAAACGCCGTCGTCTTTGGCTGTTCTGTCCTGCTTTGATTTATTTTTAAGCTCCTCTATCCTCATTTGAACATAATGTCTGCCCTTTATTGCAGTTTCCGCTTCAAAATCCTCTCCTCGTACTGTAAACAATGCGGCATAAAATTCAAGAGGCCTGTATATTTTAAACCAGCAAAGCTTTATAGCCGAGGTTACATACGCCGCAGCGTGAGCCTTAGGAAACATATATTTGATTTTAAGACAGCTTTCAATATACCATTCCGGAACATTATGATCTCTCATATCCTGTTTCATTTCCTCTGTAAGCAGCTTCGGAGCGTTTCCCTTACGGGTTATCTCCATAATTTTAAAGGAAAGCTTAGGTTCAAGTCCGTGATATATAAGATAAGTCATAATACTGTCACGAGTACCTATAACCTCGGAAATTGTACAGGTTCCGTTGTGTATAAGCTCCTGAGCGTTTCCGAGCCATACGTCAGTACCATGGGATAGTCCGGAGATCTGCAAAAGATCGCTGAAATTTTTAGGCTTAGCCTCAAGGAGCATCTGACATACGAATCCGGTACCCATTTCGGGTATCCCAAGAGTTCCGGTTTCCCACATAATATCTTCGCTTGATACGCCCAGCGCTTCTGGAGAAGTGAATAGCGAATAAACCTTTTCGTCAGACATAGGTATTTCAAGTATATCCAGTCCGGTCATATCCTCAAGATATTTATAAAGCGTCGGCACATCGTGTCCCAGCTCGTCAAGCTTCAGGATAGTGTCATGAAGAGAGTGAAAGTCAAAGTGTGTGGTTACAATATCAGAATCTGCCTTTTCAGCCGGATGCTGAACTGGCGTAAAATCGTAAACCTCATAATCGCTTGGTATAACCACCATTCCCCCCGGATGCTGACCGGTAGTTCTTTTAACGTCAAGACAGCCGTTAATAAGCCTCTGCTCCTCCGCAGGGTGAACGACCTTTCCGCGCTCCTCCAAATATTTTTTTACATAGCCGAAAGCGGTCTTTTCAGCTACTCCGCCTATAGTTCCTGCCTTGAATACATGATCCGCACCGAAAAGCTCTTCCGTATATTTATGTGCAAAGGACTGATAATCTCCTGAAAAGTTCAGGTCAATATCAGGAGCCTTATCTCCGTCAAAGCCAAGAAACGTTTCAAACGGAATATCATGTCCGTCACGGTGCATATTTTCTCCGCAGTTCGGACAGTTTTTCGGGGGAAGGTCGAAGCCTGAACCTACCGAACCGTCGGTAATAAATTCGCTGTGCTTGCATTTTCTGCAAACATAATGAGGCATAAGAGGATTAACCTCGGAAATTCCAGACATTGAAGCAACGAATGACGAACCTACCGATCCTCTTGAACCGACCTGATAGCCGTGCTCCACCGAATTCGCAACAAGCTTCTGCGAGATCATATACAGTACAGCGAACCCGTGCTTGATTATCGAAGATAGCTCTCTGTCGAGCCGCTTATAAACTATTTCGGGAATATGCTCCTTAAACGGCTCGTTTATCCCCTCATCGCCGTCGGGAATAGCTACCTCATCAGGATCGCAGTCACCGTAAATAGAGCAGGCTTTTTTCCAGCATATAACCTGAAGCTCCCTTACCGCTCCGTCGATAAAAGGCGTATATGTTCCGTAAGGAAAAGCCTTGAGATCCTTATCGACCATATCAGCAAAGTAATTTGTATTTGTTACGACGGTTTCAAATGCCTTGTCCTTTCCCAGATAAGAAAGCTCGTCCAGCATTTGCTGAGTTGTTTTCAGGTAAAGCGGAGGCTGTCTGTCTGCGTCCGTATAACCTTTTGACGCCTGCAGGATCGCTCTGAACTGATAGTCGCCCTTATTCATAAAATGAACATCGCCGGTAGCACAAACAGGAATACCCAGCTCATCTCCAAGCTTTACAACAAACCGATTTATATCTTTGACCTGTTCCTCGGTAGTTATATCAGTATAAGGCGGACGTTCAGACGTAAGCATAAACATATTATTGCCCTGCGGCTGAATTTCAAGGTAATCGTAAAAGGCTGCCGTCTGCTTTATCTGTTCTATCGGCTTTCCTTCAAGATACGCCTGGATAAGCTCACCAGCTTCGCAGGCGCTTCCGACAATAAGACCCTCACGATATTTGACCAATTCGGATTTTGGTATTCTGGGGCGTTTTTTATAATAGTCTAAATTAGACATAGAAATAAGCTTATAAAGATTTTTCAGACCGATATTATTACGGACAAGTATTATCTGGTGATATGTAGGTTTGTCCTTAATGTCATTAGTATCAGCCAAAAGACTGTTGAGCATATCTACTGTGATGAACATTCCCGGATACTGCTCTGTCAGCTGACTGCACAATCTTATAAATATCTCCGCAAGCACCTCTGCGTCATCGCAGCCGCGGTGGTGATTGAAGTCGCCGAGGCCGAAATGCTCGGCAACGTAATTAAGCTTATGCTTTTCAAGCTGCGGCAGCATTATCCTGCTCATCGGTACGGTATCTATTGAAGAAAACTCATACTTTATCCCTAATCTGCGGGTCGCTTCTCTTATAAAACCTGTGTCAAAATCAGCGTTATGTGCAACGAAAACAGGCTTTTCACCGCAGAATTTCAGAAAAGCTTCTATAGCAGTTTTTTCATCTGCCGCGTCCTTGAGCATATCGTCGGTAATATGAGTGAGATTGGAAATAAATTCAGTAAGCTCTCTTTCGGGATTTACAAGAATATCAAACCTGTCGGTTATCTCAAGGTTTTTAAGCTTTACTGCACCGATCTCAATGATCCTATCTCCGGACGCAGACGTTCCAGTAGTTTCCAGATCGAATACTATTATTTCATCAGTGAGCTTCCGCTTATCCCAGCCCTTATAAATATTAACGTCATTATTTACTTCATAGGCTTCTATTCCATAAATAGCTTTAAAGCTTCCGCCGTTCTTCCTTATCTTTGCAACTGCGTTCATAGCGTCAGGATAGCCCTGAACAACTCCGTGATCCGTAACGGCGATAGCCTGATGTCCCCATTCAAAGGCACGGTTTACCAGCCTATCGGCAGAGGTAAGCGCGTCCATGCTGGACATATTTGTATGACAGTGAAGCTCTACACGTTTTTCAGCTGCATTATCAGTTTCCTTTTCACGCTTTACAAGCATGATACTATCCGGAGTCAGATTGGTTTTATGATCGAAATCGTCTACCTCCACTTTTCCGGAGCAGATTATACAGACCCCCTTTTTCAGCTTTTCAAGCATTGCTTCAAGCTCGTCCCTGGAAAGCATTTTTGATGAGCGTCCCCTTCTGATCCCTCCAAGCATTTTTATAGAAAATGAAGATGTAAAATCAGTAAGATAAATAATTGCTATAAGCATTCCGTTTCGGGTCTCTCTTGTATCAACGTGAAAAACCTCGCCCCAAACCGTTACAGGCTCATCCATTCCCTCTAAGGGTATATTCTTCATATCCGTTACCTTAGAATCAGAGCTTATAGGCGAGCCTTTCAGTACGACTGCTCCGTCAGCTATTAGATTAAGCCTTGTAAAATCTACACTGCAAGTGCGGAAATCAGATTTCTTGTCAGCATTTCCTGAACGTACCGGATTCTGATCGGCAAATCCCTGAGATGACCCGTAAGTGGGAGCGCTTATGGGCATATTCTGAAGAAATTCTTCCTGTTCCCTGCGGAAAGCTTCCTCATCTGTTTCTGTAACTCCGGTAAATTTAATCCCGGCGTTTACGGAAAACATTTCATATACCAAAGAACCGAACTGAGATTCAATTCCGGCCTTTTTCAAAACCGACTCGCCGCCGTGCATAAGTCTTACAGTAAAAGTTCCGTCTGTATACTCAGCTTCTGCTCCGTCAAAAAAGCCGTTTACGACCGGGAATCTGTTTTTCATGAATTTGACAAGCTCGCCGAAGTAATCGGCAGTCAGCATATCAGGGGTATATTTGCATAATATCTCTATTTTCTCTATTCCGACTGCCTCGGCAAGCTTTACTTCACATTCGGACAGCAAATCAAAGGCCTGAAGCGAATCAAACTTAACCGCAGCAGATATTTTATTCTGCTGTTCGTAAAAAGTAAGCTTCAGAACCCTTCCGTCTTCCATTGACGCCGGAATTATTCCGCTGTATTTTTCAAACAAACCTTTCAATGTATAACTATTCATTTCAACTTCCTTACAGCTTTTCAATCTCCGAAAGAAGCGCCGCCAACGCTTCACTTTCCTCTACCTTATACAGCTTTTCCCCGTTTCTGAATAAAACTGCGCAGCCATCGCCGCCGGCAATACCTATATCCGCTTCTCCGGCTTCTCCGATTCCGTTTACTGCACAGCCCATTACGGCAACAGTTATGTTTTTATCCAGATCTCTTGTAGCGTCCTCAACCTTTTTTGCAAGAGATATCAGATCTATTTTTGTTCTTCCGCATGTCGGACATGAAACTATTTTAACGCCGCCGCCTTTTCCTAACGCTTTGAGAATATCCTTTGCCGCATAGATCTCCTTTACCGGATCGTCAGTGAGAGAGACCCGTATAGTCTCCCCTATCCCGTCAGCAAGCAGAGAGCCTATTCCTACAGCTGATTTTATAATGCCCATTCTTTCAGTACCGGCTTCAGTTACTCCGAGATGAAGCGGATAGTCGCATTCCTGAGCGAGCATACGGTATGCGCTTATCATATTCAGCACGTTAGACGATTTTATTGAAATAACAATATCCTCAAAATCACAGTCCTCAAGAATTTTTACATGACGCATAGCGCTTCTGACAAGTGCCTCAGGTACGGGAGAACCGTATTCTGCAAGCAGATCCTTTTCAAGCGAGCCTGCGTTTACTCCTATCCTTATAGGGATATTTCTGCTGCGGCAAGCCTTTACTACCTCTTTGACCTTATCCATAGAGCCTATATTTCCGGGGTTTATCCGTATTTTATCAGCTCCGGCCTCTGCCGCCGCGACTGCAAGTCTGTAATCAAAATGAATATCAGCGACCAGAGGGATATTCACTTTATTTTTTATTGCAGAAATAAGCCTGACAGCGTCCTTATCCGGAACCGCCGCCCTGATTATCTCACAGCCGGCCTTTTCCAGCAATACTGCCTGTTCAACGGAACGCTCAATATCGCAAGCCGGAACATTCAGCATAGACTGAATATAAATTTTTTTGCCGTCAAGCGTCAGATCTCCGACCTTAACCGATTTTACCTGTCTGTTCATTAATACAACCTCACTGTCAGAAAATCTTTACAATATCGCTGACTGTAACTATTACCATAAGCAGCATAAGCGCCGCCAGCCCGATAAAATGCACCATTCCTTCCCTTTCGGCAGAAACAGGCTTCTTTCTTATAGCCTCTATTATAAGGAAAATAAGCCGTCCGCCGTCCAGTGCAGGCAAAGGAAGCAGATTAAACAATCCGATATTTATTGTAATAAAAGCGCCCAGAGAAAGCATTTGCTCCGAAAGCGCACGCCAGTCGATTCCTGTTTCTTTATCTGTTTCGCTGTCTATAACATCTCCTATTACGTTGACTATACCGACAGGACCTGACAGATCCCTGATGGAATATTTTCCGGTAACAAGGTCAGCAAGTGAAATATATATCAGCCTCGAATACGTTACTCCCTGCTTGAACGACTGAGAAATTACAGTCAGCGGAGTCGCTTCAATAGGCTCAACTAAAAAGTCAATGTGAAGCAGATTATTTTCTGTATCTAGAGTAACTCCCTTTAATTCGGTTTTTTCCCCGTTTCTTAATACAGTCATATCAAATACGCCGTCTTTATCGTTCTGAAACTGATAGCTTATATCCATATCGGTGAAAATTCTTATTCCGTTGATCTTTATTATTTTATCTCCCTCTTCAAGACCGGTTACATGAGATCTGGCATTCTCGCTTTCAAATTTAGATACTGTAGTCGAAGTAATGGGCGCTGACAACGATGTATAAATTATCAGCAGTACAAATCCGAGAATAAGATTCATAACGATCCCTGCGATAACTATAGCCATTCTCTTAGGAACAGATTTTCTGCAGAAAGCACGGCTGTCGCTGCTTTCCTCGTCTTCACCCTCCATAGAACAGTATCCGCCTATCGGAAAAAGCCTTAATGCATAAAGAGTTTCGCCCTTTTGCTTTTTAAGAAGCGCAGGACCCATTCCTATTGCAAACTCATTTACCTTTACCCCGCATTTTTTAGCAACGATAAAATGTCCGAACTCATGGATCAGAATAATTACCTCAAAAATTATCAATGCAAAAAGAATTTTCATCAAATGTCGCCTTTCATTATAGATTTTATTTCTTCATTTCTCTTATTTTTTCATACACATAGCTTCTCGCTGTTCTGTCTGCCGACAATATACTGTTCAGATCCTTTATTTCTTCACGCTTAACATTTTCAAGTGCGCCGAGTACCAGTCTTCCTATATCGAGAAAACCGATCTTTCCTTCGAGGAAGCTCTCAACAGCCGCCTCGTTTGCACCGTTAACTACTGCAGGCATGGTACCTCCGACAGTGATTGCTTTTATACAGGCTCTCAGGCAATCAAAGGTATCGTAATCCGGTTTTGAAAAGGTAAGCGTTCCGTAATCGGTAAGAGAAAGAGATCTTACCGGACATTCCGTACGTTCAGGATAAAGCAGAGCATACTGGATCGGAATTTTCATATCGGGAACGCCTAGCTGTGCAATAACCGAGCAGTCGTTATACTCCACCGCAGAATGAACTACGCTTTCACGGTGAACTACTATTTCTATCTGCTCAGGCTTTAAATGAAACAGGTGCATAGCCTCGATAAATTCAAGACCCTTATTCATCAGGGTAGCCGAATCTATCGTAATTTTACTGCCCATAGACCAGTTAGGGTGCTTAAGCGCGTCAGCCGCCGTCACATTTTCAAGCTCCTCTTTTTTACGCCCGAAAAACGGGCCGCCTGAAGCGGTAAGTATGATTTTTCTGACCTGCTCCTTCTTATTGCCCTGCATACACTGAAATATAGCCGAATGCTCACTGTCAACAGGATATATTTTCACTCCGTTTTTCTCGGCGGAACTGATGACAAGCTCCCCCCCTGCGACAAGCGTTTCCTTGTTCGCAAGAGCTATATCGGTCTTATGCTCAATTGCGGTAAGAGTAGGCTCAAGTCCTACCATTCCCACTACAGAATTAAGCATTATATCGACCCCGTCAAGAGCCGCGATATACTTTAATCCGTCCATTCCGCTCAGTACCTTAATATTCGTTCCGCCAAGCTTTTGCTTTAAAGTATTGACCTTATCCTGACGGTAAATACATACATACTCCGCTCCGAAGCTTACAGCCTGCCTAGCCAGCAGCTCTGAATTTGAACAGGCAGCCAGAGCTTTTACTTTAATATTATGCTTGCCTGCGACCTCTAATGCCTGTGTTCCGATAGATCCGGTCGAACCTAATACAGTAATTGTTTTCATAAATCCTGCCGTCCCTGCGGACTGCTCTCCTCTCAATATTACCTATTCCGAAACAGATGAATGAAGCTTTTTAAACGCTCAATAGGGGTAGTCCGATAAAACGTTACGTTTTGATCTGCCCGCCCCTATTATTATATCCGAGTTTTATATTATTAAATTATAAGTCCCTGTGTAAACATATAATACATAAAAGGCGCCGCAAGCAAAACGCTGTCAAAGCGATCCAGAACTCCTCCGTGTCCAGGCATTATATTTCCGAAATCCTTAATTCCGCACTGACGCTTGATAAGCGACGCTGTAAGATCGCCCACAAGCCCGAAAAGCGCACAGCCTATTCCAGCAAGGAATACCATTATGTAATTGACCGATTCGCCCTTAAGCACAAAATCGTAAAACAGGCTTATGATAATAAGTAGGATACCGCTGCTCAGAACACCGCCAATAACTCCCTCTACAGTCTTTTTAGGACTTATATTGGGGCAAAGCGGAGTTTTTCCGAAATATGTTCCCGCAAAATACGCACCTGAATCCGCAAGCCATGCTCCGGCAAGAGTAAGCACCAGCATAAATACGCCCGTCTTTCCGAATGAAGACATATATAGAAGCGTATTCATGGAATAAGTTATAAGCATAGTTACTCCGGTCATAAAAAACAGCTCGGTAAACTTTAATTTATTATATGACCTCAGATACAGCAGCAGCATTACAAGAATAAACAGTCCGAAATAAAATCTGTTATTGATAAATGTCAGCCAGCCGTGCCTGTGAAAGACCCGCATAAAAGCGTCCAGAAAAGCATATCCGTAGCACAGATATGACTGGATCTTATATTGCTCAAACTTAGAAGCCTTAAATATTTCATATATAATAGCTACTGAAATAAAAGCAATCGCAATATTAAAAACAAAAGTATTATGAAGTATGAGCAGTATTACCGCTGCCGCGACTGCAATAGCAGCCGAAATGATTCTTGTATACATTAATCAACCCCAACCTTTCTGCAATAAAAAAGCATTACACCCGTTAAATCAAATTCCGCCGAATCTTCGGCTTCTCTCGCTGTAGGCTATTACAGCGTTTTCAAAATCCTTCTTTGAAAAATCAGGCCACAATATATTGGTAAAATAATATTCAGCATAAGCCGACTGCCAAATCAGAAAGTTTGAAAGCCTCTGCTCTCCGCTCGGTCTGATTATAAGATCCACATCGGGAATCTCCTTGGTATACAGGCGGCTACGAATAAGCTGCTGATCTATATCTCCGAGATCCAGTTCTCCTCTTTTTACATCTTCCGCAATTTCCCTTACCGCATTGGTTATTTCATCTCTTCCGCCGTAATTGATTGCCAGAATAAGCGTCATGGAATCAAAATGCTTTGAATCCTCCTCAACGTTCAGCATTTTCTGCTGAAGCCTGGGATTCAGCATTGATCTGTCACCGATAAAACGTACCCTTATATTCTCTTCAATAAAATCTCTTACCTCGTCCAGATATTTTTCAAACAGCTCCATTATGGAGTTTACCTCGTCCGCAGGGCGCTTCCAGTTTTCAGTTGAAAAAGCATAAAAGGTAATGTATTTTATTCCGATAGCTTTAGCGTGTCTGGTGATCGTCCTGAAATTCTTCGCTCCCTCACGGTGTCCGTACTTTCTGGGCATTCCCCGTTTTTTAGCCCATCTTCCGTTGCCGTCCATAATTACGCCGACATGAACAGGAACCTTTACTCCGCTTCCCAATATACCTGTTATATTTTCAGACATCTTAGTTTACCGTACTAAATCGACAACACTTCGGCTTCCTTTTCGGAAACGTGAGCATCAACCTTTTTAACATATTTATCGGTGAGATTCTGTATCTGCTCTTCGCAGTCTTTAAGATCATCTTCGGTTATCTCGTTATTTTTCTTCATAGCCTTGTATTTTTCCATAGCGTCGCGTCTGATCGAACGAATAGCTACTTTTGTTTCCTCTCCGGCTTTCTTTACATCCTTAACTATCTTCTTTCTGTCCTCCTCCGTAAGCTGAGGGAAAGTCATACGCAATACAGATCCGTCGTTCTGAGGATTTATACCTATATCGGACGCCTGAATAGCCTTTTCTATCTGATTGATAGTAGATTTATCCCATGGCTGAATAACAAGTACCCGAGCTTCGGAAACAGAGATCGCCGCCATCTGATTTACAGGCGTAGGCGCTCCGTAATAATCAACTCTTATCTTATCAAGTACCGCAGGATTTGCACGTCCGGCTCTTACAGCCGCAAAATCCGCAAGCATTACATTTACTGATTTCTCCATTTTTTCCTTTGCCTTTTCTCTTATTTCTTTCATAATATTCATTCCTTTCAGGTATTTATGCAAATGCATTTCAGATGAAGAGGTATTTGATTTTCAGATAATATTATCTAACGACCGTTCCTATATTTTCTCCCATACAAGCGTCATATATATTGTCCGGCCTTGCCAGATCGAAAACAAGGATCGGTATATTGTTATCCTTGCACATAGCTGCAGCGGTAGAATCCATTACCGCAAGATCTTTTGATAAAATATCGTTAAAGCTGAGCGTATTGTATTTTACAGCGTCGGAATACTTGTGAGGATCCTTATCGTATACTCCGTCCACCATAGTTGCTTTAAAGAATATATCAGCTTCGATCTCGGCGGCTCTCAGAGCGGCGGCGGTATCTGTGGAGAAAAACGGGTTTCCTGTTCCGCAGCCGAAAATAACTACCCTGCCCTTTTCAAAGTGTCTCATTGCTTTGTTTCTTATATAAGGCTCGGCTACCTGAGGCATAGAAATTGCAGTCTGAACTCTTATTTCAAGTCCGCAGTTCTCCAATGCGTCTGCAACCGCCAGTGCGTTCATTGCAGTGGCAAGCATACCGATATGATCGGCTCTTGTTCTGTCCATAGCGCCGCTGGAGCGTCCTCTCCAGAAATTGCCGCCTCCAACAACAATGCCTACCTCAACGCCTGCGTCAACACACTTTTTTATGCTCTCTCCGAAAGAAGTCATAACCTTGTAATCAAGACCGGTTTTCTTATCTCCGGCGAGGGCTTCACCGCTTAATTTAAGAAGAATACGCTTGTACTTAGGTTCCATAAAAAGCACTCCTTATTATAAAATGATTATAAACTTTACATAATTACTCATATTAAAAGTATACAATATTTAATGGCAAATGTAAAGTAGTTTTAAAAATAATTTTAAGAATAACAGCAGCCGTCAGCAAAAAAGCCTTTGTGAAATAAACCATTGCCCAGCTTATTTCCCAAAGACTTTTCAAGTCTATCCTTTAATTATCTTTACAAAAAATCTGCGTGTCCTCGGACCGTCAAATTCCGCAAAATAAATTCCCTGCCATGTACCGAGCATAAGTCTGTTATCCTCTATGATTACAGTTTCCGAAGCACCGATACAGCCGGATTTCAGATGTGCCGCCGAATTACCCTCTGCATGACGGAACTGAGGTCTGTCCGGAAATGTTTTGTCAAGCGCATACAGAAGATCAGTTACTACGTCGGGATCGGCATTTTCGTTTATTGTTATACCCGCCGTGGTATGAGGACAATAAACTACGGCGATTCCGTCAGAAACTCCCGACTCAATTACAGCCTGCCTTACATAGCTCGTTATATTATAGAAATTCTCCCGATCGGTATGAAGCGTAAAATTATAAACCATAATAAAATCTCCGTAAGATCACTTTTTCCCGAGAAACTCAGATTCAGTTTCGTTTTTCGATGGTCTGTCCATAAGTGCGGATATTGCTTCTATAGCCTTTCCGTTCTCGAAAAGCACCTTATAAAGCTGTTCGGTAATAGGCATTTCTATACCGATTTTTTTTGCCAGCTCATATGCGTTTCTTGTACAGGTATAACCCTCTACTGTTCCTACGCGCTCTACTGCCTCTTCAGGAGATATTCCCTGACCGATAAGTATACCTGCACGCCTATTTCTGCTGTGCATAGAACAGCAGGTAACGATAAGATCGCCTATTCCGCTCAATCCGCCGAAGGTCTCTGGCTTAGCCCCCATTGCCGAGCCAAGAACCGAAATTTCTCTGATCCCTCTTGTCATAAGCGCCGCTTTGGTATTGTCGCCCATTCCAAGTCCGTCGCATACTCCTGCGGCAAGAGCGATAATATTTTTTAGAGAACCGCCCAGCTCACAGCCGAGAACATCGTCGTTTACATAGATCCTGAACGTACGGTTAGAAAGCGCATTCTGAACATAATATGAAACCTCACGGTCCGGAGAGGCTACTACTATCGTAGTAGGGATCCCCCTGGCTATCTCCTCAGCATGAGAAGGACCAGTAAGTATCGCATATCTGTTATGCGGAAAAGCTTCCTCCATTACCTGACTCATAGTTTTAAGAGTACCCGCCTCCAGTCCTTTAGCAGTATTTACGATAATTGAAGACTCATCTGCATATTCAGCCGCGCTCTCGCATACGCTGCGGCAGAAAGCGGTAGGTATTCCCATAATGATCATATCCTTGCCCCTTACGCAAGAAATATCTGTCGTAAGCGCAACAGCTTCCGGAATCTTTACTCCCGGCAGCTTTACCTTTAACTCTCCGGTTCTTTTTATAGTGTCGATCTCGTCCTGAAACTTAGACCATAAAGTAACAGTATGCCCTGCGCTGCTGCACATAACTGCCAGTGAAATTCCGAATCCTCCCGAACCAAGTATAGCTATATCCGCCATAAGTCAAACCCCCGTTTTATTTACTTTGAACCGCCGTTCTTATTCTGCGTCTTATCGTTTTTTGCGCTTTTGAAACTGAATTTATTTTCAGTTCCTTCTCTCAGCCTTTTAATATTAGGCTTATGCATATATGTAATAAGGAAAGCTATCGCCAGCCCCATCAGCATATTCTGCCAAGCTCCGTCTATATGCCTTAACGACTGAGTAAGGATAGTAAAAAGCGGATAAGAAAAAGCGGCAATAATAGACCCTACCGAAACATATTTTGTAATAATTACAACTACAGCAAAAGTAGATACTGCAAAAAGACAGGTCAGAGGGTCAATCGCTATAAGAGTAGTTGCGGCAACAAGCACTCCTTTTCCTCCGTGAAAACCGTAGAATACCGGAAAAATATGTCCCAGCATAACTGCAATTCCGGCTACATAGCCGATAAACCTATCGTTATTGAAAAAGGTCACGTCAAAAGCATATGTTACAATGATCCTGCATACCAGAACAGCACATACGCCTTTCGCTAAATCAAATAAAAGCGTAGCCGCCGCCGGACCCTTTCCGAATACTCTGAGAACATTTGTAAGACCGGCGTTATTTGAACCGTAATCTCTTATATCAGCTTTCTTCCATATTTTACATACCGTTATTGCAGAATTTACGCTGCCTAGCAAATAAGAAAACACGAGCGTAAAAGCAATACTCAGAAAATAATCCATAGGTATCCCCCTTATTTTACATCATTTCTGTCGCGCTCCCGTACCTTGATAACAATAGGAGTGCCGTCAAGGGCAAAGGTTTCCCTTATTTGATTTTCAATATATCTCTGATAGGAAAAATGAAACAGATCAGCTCTGTTGACAAACGCCACAAATGTAGGAGGCTTTGTAGAAGCCTGAGTCATATAATATATTTTCAGTCGTCTGCCCTTATCGGACGGCGGCTGAACTCTTGAGGTAGCATATGACAGCACATCATTGAGTCTTCCTGTAGGGATCCTTACTGCGTTCTGCTGAGCGACATACTTTATCATTTCAAAAAGCTTATTCATACGGAGTCCCGTTTTAGCTGAAATAAATACAAAGGGAACATAGCTCATAAAGCTAAAATCATCTGTTAGCTTTTTTCTAAACTCGTCCATCGTATTGGTTTCCTTTTCAACTGCGTCCCACTTATTAACGGCAACAACACAGCCCTTGCCTTTTTCATGCGCATAGCCGGCTACCTTTGAATCCTGCTCAGTAAAACCGACTGTAGCGTCGATTACTATTACCGCAACGTCAGCTCTGTCAACAGCCATGTAAGACCTTAAAACACTGTATTTTTCAATACTGTCCAGCACCTTTGACCTTCGCCTTATACCTGCAGTATCTATAAATACAAATTTTCCTTCTTCATTTTCAATATAGGTATCCGTTGCATCACGGGTAGTTCCTGCAATATCGGAAACAATTACTCTTTCCTCGCCGCATATCTTATTGATAATAGAGGACTTTCCGACATTAGGCTTTCCGATAACGGCAACCCTTATCGTATCCTCGCCGTAATCCTCTTCATTTTCCTGCGGAAGATATTTAAGGACCTCGTCAAGCAGATCTCCTGTACCGTGACCGTGAACGGACGAAACTGCAACAGGCTCTCCCAGTCCCAGATTGTAAAATTCATAGAACTCAACCGGCGGTTCGCCTACGCTGTCGCATTTATTGACGCACAAAACTATCGGCTTTCCGGACTTCTGAAGCATTGCCGCTACATCAAGATCGTTTGCCGTAACTCCGCTTCTCATATCGGCAACAAGTATTATTACGTCCGCCTTTGTTATGGCAAGCTCAGCCTGCCGCCTCATCTGCGAAAGAATAATATCGTCGGAATCAGGTTCTATTCCGCCTGTATCTACCAGCATGAATTCATGGCCAAGCCACTCACATTTTGAATATATCCTGTCGCGGGTAACACCCGGAGTATCCTCTACAATTGAAAGCTTCTGCCCGATAAGCTTATTGAAAAGCGTGGACTTTCCAACGTTTGGACGTCCTACAATTGCAACTACCGGCAATGACATTCTATCATCTCCTAACTTATATAAAAAGACCCGAAGTCTTGTATGCTCTGTTCAGTACGATATACCGAGAATTTTATCCAGATATTCATAGCCGTCGTTTGCACAGGCAGCAACCCTTATCCCCAGTTTATTCTCTACATCGTCAACAGTCAGATCGTCAAGAAAAACCGGCTCGTCAGATTTCAGCATGACCTTCGGAATAATAAGCTCATCTCCCAGATCTGTCCCGCTTAGCTGAGCTATCAGATCGCCTGCCGTAACAAGTCCCGCAACGGTAATAGTTTCCCCGAAAAAGTAATTAATAATCCCTTTGACCTGTATTTCAAGCTGCGGAAATCTGCTCATTATCATTTCAGCCAGTTTTCTGTGAAAGCCTTCCGCCGCCTTTCCGGTAGCTAAAGTAACCTTTCTGGACGGAATATCCTCGCTGCATTCCTCCAGGGCCTGAAAAAGCTCGTCATGCAAAGAACGCAGAAGTCCCACGCCGTTTTCATACTGAGGATAATCCTCGTAAAATCCGGCAGGAGGCAGAGATCTATCCGCCAAAAGATAAAATTCGTCCGCAGGAAAAACCATTCTCGTTCCGTATTTTTCAAGACATTTCTCCTGTCTGCTGACGATAATATCAATTACATTACCGGCGCCCTCTTTGTCAAAGCAGCTCAGCGGATAAAGTCCGCTGCGGAACTTTGTAATCCCTACGGGAACAACGGCTACCGACTGGATATTGGGCATAAGATCAGTCAGATCGTCAAGCGTCCGCTCAAGCTCAGCTCCGTCGTTTATACCCGGACAGCAGACTATCTGACAGTTCATCATCAGACCGCTGTCCGCCATCATTTTCAGATATTTCAGCTTTTCTCCTGCAAAACGATTATTCATCATTCTGCATCTAAGCTCAGGATTGGTGGTATGAACAGAAACATTGATATTAAGGCGCATATCTATTATTCTCTGTATATCCTTATCATTGAGATTAGTCAGAGTAACGTAATTTCCCTGAAGAAAAGAAAGCCGTGCGTCGTCGTCCTTGAAATAAAGCGTTTCCCTCATGCCAGGCGGCATCTGATCTATAAAGCAGAAAATGCATTTGTTACAGCACGAGCGCTTATCGTCCATAAGAAATGAAGCGAACTCCATGCCGAGGTCGTCGTATTCAGACTTTACAACTACCTTTTTGATCTTCTCATTGCCTTTTTCAAGCAGAAGCTCCGTTCTTTCCTCCGCCGAGTAAAACATATAGTCCAGGACATCGTTTATTTCATGTCCGTTTATACTTATAAGCCTTTCTCCTTTTCTGATTCCGGAGCGGAACGCCGGACTATGCTTTACAACGCCTGTGATTTCAACCGACATAGAATTTCTGCCTTTCTTTAACTTCATATACGCAAAAAGCAGAGAAGGACGCGAATCCTCCTCTGCCCTCAAAGCTCCGCTATAAAAATAGCAGAGGTAAAGCCGCTATTAAACAGCCGATAACCGAAGAAGAATTAAGCCTCCTTCTTGATTACCTCCACACCCTTATAGTATCCGCAATTCTTGCAAACCTTATGCGGTGCGGTAAGCTCTCCGCAGTTAGAGCATCTGCTGAGCGCAGGCGCATTCAATTTCCATACAGCCGAACGTCTTTTATCACGTCTTGCTTTGGAAACCTTTCTCTTTGGTACTGCCATTTTGGCACCTCCTCTTATGGAAAATAGATAATGCTGCTATATCAAGAGCAGTTACATTCGCCCTCGTTTAAATCATGTCCGCAAACGTAACACAAACCCCTGCAGTCTTCCCTGCAAAGAATCTTTGTAGGCAGCTGTAACAGCAAATCTGAAATAGCTAATTCATTTACATCGAGAGTATTGTTTTCACAGACGATATATTCATCGTTCTGCGTATTTGCGCTTTGCACAAGGATATGTGAAAATTCAAACGAATACCCGCGATCAAACTCCTTAAGACATCTGTCGCACACATGGCTAAGTGTAAAAGTACACTTAAACCTTACGGTTACTACTCCCGCACGGTTCTGAGCCTGTCCGCATACAGACAGCGGTGTTACAAATTCAGCGCTGAACTGTGCTTCATTGATCTCGTCAGGAGATATTTCAAAGGAAAAATCCCTGATCTCTCCGTCAATATCAAAAAGCTGCTTCAACTGTAAAATCATAATAACACCTCAAATATCACAAACTCCATTATAACTCCTGCCGTGGAATTTGTCAATACTTTTTTTTCGTTTATAAGAAAATTATTTGATAAATGCCTTTACCTTTGAAGGAAGCTCTTCAACATCGGCAGATACCGTAAATACTATTTTTACGTCCTTTGCAAGCATTGCTACCTTTTCGATCATTGCACCGAAAGCGTCGTAATCCTTTCCGCCGATCTTAAGGATACCGTCAACAAAGACCTCCTGAATATCATAGTTTCCTGCAAGCATTCCCGCAACAAAGCCATAAAAAGCGTCAAAGCTGTTGATACCGTATTCCTCGGCGTCAACAAGTCTTACCTTATGAGGAATATCATAGGTAAGCTTCATTCCTCTCTCTATGCAAACAACGTCGCCGGTAGCCTTTTCGGCAGATTCTTTGATAGCGTCTACCAATATCTTAGTTTTGCCTGTTCCTTTTTTTCCAGGTATCAGATTAATCATAATAAATCTCCATTCTGTCCTGTCGGACTTTTATTTTAGAACGCCGGAGCGCTCATAATCCCTTAGTAAAGCTTTGCTTCAAGCTCCGCCTTCTGCGACTCATATCCCGGCTTACCCAGCAACGCGAACATATTCTTCTTATAGCTTTCAACTCCGGGCTGATTAAAAGGATTTACTCCGAGCATATAGCCTGAGATCGCACACGCCTTTTCAAAAAAGTATACTATTTCTCCGAAGTTTTCCTCGTCAAGAGCGTCGACTTCAAGAACGATATTCGGAACTCCTCCCTCAGTATGAGCAAGAATAGTACCCTGAAACGCCTTCCTGTTTACAACTGACATATTCTGATCTGTAAGGAAGTTAAGACCGTCAAGATTATCCTTATCGTCCTCAAGGAACAGATCGTTCTTGGGCGACTTTACATCTACAACAGTTTCAAACATAACCCTCGAGCCGTCCTGAATAAACTGGCCAAGCGAATGAAGATCGGTAGAGAAGGTCGCTGACGACGGGAAAATTCCCTTATTGTCCTTGCCCTCGCTCTCGCCGTAAAGCTGCTTCCACCATTCGTTCATCATAGTAAAGCTCGGATCGTATGTAATAAGCATTTCAACGCTCTTACCCTTATTGTAAAGAATATTTCTAAGCGCCGCATAGGTATAGCAGTCGTTTCCGTCGTCCTCTGAATACTTATCCATTGCCGAGCGGGCTCCCGCCATGATTTTATCAATATCACAGCCGGCAACTGCTATAGGCAGAAGTCCTACCGCTGTAAGCACTGAAAAGCGTCCGCCTACATCGTCGGGGATAACAAAAGTTTCATAGCCCTCAGCGTCGGAAAGCTCTTTCAGCGTACCCTTAGACTTATCGGTAGTAGCAAATATCCTTGTCTTTGCCTCTTCCTTGCCGTATTTATCCTCTACCAGCTTTTTAAAGATCCTGAAAGCCAGCGCAGGCTCGGTAGTCGTTCCGGATTTTGAAATAACGTTAACGCATATATCCCTGCCCTCGCAAATCGAAAGCACCTCGTTAAGATAATCCGGACTGATATTATTTCCTACGAAATATATATCAGGAGTGTCCTTTTTCAGATTGTTGTAAAAAGGCGATCTGAGAAGCTCGATCGCTGCTCTTGCACCCAGGTAGGAACCGCCGATACCGATAACGATAAGAATGTCAGCTTTTCCCTTAATGCGCTGAGCGGCAGCTTTTATACGCTCAAACTCTTCCCTGTCATAATCCTCAGGGAGCCTTACCCATCCGAGAAAATCGTTTCCCAAACCGGATCTGTCAGCAAGAGTTCTGTGCGCCGCGCTTACAACGGGAGCTATAGCCTCCAGCTCATGTTCGCCGATAAACGGAGCGAGATACTTTGAGTTCAGTTTTATACCCACTATCAGTCAAATCCTTTCCATACTTAGCTATGATAAATTATACAATATTTTTGTGAATTTTTCAAGGGGTTTAGTGAGCAAGCTTCTTTTTTGTGCAATTACTACAACAAACTGCATTAAATATTCAGCAAATTCAACAAAACTTTTTTAAGAGCAAACACAAATCCTATTTTTTCAACAGCTGTTTCAGATACAATACTGCCTTCAATAATTTTTTCACCGTCAAGAGTAAAATTTATTTTTCCCAGCGCCTGACCCTTACTGACAGGAGCGTCAATATTCTCTGCTTTTGTAAATTCACATTCTACTGACGGATAAGAGCCTTTAGGTATTATAACCGGATCGGCGTTTTCCGTAGCTACTGCTGTTTCCATCTCTTCGCCTCCGTTGACCCTTATCTTTTCATAAACCTCATCGGGGATCTCAGGAGTATAGATTTCAAATGAACCAAAAGCTCCGTCCAGAGCCTTTTTTCCATCTGAAAACTTTGCGTCGTCTGAAGAACATCCAAGAAGCACTGCGCAGACCGACATATCGCTTCTTGATGACGATACTGCAAGACATTCACCGCTTTCTGAAGAAGCACAGGATTTCAGTCCGGTAACGCCCTTATAAGTTCTTATCATTCGGTTTGTGCTGACAAGCTCTGTTTCCTGACTGCGCACTTTATCTATCCAAGTTGTCAAATAAGGCGTAAGAAAATCATATTTCAATATCTCACACGACAAAACGGCTGTATCCCCGGCAGTCGATACAGTATTTTCACTTATTCCTGTACAATCGGCATATACGGTATTGCTCATTCCAAGCTGCAGCGCCTTTTCGTTCATAAGCGAAACAAAAGACTCCTCGCTTCCTGCAATTTTTTCAGCAAGCGCAACACAGGCGTCGTTTGCATTTCCTATAGTTATTGACTTCAACAGCTCTTCTACGGTTATTTTTTCTCCGACGTTGAGCCATATCTGAGTTCCGCTCATAGAATTTGCATGAGCGGAAACCGTTACCGTGTCGTTCTCAGACAGCTCCCCGCAGCTGATCTTTTCCGCAGCTATCAGTATCGTCATTAGCTTAGCCAGATGAGATACGCTTCTCTTCTCGTCCGAATTTATCTGTGCAAGCACCGTTCTTGTTTTTGTTTCGATAACAACAGCAGACTCCGCTGATATTCCGTCGAGAATACCGCTTTCCGCCGGAGAATACGCCTGATACGCTTCATTGCTGCGTCGGTCTCCGTCGGCAAATGCAGAAAGCGAGAAAGCCGTCAGAAAAACGGCGGATATTACAGTAAGAACAGCCTTTTTATAAATATTCATAGAACCCCTGCCTCCAATGTTTTTACTAATTATTATTCAGCAAGTCCAGAAAATATTATAAACGCTGTGAAAATATAAAAATATCAGCAGACTGCCGCAATAGCACTCTGCTGATTATCCGCTCTGACGGGTCAATTCTAAATAATATAATTACTCAACGATAAACTCTTTGATCTCTCCGAAGAATTTATCAGCGTTGTCCGTATGCGCAACCAACTGAATAGGATTTGAAAGATCAAGGCTGAAAATACCCATAATTGACTTGGCGTCAACTGCATATCTTCCCGAAGCAAGATCCACATCAAAATCATACATGGAAACAACGCTTACAAACTTTTTCACCGCAGCAATAGAATCGAGCATGATCTTAGTCTTTTTCATAAAAACTCCTCCTTAAAAGGCCGGTTAAAACCCTGCCTGTTTTTTGTCAGCTAACGTTGCAGAAATTACCTTTCTACATTATTTATTATAAGCATTTTTCCCGAAAAGTCAATAATTATTTGCAAAAAAAATTCAAATATAGTATAATAGTCAATAACGGCATTACCTCAAAATGCTTTTTGTGCATTATTAACAATATGTACTATTTAATTTTGTGCATAAGTAATATTAAAGTAAACCAAGGAAAAGAATTAATATGAAGATCTTTTATTATACCTTCGGCTGTAAAGTCAATCAGTACGAAACCGAAAATATCAGAGAGCAGTTTGAAAAGCTGGGACACTGCACCTCGGAAAACATTGCTCAGGCAGATGTATGCGTGATAAATACCTGTACCGTTACCGCCCAGTCGGATTCCAAGTGCCTGCAGCTTATACGGAGGATACGCAAGGAAAACCCTCTTTGCGTTCTGGCTGTATCAGGCTGCATGACGCAGGCTTATCCGCAGCTGTCGGAAAAGCTGAGCGAATGTGATATTATTGTCGGCTCGGGTAACAAGACCCGAATACCTGAAATGGTTTTTCAGTTTATTTCAGACGGCACAAGGATAGTCGAAATACCTGAGCATAAGCTTCATGAAAAAATCGAAGCAATGTCCAATTGCTCCGTTGAATCAAAAACCAGAGCCTATATCAAAATTCAAGATGGCTGCGATATGGGCTGTACCTACTGTATTATACCTAAGGCAAGAGGACACATACGCTCAAAGCCGATCGCAGAGCTTATTTCAGAGGTCACGGCGCTTGTAACTTTCGGTCATAAGGAAATTATACTTACCGGAATAAATCTCTGCTGCTACGGACGTGACTTTTCAGACGGAACGCGGCTTATTGACGCTATTGAAGCCGCCTGCTCGGTTTCGGGGGATTTCAGAGTAAGACTCGGTTCGATGGAGCCTGAGATGATCTCTGACGGGGATATTGTGCGCATGAGCAGACTTGAAAAGCTTTGTCCTCAGTTTCATTTATCGCTGCAAAGCGGCTGCGACAAGACGCTGAAGGCAATGAACCGCCGCTACAGCAGCGAGGAATACGCTGTACTTTGTCAAAAACTCCGAAAGCATTTTCCGGGCTGCGCTATAACTACCGATATTATGGTAGGATTTCCGCAGGAAACAGATCAAGATTTTGCCGAGTCACTTGCATTTGCAAAAAAAATATCTTTTGCCGACGCACATATTTTTCCGTATTCCAGACGTTTCGGAACAGCCGCAGACAAGCTGAGCGATCAGATCGGCAATAATATTAAAAAGCTGCGCGCGGCTCAGATGACAGAGGTATGCGCCGAATCCAGGCGATCGTATCTCTCCGATCAGACAGGTACGATCCAGCGCGTTCTTTTTGAAAAAGAGACCTCAGCCGATTATCATCAGGGGCATACCGCAGGCTATGTTATTGTCAGAGTCCCACGGAAATCCTCAGATATAAGCCTGAAGCGGCAGTTTTTCGACGTTGAGATAATCTCCTCGGAAGATAATTGCTGTACGGGACGTATAATTTCACCTGACGACTAAATTTTAGTCGGCTGTATACAGTTTTCTTTCTATTATATTCCTTGTAATTAAACAAATTCTGAACTTTTAATAAGCTTTATGATATAATTCCTAATCAGTTGACAAAATGAGAAATAATGTAGTATAATTAAAATATCTGATGTAAGGAGATGTATTTATGTCCGTTTATAGAATTTATGTTGAAAAGAAGCCTGAATTTGCTGTTGAGGCTAAATCGATCATAGCAGACATCAAATCTGCACTGGGCCTTGAAAATTTAAAAGACCTGCGTGTTATCAACCGCTATGACGCTGAGGGTATGTCTGCGGAGGATTTCAGGCTTGCTGTTCCGGTAGTTTTTTCAGAACCTGCGGTCGATGTAACATACGACTGTCTTCCGGAGCTTTCCGATAACGAATATATTTTTGCGGTAGAATATCTGCCTGGTCAGTTTGACCAGAGAGCAGATTCCTGCGCTCAGTGTATTTCCCTGCTTACCGGCGGAAAGCGTCCGGCGGTAAAATCAGCCACGATCTACATTGCCGTGGGCAATCTCGCTCCCGATGAGCTAGACAAAATAAAAGGCTACATGATAAACCCTGTTGAATCCCGCGAAGCTAAGCTGGATACCTTTGATACCCTTGACGTGAAATACGATATCCCGACCAAGGTAGATACCGTCGAGGGCTTCATTTATTCAACTGAAGACGACCTTAAAGCAATGCTCGGTGAACTGGGTCTTGCAATGGATCTTGACGACATAAAATTCTGTCAGGCATATTTCCGCGATACCGAAAAGCGCAATCCTACGATCACCGAGATCAGAATGATAGATACCTACTGGTCAGATCACTGCCGCCATACTACGTTTTCCACTATTGTTGACGAGGTTGACATCGACGACAACGCACAGTATATTTCCGATACGTTTACAGACTATCTCAATGCAAGAAAAGACCTGTATGCAGGCAGAACGGACAAGCCTATAACTCTGATGGATCTTGCAGTTATCGGCGCTAAAAAGCTTAAAAAAGAAGGACTCCTCGACGATCTGGACGAAAGCGAAGAGATAAACGCCTGTTCCGTCAAGATCAAAGTTGATGTTGACGGCATTGATGAAGACTGGCTGCTGATGTTCAAAAATGAAACTCACAATCACCCTACCGAAATCGAGCCTTTCGGAGGCGCCGCTACCTGCCTTGGAGGCGCTATCAGAGATCCGCTTTCCGGACGCTCCTACGTTTATCAGGCAATGAGAGTTACAGGAGCGGGAAATCCCCTTGTTCCCGTTGAAGACACGATCACGGGAAAGCTTCCGCAGAGAAAAATTGTCGTAGGCGCTGCAAACGGATATTCCTCTTACGGAAATCAGATTGGACTTGCAACAGGTCACGTTACTGAAATCTATCACCCGGGCTATGTTGCAAAGAGAATGGAGATAGGCGCAGTTATAGGCGCTGCTCCCGCTTCAAATGTACGCCGTGAAAGGCCTGTAGCAGGAGATGTAGTTATACTTCTCGGAGGAAAAACAGGACGTGACGGCTGCGGCGGAGCAACAGGCTCTTCAAAATCACACACGCTCCATTCGCTCGAATCCTGCGGAGCTGAGGTACAGAAGGGTAATGCACCCGAGGAAAGAAAGCTTCAGAGACTGTTCAGGAATCCTGAGGTTACTGCTATGATAAAGCGCTGCAACGACTTCGGTGCAGGCGGAGTTTCAGTTGCTATCGGAGAGCTTACAGACGGTCTTGTGATCGAGCTTGACGCTGTTCCTAAAAAATACGACGGTCTTGACGGAACTGAGCTTGCTATTTCCGAATCGCAGGAAAGAATGGCGGTAGTTATAGCAAAGGAAGATATTGAAAAATTCATGAACGAGGCTTCAAAGGAAAACCTTGAAGCTACACTGGTCGCAAGAGTTACGGAAGAACCGAGACTTAGAATGAACTGGAACGGTAACCGAATAGTAGATCTTTCGCGTGAATTCCTTAATTCAAACGGCGCGGAAAAGCATACGACAATTAAAATCGACGCCCCTGTTTTCGCACCTGACAGCAGCTCGGAGGATACTGCCGACAGATGGGAAGCTATGATCTCAAATCTCAATATATGTTCACAGAAAGGACTTGTTGAGCGCTTCGACTCGACTATAGGCGCAGGAACTGTGCTTATGCCTTACGGCGGAAAGTATCAGAATACTCCAACGCAGGCAATGGCGGCTAAAATCCCGGTACTCAGCGGCGAGACTACAACAGCTTCTCTTATGGCTTGGGGGTTCAATCCGTTTCTTTCATCTATCAGTCCGTATCACGGAGCAATTTCAGCAGTAGTTGAATCTATTTCAAAGATAGTTGCTTCGGGAGGAACCTATGAAAAATGCTGGCTGACTTTCCAGGAATACTTTGAAAGAACACAGAATAACCCTAAGCGCTGGGGCAAGCCTTTCGCTGCCCTTCTGGGAGCATATAAGGCTCAGCTTGAAATGGGCTGCGGCTCTATCGGAGGAAAAGATTCAATGTCCGGAACATTCGAGGAAATAGATGTTCCTCCTACGCTCGTTTCTTTCGCTGTTTCGACCGCTAAGACCGAAAATATAATCTCACAGGAATTCAAGAATACAAATTCAACCGTAATATATATAAAGCCTGAATACGATGAAAACAATATAGTTGACTTCGATTCGCTGAAAAAGGTTTTCAAAACCGTCGAAAAGTTAATTTCAGAGGGCAAAGCGGCTGCCTGCTGGTCGGTTTCCTACGGAGGAATTTCAGAAGCCGTTGCTAAAATGGCAATGGGAAACAAGATAGGCTTCAGATTTGCCGAAGACTGCAGCGCCGAGGAGCTGTTCAGAGCCTGCTACGGTTCATTTGTGATCGAGCTTTCAGAGGGTATAAATACCGAGAACGCAGAACTTTCAGACAATTCTTATAAACTTCTTGGATTTACGACGGAAGAATACTCTGTAAAAACAAGCAGGTATACAGTAGATATGAACAGGCTTGAAAAGCTCTGGTCCGAAAAGCTTGAGCCGGTATTTCCCGCTAAAATAAAAGAGCCTGATTATACACCTAAAACCTACACCTATAACGCTGAAAACCGTCCTGCTCCTGCAATAAAGGTTGCAAAGCCTAAGGTGCTTATACCTGTATTCCCGGGAACGAACTGCGAATACGACAGCGCACGGGCTTTTGAAAAGGCAGGAGCGGAGGCTGATATATTTGTTGTAAGAAATCTCAGCGCTGAAGCTATTTCAGAATCAGTCGCAGCTATGGAAGAAAAGATAAAAGAATCTCAGATATTAATGCTGCCGGGCGGATTCTCAGGCGGCGACGAGCCTGACGGTTCAGGAAAGTTTATTGTTTCATTCCTGAGAAATCCACGTCTTACCGACGCAATTCACGACCTGCTGAAAAACCGCGACGGACTTATGCTTGGTATCTGCAACGGCTTCCAGGCACTTGTTAAGCTTGGTCTTGTGCCTTACGGCGAGATCGTAGATATGAGAAGCGATTCTCCTACGCTTACGTTCAATACAATTCACCGTCATCAGTCAAAAATGGTCAATACCAGAATAGCTTCAAACAAATCACCGTGGCTTGCCTCATGCAATGCGGGAGATATTCACAGCATTGCTATTTCACACGGCGAAGGTCGCTTTGTTGCTACAGAACAGGAAATTGCAAGAATGGCTGAAAACGGGCAGATCGCAACACAGTATGTCGATTTTGACGGCAATCCTACCCTTGATATTCACTGTAATCCTAATACTTCAATTGACGCGATTGAAGGAATCACCTCTCCTGACGGAAGAGTTCTCGGAAAAATGGGCCACTCAGAACGTAAAGGCAGCGGCGTTTGCATTAATGTTCCAGGGGAAAAGGATCAGCAGATATTTGAAAACGGCGTTAGATACTTTAAATAAAAATAAATTTAACTATCTATTTAAATTAAAGGGGCGGAATTTTCTCCGCCCTTATTATTTTAATATAAGGAGTTTATCCATATGAAAGAAATCCTCGGCGGATATGTTCTCCCGATATTTTTCGGAATCATGGGACTTATAACATTTGTTCTGTACGGAACAGATAAACGCAGGGCAATAAAGCATGAATGGCGTATTCCTGAAAAGGTTTTGCTTGGTCTTGCAATAGGCGGAGGCTTTATCGGCAGCTGGATAGGTATGTATGTCTTCAGGCATAAAACCAGACATATTAAATTCTATATAGTTTCCACTATAAGTTCACTGCTTTGGCTAATGCTGTGGGGCTGGCTTCAGACAGAGATAAAATAAAACGGACCGACCGTATTTTCTGCTTTACTGCATTTCATTACGGTCAGGTCCGTTTTTTATTTCACGTTTTTGATTATCACAGTATTTTCCGCTGAATATTTCTTCTTTGACTCGCAAAAGCCTGACTGTGCAAATATTTCAAGCTAATTTAAAACCGTGCAGGGAATATCGTAATGAAAATACTTTCCCTCCGGCTTTCCGGCATACAGCCTTTTATATTCGGCTGAAAAATATTCTTCGATCTGCTGCGCGTTTTCAGTTTCATCAGGTATCATATAGCCGCATTCAATATAAACTCCGCATTTTTTCAGACAATAACATTCCCGACAGCCGCCGACCTCTTCAAGCATATGACAGTCGTATGTATCCGCTCTCTCGGCAAAAAAATCTGACATTTCCTCAAGCATAACATCGCCCTCTTTAGTATTATTTTCTGATATGCGAAAGCCTTGCAAGAAATTTGTCCGCTTGTTTTCTTGAATTGAAAATTATAACTTTAATGCCGTGATAATGCTTTAACAGCTCTTCTGTAGGCTTGACCTGAGTCTTATTGAAATTCCATATGTATTTCATAAATTCAAAATCAAGCTTTTCATTACAGCCCTCCGTAATATCGGGCCGACCGCCTTTTTTTATCATGCCTTTTAACATACGCCGAATATAACCGGATATGCACTTATAACGGCTGAGTCTGTACCAAAAAACAAGATCTGCGCGTTCTAGGCGGATATCCATTGTGCTTTTATAATGCCCGTCTATTATCCAGCGGTCTGTATCAATGACCTCCTGCTGCTTTCGGCGAAAAACCTCCCTGTCCTCCTCGATCCAACCCGATTTCCAGAAAAGGTTATCGAGATGGGTAACAGGCAGACCGATGATTTTTCCGAGCCGTCTTGCAAATGTAGATTTCCCCGAAGCCGAACAGCCGATTACCATTATGCGTTTGCATTTAAACATTGTATTCTTCTTTCAAAATTGCATACATCATTCTGTCTGCCTTTTTTCCGAAAATGTATACCGCCTTTCGCTGAACTCCTTCAAGCATGAAACCTAGTTTTTCCAAAGACTTCTGAGCCGCAATATTCAGACTGAGCGTATTCGCTTCAACACGTTCCATACCGAGCTGATCAAATGCATAATCGAGCATTAGCTTCACCGCTTCTTTTCCATATCCTTTGCAGCGGTGTTCAAGCTTGTTGATACCCATTCCGATATCGCATTTTCGGTTAGTACGGTCGATATTCTGTAAAGCCACATCTCCGATAACCTCTCCGCTGTTGAGAAATATTCCAAGCCTGACGTTTACTCCGCCCTGCAGGCTTTGAATTTCATCAAACCAGCTGTCAGCCTTTTCAGCCGAGTGACCTATGTTTAACTCCTCCGCAGGATTTTCAAAATCGTATTCAAATTCAGCCCAGAGCTTTCGGCAATGTTCACGCTCAAGAGTTGAAAGATAGATATTTTCTGACTGCAATTTCATTGTATATACCTCCTAAACAGTGACCCGCTTATGCTTCCGATGCCGTCTGAGGCAAAGCCGCTTTTTTCATTTTTGTAGTCTGTCTCTGAGCCATTACCAGCTTATAATATACTCCTTTTGCTCTCATAAGCTCGTTATGAGTACCGAATTCGGCAAGCCTGCCCTTGTCCAGCACGATAAGACGGTCGGCGCTGCTGAGTGTCGAAAGCCTGTGAGCAATGGCGATAGTAGTTCTGCCCTTTGTAAGCTTTCCAAGCGCCTCCTGTATCTGCTTTTCGGTCTGGGTATCAAGCGAGGCTGTAGCTTCGTCGAGAATTATTATCTTGGGATCATGAAGTATTGCTCTTGCTATTGCAATTCTCTGTCGTTCTCCGCCCGATAGCTGATAGCCCTTGTTGCCTACTCTGGTGTTATATCCATCGGGAAGCTTAGTTATCAAATCGTGGGCGTTTGCAATTTTCGCCGCCTTAATAACCTCCTCAAATGTTGCGTCAGGCTTTGCATAAGCGATATTTTCAAGAACGTTGCCGTCAAAAAGAAAGGTTTCCTGCAAAACTACTCCTACCTGAGAACGAAGACTCTGCTGAGCAATTTCCTTTATGTTAACTCCGTCTATACGTATCTCTCCCTGAGTGCAGTCATAAAGACGGAGTATAAGATTTATCATTGTGGATTTGCCTACCCCCGAATGACCTACGATACCGATCATTTCTCCCTGATTTATCTTACAGGTTATGCCTTTAAGCACAGGATTATATACCTTGTAGCCGAAATAAACGTCATCGAATTCAATTTCTCCCTTAATATCAAGCTCAACCGGATCTTCTGCATCACGGACGTCAGTTTCCTCGTCGAGAATTTCAAATACTTTACCGGCTGAAACCGAAGTGTCAGCAAGATTCCTCGGGATCTGTATCAGCCAGCGGAGCGGCTCATAAAGCATAGCCACATATGTAGTAAACTGTATCAATGCTCCTAAGCTCATCTCGTTTCCGAGGATCATATTACCGCCGAAATACAGAACAAAGAAATTACCTAAAGTTAGTATGAATTCGGAAACAGGCATAGTAAGATACCACATAATTTCCGCTCTTACAGCGCTTTTTGCCCACTGCTCTGAGCATTCGGAATAACGCTGAATTTCCCTTACCTCGTTTCCGTAAGATTTTACTACTCTTATTCCGTTAAGAATATCGTGCAGTGTTTCTCCGTGAGAAACGCCTTTCTTCCATACCTTAGTATAGCGTATAGCCATCGTATCAAAGAGCTTGCTTATAATTATAAAAACTATTGGAACCGGAATTACAGTCATAAGCGCAAGCCGCCAGTCCATAACAAAAAGAAGTACGCCGATTATTATCAAAGAGAGGATTTTTACAATAGCGTCCTTTCCGTTTGCTGTAATAAAATCCTCCAGCTTTGCGGCGTCGCTTGATACACGGTTTATAAGCGCTCCGGCAGTACGCTTTGAAATCGAGCTCATGGAAAGCCTCTGAGATTTCTCAAAAACGTCCTGTCTAAGATCCCTGCCCAGATTAAGCGCTACCTTAAAGCTGTTCTTCATATTGAAAAATTCAAATATCCCTGCAAACAGAAGCATAAGAATTATTGTGACAACAACAGCGGCAAGTCCCGACCATTCCGCCGCTTTCGGGGTAACGTATTTATCAATAATTATTCTGTCAAGATAAGGCATTATAACCCAAAGAGCTTCTGAAAGTATTGTACAGATAACGGCAATAGCAAAATATTTTTTATACGGCGCTATCCTCTTTATCAGCTTGAGCATAGTCCTGCCCTTGCTTATACAGAAAATACATTCCTTTGCGCCATCTAACGGCAATCCGCATTTAGGGCATACCGGTTCTTCTTCATCTGTTTCATTTATGAATTCACCTGTTCTTGCATAGTAATCCAGCAGCTTAAGAAGCTCAGCAAACCTTAAAAACCTATCCTGTGTAAAAGCACAGAAGCAAACAGTTTCACCCTCAGCAGTAGTTCCCCAAGCCATTGAGGTTCCTATTTGCTGCCGGCATTCAAATTCAGAAAAGTCCGAAATTTTGTACTCATTAACTATTTTTTCATCTATATATATTATTATTTTAGTCCTTGTAACACAGAAATGACCGTTGACCTCTTCTCCGCTGCTGTTAAAATTAAAGGGCAGCGAATATATTATACCGTCGTCTGCATTTTCAGGCTTTGATGTGCATAAATTCATTTTTTATCAGCTCCTTTGCCGAAAATTATTCATGTGTTACTATATGGCATATTCCATTGTCGGTTACAGGCAGCTTTTCTGCAAAAAAAGTCGGAAAAGCCTTGTATTCCGAAAGTCTGTCAATAGGCAGCCAAAACATTTTTTCCTTAACGCCGCCCTCACAAACGCTATTGCAGTTAAACTCCGTTATTTCTCTTTGCTTCATAAGATAATAAAAAGTTATCTCATGACAGCTTTTTGAGAAAATAGCATCGTTTTCTTCGCCTTTAAAAAAGTTTTCATGGATAAACGCAAGACGGTCTATCTCATAATTCACGCCAGTTTCTTCATAAACCTCACGCACTACCGCCTGTTCAGAGGTTTCACCGTGATGAATTGCGCCGCCTACTGAGTAAAAGTAATCATCTCTGTCATTGCCTGCAAAAAGCACGCATCCGTTTTCAATAATTATCGCTGCTGCACGAAGTCTGAACAATCGCTCGCTGTCAGAAAAACCAATATTATATTCTTTCATTTTCTCCTCCATCAGTTTATATTCCGACTGATAATTATGTAAACATTTCAAGCACCAGCTGACTTTTCTTATCAAGCTTATGAATATCGGGACAGAAATACTTATTTCCGTCGGCGTCGTTGACATAAAGATAATCATAGCCTATCATACGGAAATTCTGATACCAGTCCCGTATGCATATAGTTTTCTCTCCCGAAGTCGTATCCGCCTTTACAAATATTGCTCCGTGCATATTATCCTTTATACTGTAAACCTTTGTAATTTCAGGCATATAGTATTTATATTCAAGATATGTGTCCAAGATTTTGTACTGTTCTTCCGGCAGCTGAGCCATATCCCTGATGACTCCGATCTCTCGGAACTCCTTTTCGGAATTTTCATAAGACAGGCTTATATATGTTGTTTTTGAAAAAAACGGTATAAGTCTTGTGGGGTTGACCTTATAATAAACCTTACCGTTATAGTCAAGAGTAAGGTAGCCGCTTTTCTCCTTAGAAAGCTTGATTTTTGAACAGTCAAGCAATGTAAGCTTATCGACCTCGTAAACTTCTTCTGTATTTGTTTGTGTCATACATTCACGCTCCTATCTCAGTTTTTTCAGCAAGTATAGATTCAGATCATCATTATTTTTGCACTCAGCGTACTGAGGGCAGACTTTATCTCCGTACCAAACTCCCGAACCGTCCGGAATATATCCGCGCTTAACATATAATCGCTGTGCGCTTCCGTATCCGCTGTGAAGTCCGACGCCAAGATATACTGTATCGGAATATTCTGCGGATAGCTGTTCGGCAATATCCATTAGCTTTGAACCTATTCCCTTCTTACGGAATTTTTCCAATACGGCGAAATCAATTATCTCTGTATACCCTTTTCCTCCCAAAGCTCCCCATTTGCAGTCGGGATAAATATTTATATATCCCGCCGGACTTCCAAGGTAATCAGCAGCCAGCGCGATACACTTTTTATCCTGCATATCTTTTAAACGCATTAAAAACTTTTCTTTATTGGTGTCCCAGCCCTGAGAGTTTTCTTCCGCTGCAAACAGTTCAGCATCTTCAGATTTAAGTAATCTTATAGTAATCCTGCTGTCATTATAGTATATCATACAAAACCTTTCTGCAAAGTATTTATTCTTCCCCTGCCTTAAAATTATAAATCGGTTTGATTATATCGAGAATTTCAGCAGTGTCACCGATATTATCAACAATATCCTCCATCGTTTTATAAGCCATAGGACTTTCGTCAAGCGTTCCCGCATTAACAGAAGTTGTGTAGATACCGCTCATCTGCTTTTTAAATTCCGATACTGTAAGAGAATGTTTAGCCTGCGAACGCGAAAGCAGTCTGCCAGCCCCGTGAGGCGCAGAAAAGTTCCAGTCTGGATTTCCCTTTCCCTTGCAGATAAGACTTCCGTCCCTCATGTTTATAGGAATAAGCAGCCTTTCATCTTTTTTAGCGGAAACAGCTCCCTTACGCAGTATCATACTATCTGTATCAATGTAATTGTGAACAGTAGTGAACTGTTCTATTACATGAAGACCCATTCCCTTGATGATCTCGTCCATCATAGCCTGACGGTTTATCGCCGCAAACTCCTGAACTATTTTCATATCATGAATATACTGCTCAAAGAGCTCTCCCTCTGCGTAAGCCAGCTCTTTCGGGACAGAAGTACGCTTTGTGCTTTTCAGCTTTTTGATCTCAGCTTCAAGCTGCTTCTGCCTGCCTTCGGATTTCATTTTCGCAATAAGCTCGTTTACATCCGACTGCGACGATTTATTCAGCCTTCGGTAAGCCTCCTCCTGATAATATTTTGCTACCTCGACGCCTAAATGACGCGAGCCGGAATGAATAACGATATAAACCGCTCCGTCCGAGCCTTTGTCAGCTTCAATAAAATGATTTCCGCCGCCTAAGGTACCGATACTCCTTTCCGCTCTAACAGGATTGATCTTATCGTAGCAGAAAAGCTTTGCTAAATCTATTTTCTCGCTGTATCTATGAGGCTTTTCCCTGATAGAAAAACCTGACGGTATCGCTTTGTAAATAAGCTTATCAAGCTGCATTACTTCAATATGCTTTTCCTTAAGTCTGACTGTTTCCATTCCGCAGCCAATGTCTACGCCAACAAGATTAGGCACTATTTTATCAGTAACAGTCATAGTAGTTCCGATCGTACAGCCAGCTCCCGCATGAACGTCAGGCATAATCCTTACCGTCTGTTCCTGTGACATAGGCTGATTGAGCAGAGTAATGATCTGCGAAACCGCTCCCTCGTCAATGATTTCCGTAAAAATCTTTGCTGAGTTATATTTTCCCTGTAATTCCAGCATAATTTATTCCCCCTTGCTGTATATCTATGTTTTATATCTTTTATTATAGTTTTATTCCTGAATAAACTGAAGCGCCTCCGACTGAAGCTTATAAAGCTCATAATATTTTCCCTTAGTTCTTATAAGCTGGTCGTGTGTTCCCATTTCCTTCAGTTCGCCGTTTTCTATTACGCAGAGCATATCCGCGTCGCGCAGAGTAGAAAGCCTGTGAGCGATAGAAATAATAGTTCTTCCCTGCTTCAGCGAATCAATAGCCGCCTGAATTTTTCTCTCGGTACGGGTATCCATTGAAGCTGTAGCTTCGTCAAGAATAAGAATATTAGGCTTCTGTATTATCGCTCTTGCAATAGATATTCTCTGCTTTTCACCGCCTGAAAGAGAGATTCCTCCCTCTCCAACCTTAGTATTGTATCCCTCAGGAAGCTTTGTTATAAACTCGTGAGCGTTTGCTGATTTTGCAGCTTCTATAACTTCTTCCATTGTAGCTTTGGGATCGGCATAGCGTATGTTGTCGGCGATCGAGCCTATAAACAAAAAGGTTTCCTGTGATACTATCCCTATATTCCGTCTCAGATCCTCAAAGGCTATTTTTCTTATAGGAACTCCGTCAATAAGAATTTCTCCTCCGGTAACGTCATAAAGCCGTGCCATAAGATTTATTATCGTTGATTTTCCCGCTCCGGTTTTTCCGACTATTCCGAACATATGACCTGACTGAACCTTAAATGACACGTTTTTTATTATCGGGTGACCCGCTTCATATTCAAAAGATACGTTTCTCAGCTCAATATCGCCTTTCATATCCTTGATGTGGATCGGCTCGCTGTCCTCCTTAACAGTTGCTACTGCGTCGGTAATTTCAAACATTCTGGAAGCGGCGTCCATACATTTTGCCCATCGGTCGCCTATCCATGTAAAAAAGTTAATAGGCTCCATTGCCATTTCAGTATATGAAATCAGCGCTGATAAAGCTCCGAAAAGTATATGTCCTTTAATTACCAATACTGCACCAAGACAAAAAACAAGTTTGTTTACTATTCTGTAAAACGTCCAGATAACCGGAACTGTATTAGCTATTCTTGAATTGATCCTAGAATTTATTACGAAAGCGTCGGTATTTTTCACACGATAGCGTTCAATTTCCGTATCTTCGCGGGCAAAGGATTTTACTACTCTCTGTCCATTCATTACATCTGAAAGTACGGAGTTTGCAGAACGCATAGCAACATCAAATTTACGGTAAAGCTTGCGCTGATTGCGGTAAAATCTATTCTGAACTATTTCAATAACTGTAATAGTAGCTATAATTCCCAGAGAAAGCACAGGAGAAATAATAAGCATTATTACCGCTATACCAATTATTTTTACTACATTTGTTATACCGTATGGCACTATATCCGTAAAAAACCAATAGATATTCTGACTGTCGCGGTCTACTCTTGACATAAGCGAACCTGTCTGCTTGCTGGTGAAAAAGTCCAGAGAAAGGCTCTGCATAGACGAAAATATTTTCACTCTCAGCTTATGCGTAACTATCGGTACTATCCTTGAAGTAATAATTCCTGAAACTATACGCATTATCATTCCGGAAAGATTTATTGCCGCTATTATAAGAACTATCATTAGAATTTTACCGTAATACTTCCCGCCCTCTGCAAGAACGTCGTCATAAAGCATCTGTGCTCCGAAAATAGGCGACAGTACGGCGAAAACATTACTAAGCACAATAGTCAGCAAAATCAGAAATACCGCTGTTTTAAAATCCCTGAACATTGACAGCAGACGTTTGAAAACCGAACGGCGGTCAACGCACCTGGGGCATACAGGTCGGTTTGGATCGGGAAAAGGCTCTCCGCATATTGGACAATGAGTTTTTATACCCTCCAGCAGAGTATCGTCTATAGGCTCTCCCTTTACCGTTGAATTTACTCTCTGTGAAAACTTTTCAAATTTATCAGCATAGCCAAGTGAAAATCTCGCAGCCGGAAATTCCTCGCCGCTTCTGTTTTTTATCATTAGCCTGGCAGAATTGGCATGCCTGTCAACATACATTTCCTCGATATCAGCCAAATCATATTCGCTGTACCCGGAAACAGTAAATTCGATCAGATTTTTGCGCTTTGAACCTCTTTTCATCTTTCCGTATTTTTCATATCCGCTCAGTATCGACAGCGTTTCCTTTGTAAAGGTTATGTACACATCAATATAACAGCCGTCTCCGTCAAGATCCGATTTAACACAGTAAAGAAGTTCGTCCGTCATAACTCCGCGCTTTAAAAGCTCAGTTTCGGCAAGCGCAGGCAATACGTCAAAAAACTTCATATATATAACCATTCCTTTCTGAAATATACGTTCTGCGCTTATAGATCAATACGCAGTCCGCTCCCTGAAATTGTAATTTCAAGCCTCTCAACTTTTCTCTTTTCTAATAGTCTTGTGCTGAAAATACGCAAAAAGACCCCTGATTCGGCACATCAGAGGTCATGATTACTGCATATACAATTATCCGTAAAAACTAAAATATCAGCAACGAACAAAAAACGCAGGTAAAACAACATCTGACATAAACAAATTATTGATATCATTAAATATATTACTTTTTGTCATTTTACCCACCCCTTTCTTAATTTTAGTTTAACAATCATGTTTTATAGTATAAACCCTTATTATTATTTTGTCAAGTCCTTTTCTAATATTTTTTTCTTTTTGCCTACACAAACAGGAAAATATTTTTCCGTAAGCCATGCTAAAGGGAGAATAATTATAAATACCGCCGCTGCCATAATAAACCTGTAAACATCATTTTTGCTTTTAAGAGCGGGAATAAAATGCTGGATAAATCTTATTATCGGAACGTGAAATGCAATATATACCAATGTATTTCTTCCTACATAATTGAAGATACATGCAGCCTTTGAAAAAAGTTTATGATCCGACAGCTTCATTACTGCAAGAGCGAATGAAAGTGATGTGCAGAACGCCGAAAAGAAAAATATGACCGGCTTTCCGTATCGGTTGTTTACCATTGAGATCCTGCTGTTTTCCGACGAAGCCCATGCACCCAGAAGCAGAAGTGCCGCAGAAACGGCGAAAATTATCCACGTCTTTTTAAAGCAGGCTTTTACTGCTTCTATATTTTTCATAAGTAAATATCCGCCGAGATAAAATACAAAAGCACTGAAAGCGACCTGCCAATGCCACACGCCCCATTGCTTGTCTGTTATAATTCCTGCTGTAAATGCCAGACCGTATACAAATGCAGATATGCCGATTAAAGCCGAATCCTTATCAGAAGCTCTGCTTATAACAAAAAACAAAATATCGGTTAAAAACAGGCAGGTGATAAACCATGTTGTATTAGAAGCCATTTTAAATCCGCTTTCAACATTTGATACCAAAACTCCTTTAAACAGGTCGGTAAATGACTGATACGAAACTTCGGAAAGCTGACGGTTTACATACCAGAGCGGAGCAACGAGAGCGTTAAGACAGAAATATGGTATTATAAGACCCTTTATCTTCTTAAATGCATACCTGAAAAAGTTAGTTTCTTTATTAAACGCAAAGGTCATTCCTGAAATAATAAAAAATGCCGGCATATGAAAGCTGAATATATATTTTCCGATATACTGATCAGACAACGAATGTCCCCATACTACAAAAAACATCATTATACCCCTTAAGGTATCAATCCATTCAATACGGCTTCGATTATTCACACTTATAATAAACACCTCAAATATGAATTATTTTGTTTTAAGTATAATTCATATTAAGCTTTATGTCAATAAAAGATTCAAATAATAAACCCAAACGTACAGTAACAGCGCCGATTTTTAATTTACGGATATCATTTAAAGTTTCTGCGGGAATAATATAATTTTTATCTCCTTTCCCAGGTGCAAGACGAGTAAAATATAAATCAAAATCAGTCTTTGCGTTTGTAATCAAATATAAATTGACTTTCATTATTAAAAATAGTATAATAAAAATATATAAATTACAAGGAGGTTATTTTATGGATTCATTGATCAAGCTGCTTAAAACCAACGCCCGACTTTCCAATGCCGAGCTTGCGGTAATGCTCGATAAAACAGAGGAGCAGGTAGCCGCAGATATAGCCAAGCTTGAATGTGACGGCATAATTAAAGGCTATTCTGCTATTATTGACGAAGCCTCGATCGACAGCAATGCGGTTTTCGCACTTATTGAACTGAAGGTCACTCCTCAGTCACAGAGCGGCTTTGACGAAATTGCCGGAGAGATCTCGTCACATGAGCAGGTCGAATCCGTAAGACTTATGTCAGGTGGATATGATATACTTGTTTCTGTTACAGGAAACAACATCCGTGACATTTCACAGTTCGTATCTCAAAGACTTGCGGCTATCGACGCCGTTCAGTCAACGACAACTCATTTTGTACTGAAGAATTACAAAGAAAACGGAATTATTATAAACAATGATGAAACCGACGAAAGAGGAATGATCTCTCCATGATGGATTATGATATGCTGCTTTCAAAAGAAGCGGTAAAAATGAAACCCTCAGGCATAAGAAAATTTTTTGATATAGCTCAGACTGTAGAGGGAGTAATATCTTTGGGGGTCGGTGAGCCGGACTTCAAAACTCCCTGGAAGATCAGGCAAACGGCTATTGAAACTCTGGAAAAAGGCAGGACGGTCTATACTGCAAATGCAGGTCTTTTAGATCTGAGAAAAGAAGTTTCGGGTTATTTTGAGAGGACTATTCACAGAAAATACGATCCGGAAAATGAAATACTTATTACGGTAGGAGGCTCTGAGGCTATAGACTTAGTTATACGGACAGTTGTAAATCCCGGTGACGAGGTCCTTGTCGTAGAACCCTGCTTTGTATGCTATTCTCCTATTATTTCACTTATGGGAGGTAAACCCGTAACTATTGAAACAAAAGCTGAGGACGGCTTTAAGCTTACTCCTGACGAGCTGAAAGCAAAAATTACGGATAAGACTAAGCTATTGATAATGCCCTTTCCCAATAATCCGACCGGAGCGGTAATGCATAGGGAGGAGCTTGAGGGTATTGCAGAGGTTCTGCGCAATACAAACATACTCGTTGCCTCAGATGAAATCTATTCCGAGCTTACATACTCAGGAAATCACTGCTCAATTGCGGAACTGGACGGAATGAAGGAGCGTACTATAGTAATAAACGGCTTTTCAAAAAGCTTTGCTATGACCGGCTGGCGTCTGGGCTTTATGGCCGGACCGAGGGATATAATGAAGCACATTCTGAAGATTCACCAATATGCGATAATGTGTTCCCCTACTGTAAGCCAGTATGCTGCAATTACTGCTTTGAAGGAATGCGGTGATGACGTCGTAAAAATGCGCAGGGAATACGATATGCGAAGAAGATATGTCGTTGACGCATTCAATAAGCTTGGATTGGAGTGTTTTACGCCTATGGGTGCTTTTTATGTATTTCCAAGCATAAAATCAACAGGACTAACCAGCGATGAATTCTGCAATAAATTAGTATTTTCAAAAAAGGTAGCAGTAGTACCCGGAACTGCTTTCGGCGAATGCGGAGAGGGTCATATCAGAGTTTCGTACGCTTATTCGATCAATCACCTCAGAGAAGCAATAAAACGTATCGGCGAATTTCTTGAAGAACTGAAGGAAAGCTCCAATGATAAATAAAACGCTTACTATAAAAGCATACGGAAAACTTAATCTATTCCTTGATATAACCGGAAAAAGAAGCGACGGCTATCATCTGCTTCAGACAGTAATGCAGTCGGTATCGGTTTTTGATACGCTGACCTTCATTTTATCAGACGGAGAAGGTATCGAGCTTAGATGCGGCGCCGATGACTTTCCTTTAGATAAACGCAATTTGATATGGAAGGCTGCTGAAGCTTTTTACAAATACATAGGTATAAAACAGCCTTGCAAAATAACCGCCGAAACGAAGAAAAACATACCTTCTATGGCAGGAATGGCAGGCGGCAGCGCAGACTGTGCAGCTGCACTTATCGCACTAAATGAATTATCAGATGCAGGACTAAGCCTATCCGAGCTTTGCAGGATCGGCGTCAAGCTAGGAGCAGACGTTCCTTTTACGCTGACGGGAGGAACAGTGCTTTGTGAAGGGATAGGAGAGCAGCTTACGATCATTCCTAATGTTCCGAAAATGTATTTTGCGGTAGTCAAACCTCAGATCAGTATTTCAACCCCGGAGGCTTATAGAATTTATGATTCTTCTCCGCAGATAAACCATAAAAAGTACCCTGATTTTGAAGCGGCTTTAAAATCGTCGGATCTATACGGTATTTCCGAAAATATTTACAATGCTCTGGAGATCGCTGCGAATTTTGATGAGATAAAAAAAGCAAAGAACAAAATGTTAGAGCTCGGCGCTCTGAATGCGATGATGACCGGAAGCGGTTCAGCGGTTTTCGGAATATTCAATAAACGTACTGACGCGGAAAAATGCATTCAGCAGATGTCAGACTACAGCTTTTCTGAAGTGCTTACGCCGGTTCAAAAGGGCTGGGAAATAGTAAAATAAAAAAAACAGTGAAATATCCTTGTAGAGCAGGATGACTACATCACGCCGAAATCCGCATAAATACTATCTTTTTTCGGCCTCTCAGCTTACCGATGAATGGATTTAAATACCACTTGACGCTTTTTGACGCCCGTGCTTGCAAAGAAAAGATATAAAACGACAAATTTTCAATTTTACGGAGGAATATGTATGTGTTTTGTTTGCAATAGAATAAATATGATTAAAGAAGGAACTAATCCATATTTCGTAAAGGAATTAGAAACGGGATATGTTGTTATTGGAGATAATCAACATTTTAAAGGATATTCCTTATTCCTTTGTAAAGAACATAAGACAGAATTATTTCAGTTAGATTATTCAACTAAAATAAAATTTTTAGAGGAAATGTCTGTTGTCGCCGAAGCGGTTTTAAAAGCATTTAGTGCTGAAAAAATGAATTATGAGTTATTAGGAAATGGAGATACACACCTCCACTGGCATCTGTTTCCGAGAATAAGCGGCGATATTGACAATTATGGAAACAATGGGAAAGGGCCTGTCTGGTGGTATCCTATTGAGAAAATGTATGGTGATGATAATCGTCCGTCTATTATGGAATTAGAAGAAATGAAAGTAAAATTAATAAATGAATTAGATAATCTATTGTAATAGAGAAATCCACGTTTGGTGTGGGTTTGGGATATTCCCAACAAGCAGAAATCTCTCTTTATGTTATAGACGTAAACGAGTGATTTTTACGGAAAGGGTACCGCTATCCTATGCTTGTTAAAGACGATTTACGTCAATCAAATCAATAAAAAATTATGAGGTGAATTAATTGAATAAAAAATGCAAGGTATGCGGGTATAAATTCAAAAGCAGTGATGAGATTATCTGCCCTGAATGTTTTACTTCAAGAGAGGACGATATTTCCTGCAACAGGTATACAGACGATTTACACACTCACAGCTGCGGCTATAATTCTGATAATTCCAATACAGACAATTCAGGGAATGATATATTTGAGGAATTTGACAATAAAGAGAGATCATTTATTGATGATCAGCGCGGAGATGAAGCAGATAATCCTATCCCCTCCAGCACTTATAGCAAAAGTTTATACGGATCTTCTTCAGATATGTCTTCAAGGCAGCAAAAACTTGAGGCGCTTAAGAATACCGGCAGCTTTTCTTCAAACTCTGCGCCAGGCAATTACAGCGATCGCAGTTTTAATTCCGGCTTTAATTCGCAGCAGCCCTTTGGATACAAACCTAACGAAGCAATAAACTTCCAATCCGTTAAATTTAATTCTAAAAAAAGAAATCAAGGCTGTCTGATCTCCCTTATATGCGGTTTTCTAATACCGCTTCTGGTAATAGTCACTGCTAAATTTAAAAATGTGAATAATGATAAATATGATTACCGTTACGATCATGATTTTAATATTGATTATTCTTTTGTAGAGCCTGATATAAGTTTGCCGGATATGAGTATTGCGGATTTTCCCGATCTGCACTCTGCAAACTATGAAAGCTCCGACGGATCGTTTACGCTTACTCTCAGCAATGCCGAAAAGTTCAATTTGATCAGCCTTGGAGAAAACGCTGATAACGTAATATTACATGACGAAAGTTACAGTAATAAAGAATGGCGTTTTGTGGAATTTGATTTATCAATCAACAATACTGACAAAATCCTGATCGATAACGTTAAGATCACAGCTGATGACATCGGCGGAAATATAATTTCAGAAGGTACTATTATTAACTATAACGGCTATGACGGATATTATGAGAATTGTCAGTTTATCGTTCCGTCGGACGCTTTTACTATTAATATTAATATTCCTGTGGAAAACGAAAGCAATTCAGTAGAAAATGCTGAACTTGAGATGTATAACTACCAATTTATGACGAAAGACGAGAATAATAATGCAGAATAATCTTCTTGAACGATGTATGCTGTGTCCCCGCAGCTGCGGAGTTAACCGCTATGAAAAAAACGGTTACTGCGGCGAAGGTTCAGCTGTAAGGATCGCCAGAGCGGAGCTTCATTTTTGGGAAGAGCCTTGCATAAGCGGTAATAACGGTTCAGGAACAGTATTCTTTTCAGGCTGTCCGCTAAAATGCTGCTTTTGTCAGAATTATGAAATATCTGCTGAAAATAAAGGCTTTGAAATTTCCGTCAAACAGCTTGCTTCAATATTTATAATGCTTCAGGAAAAGGGAGCCGAAAATATTAATCTTGTTAATCCTACGCACTTTGTACCTCAGATACTTTCTGCGCTGGATTTATGCGGCAGCAGACTGAACCTGCCTATAGTATATAACAGCGGAGGATATGAAAAGACAGAAACCCTTGAGCTTATGAAAGGATATATAGATATTTTTCTGCCTGACCTAAAGTATTACAGCAGCGATATAGCATCTAAATATTCTAAAGCTAAAGATTACTTCAGCCGCTGTTCTGAAGCGATAATAAAAATGCATCAGATAACAGGAGATCCTGTATTTGATAAAAACGGAATGCTTAAAAAAGGAGTTGTCGTTCGCCATCTTATTCTTCCCAGCTGCAGACATGATTCAATCAAGCTGATCGAATGGCTAGGAAAAACATTTCGCAGCAACGAGATACTTGTAAGCCTTATGAGTCAGTATACGCCTGTTTTCAAAGCGTCCGAGTTTAAAGAGATAAACAGAAAAACTACAACGTTTGAATACAATTCGGTCGTAAGTGAACTTCTTAAACACGATTTTAACGGGTACTATCAGGAAAGGTCTTCAGCCGACTGCGGTTTTATCCCGGAATTTTACGGAAATTTATATTTTGAAATTCCGAAGCTTGCGGCTGACATTGATTTGTAAATATATTGTCATTAATTGACCTTGACTTTTTAGGTAAACCGAGATATAATATATTTGTCAGAATGCACAATTAATTTTAAACATTACTGACATCATTCACAAAAACTTATAACTCAACCTTTCAGATATTGAAAAGAGGTAATGCCAATGTCAAAAGCGATCGGTTCAAAATACCGTATTGAAACCTCAAAGGAAGCTCAGGAGTATTTTGAATTTGTAAAAGATCTGCTTGACAGCGATGTTGTAAAACAGATGAAAAATTTCCGTCATCATTACAGCACAACTTGTTATCAGCACTGTCTGAACGTATCATATTATAATTATCTTGTATGCCGCAAGCTCGGACTGGATTCAAAACAAGCCGCGAGAGCCGGTTTGCTTCACGACCTCTTCCTTTACGATTGGAGAGAAAGAGAACGTCAGCGCGGTGAAAAACCTCACGGAATGCGTCATCCTCATATTGCGCTTGACAACGCAAAGCAGAATTTTGATATTACAAAACGTGAAGCCGATATGATAGTTAAGCATATGTGGCCGCTTACGATCAAGTTTCCCCGATATGCCGAAAGTTATGTAATTGTAATGATAGACAAATACGCCGCAGCACTTGAGATAGGTACTCACATTTCCAATGTTGTTAAGGAAAAATGCAGAAGCTTTTCAAAAAACAAAAGCTATTCTGCATAGATCGTTTATTTATCAGGTATTTAAAAACAGCCTTCTTATGATCTAATAGTAATTTTACTATTGAATCGTTCGGAGGCTGTTTTATATTACTGAAACTCTTCTGATATATACAGCAGACACTGAAATTCACTTCATATCCTGAATAATAAACGGCAGTTCTACAACAAAGCATACGCCGCCCTCGTAAAGGTTTTCAACATATATCCTTCCTCCGCACAGATCAATTATGCGCTTAACCAAAGCCAGACCCAGACCGTTGCCCTCGGTTTTTCTTGAATGATCTCCCTGATAAAACTTCTCAAATATTTTTTCTTTTGCCTCATGAGATATTCCTATTCCGTTATCGGATATTCTGACAGTTATATTGCTTTCCGTCCTGTAAAGCTGAACCTTTATTACACCGTTATCAGGCGTAAACTTTATCGCATTGTTAATAATATTCTGCCATATCTGACCCATCAGTTCTTCATTGCCGAAATAGTAAATATCATCAAGAGCAATATCAAGATTTATATTCTTCTTGGACCATTCAGGCTCCAGCATAAGAATTATCTTTCTAATCTGTTCGTCAAGCGAAAATCTAGTCTTATTCGCTATTGTCGTTTGATTTTCAAGCTTTGAAAGATTCAGAATATTTGAAGCTAGCTTCGATAGCCTGGTTGTTTCGTCAATTATTATCTGAGTATATTCACACCTGTCGCTGTCTGAAAGCGAATCGTCCTGAAGCAGCTTGGCAAAACCCTGTATAGAAGCCAGGGGAGTTTTGAATTCATGCGATACATTGCTTATAAAATCCCCTCTCAAAGTTTCGATACCCGAAAGCTCCTCCGCCATTCGGTTAAAGTTTCTGGTAAGCGTTCCGTATTCAGCGTCAAGCGGCTCGCGTACCCGAACTGAGAAATTTCCTCTTGCTACCTCTGTTGTGGCCTTATTGAGATCCCTGATAGGCTGAAGTATAGTGCGGCTGATAAAAGCAGTAATTACAGTTCCGAGAATTATGCATACTATAAAAGCTATAATAACCACAAAGTTGACTACCCAATACACGTTTTCTTTTGCAAAGCTGTCAATCTCAACATACTCTCCGTTAACTACAGTAACCGCAGTAACATTAGGAAGCACGCCGGAAGCTTGAATAACCGTTCCCTTATCATTAAGCTCGTCCTTTATTCCTTTCAGCGACTTGTCCCCAGGGTCAATTTTTTTAACGGAAAAGGAGCTGTTGGTACAAAGATTTATTATTTCGTCGGTGGTATACTTCCCCAAAGTTTCCAGCTCGTCCATTGAAGAGGTTACAGAACGAAGCTGCTGCTCCGAATTATCCTCCATAATAGGACTGAATATCAGCAGCAGGGCAGAGATCGAAATAGAAGCGGAAACAAGCATAACGACAAAAAACATAAGCGCCATCTTAAACTGTAAACTTGTTTTCAACCCTCTTCCCTCCGATCTTTTAGTTTGAAAGCTTTACCGCTTTATATCCCAAGCCTCTTACCGTTACAATTTCAAAGTCTCCGTTTCCGCTGTAACGCTCTCTGAGACGCTTGATATGAACATCTACCGTTCTTTCATCAACCTCTTTCTCCATTCCCCAAAGCTCGTCAAGCAATTGACGGCGCGTAAAAATTTTATTTGGATAGGACAGAAGCTTAAAAAGAAGCATAAACTCTTTCTGAGGTATCGTTTCGCCGGGTTCTCCGTTAAATGACACAGAAACAGCGTCATAATCAAGAGTACAGTTTCCTATGATCAGAGAATGCTCCGACGCCATTCTTGCCCGTCTTAGTAATGCTCCTACTCTTAAAATCATCTCGTTTATATCTATAGGCTTTACCATATAATCGTCAGTTCCCGCCATAAAGCCCTTCTGCTTGTCCTCAAAGCTTTCCTTTGCGGTTACCATTAATATAGGAATATCATATTTCGCCTGTCTGAGCTGACGGGTAAGCTCGTATCCGTCCATATTCGGCATCATAATATCAGATATTATCAGATCAATATTTGTTTTTTCAAGCACGTCAAGCGCCTTTTCACCGTCCTCAGCGGTAAACGGTATGTAGCCGTTCTGCTTCAAGGCGGCGGAAATCAGCCTGCGCAGACTTGAATCGTCCTCTACTACCAGTACCTGAAACATACATTCACTCCCTTTTAACGTATAAGAACAATAATTTCTGCCAATAATAAATACTGAAAAAGCTATATTCCCCAACAACTTAATTATACCAGCTATTTATGAAGTTGATATTAACGTGACCCTAAAATGAAGTAATAAAAAGTTAACAATTTTACCTGCCGCATATCCAAAAAAACACCCTGAAATTCATATTCGGTTCACACAGGACTGTTATTATATAAATGTCAACAGGGAACGCATGAATAAAATATGCTCCGCCGCTTATAGCTTACGGTTTTGACAACTGATAAAACTTAAAGTTCAGTCCGTAGTTCACTTCCCTCAAGCGATTCCCCAAGTCGCATATTATAAAGGTTCTGCACTTTAAGTTTTACCAATTGTCAAATGTTGAAGAAATTTTCCCTTTCATAATTCTATAGAAAATTAATGCTCATTACAGCCGATAGTAGTGAGCATTAATTTTTTGTTATATATTTTCTTTTCCACGAATTCAAACAAACAGCTGACAAAACGACGATCTAATATTTCAGTTTGTACCCTCTATTTCCGCAAGCAGCCGGTTTTTCACATTCCATAGCTTTTGAGAGAGATCCACATAATAAGTGTGAGGATTTTCAAAACGCTTTATTTCATCCCAAAGCGTAGCTACCTGATCTCTGCAATATTCGCATATTTCATCATAGGACGGCTTTTTATAAACAAGCTTACCGTCTTTGAAAATCGTTTTCTGCAGCTCCAAAGCATAAAAATCAGTAATTTTTTTCTTTTTCCATGTATATGTCGGGTCAAATACAGTAAGCTCTTTGCTGTCGTCAATTACTTCGTCGTAAACGCAAAGCTGATCTGCTATAGCTTTTCCGCTCTTTCTGTCATACAGGCGGTACAGCTTTTTAAAATGAGGCGTAGTTATCTTTGCAACATTCTCTGAAACTTTTATTTTCGGAATGATCTTACCGTTTTCCTCAACTGCCGCAAGCTTATAAACGCCTCCGAAAACAGGGTGCGATTTTGAGGTTATAAGACGCTCGCCGACTCCAAACAGATCGACCTTAGCTCCTTGAAATATCATATCCCGAATAAGATATTCATCTAAAGAATTTGATGCTACGATCTTACAATCAGCGTATCCCGCACTATCTAGCATCTCACGAGCTTTCTTAGACAAATATGTGATATCCCCGGAATCGATCCGTATTGCTTTAGGTCTGAATCCATTCGGCTTCAACACATTGTCAAATGCCTTGACCGCATTGGGAATACCGCTTTTGAGAACATTATAGGTATCTACTAACAGCGTTACAGAATTCGGGTAGCATTCACAGTAGGTTTTAAACGCCGTATATTCGTCGTCAAACATTTGAATCCACGAATGAGCCATAGTTCCTGTTGCAGTAAAACCAAAAAGCTGGTCTGTTATCGTACAGGCGGTAGCGGAACAGCCTCCTATTCCCGCCGCTCTTGCTCCGAGTATAGCAGCGTCAGCCCCGTGCGCTCGTCTTGAGCCGAATTCAGAAACCGCTCTTCCGTCCGCAGCCCGAACTATTCTGTTAGCCTTGGTAGCAATAAGCGACTGATGATTTACTGTAAGCAAAAGATAGGTTTCTATAAGCTGAGCTTCTATAGCGGGAGCTTTTACTGTAATTATCGGTTCGTTGGGAAAAACTGCAGTTCCCTCCGGAACAGCATAAATATCTCCGGTAAATTTGAAATCCCTGAGATATTCAAGAAAGCGTCCGTCAAAAATATTTTTGCTTTTTAAATACTCTATATCTTCATCAGAAAAATGAAGATCTTCAATATACTCTATGACCTGCTCCAGACCGCAGGCAATGGCAAAGCCCCCGTTATCCGGTATCTGCCTGAAAAACAGATCAAAATAAGTTATTTTATCTTTCATTCCGCTTACAAAATATCCGCTTCCCATAGTAAGCTCATAAAAATCACAGAGCATTGTATAGTTCAGATTATTCATTTATCTACCTTCCTCTGTTTTTTTCTTCCCAAAACCGTTATCTGCATTCCCTCCATAACGTCAAGACACTTTTCATGCAGAGCCTTATCAGCACCGGCTGTACAGCTTGCGTCAACAATAATTTCCGCCTCAGGAAGCGCAGCCTTGACCATTACGGCATTTGAAATAACACAGATATTTGAAACCAGACCTGCAAGCTCTACGCTTTCATATTCTTTCTGCTTCAGATATTCAGCCATTTCAAGCGACGGAAAAGTGTTTTTTTCAAATAACATATCGCACATAATCCTTTGTTTAGCGGTTTTTCCGTATAGCTCATGTCCTCTTGTTCCCTTTATGCAATGAGGCACAGGGAGCTTTCTGCCCTCCTGAGTTTCATTATAATTATCGTAATGAGTATCGAGAGTAAACGCAACTGCGTCACCGTTTCTGCGGTACTGTGCAATTTTAGAAGCTATAATACTGTCAAGCCTTTCAGCTTCCTCAAATCCCAGCGAACCGTCTACAAAGTCATTCTGATAATCAACAACTATCAGCAGCTTCATTATATATCATTCCTTTCAAAAACAGGACGGAAAAATACTTCCGCCCCGTATGTTCAAATAGTTTGAGATCACTGCTGAAGCGAAAACCTTCTCGCATATTTCTCTATCTTTTCTTCATAATCAACAGGTCCGTTTTTATGAAGCTTATCAAGATATTCATGCTTTTTAAGATTATCGTAATGTACGTTATCGGCAATCAGATAAATCGCTATATTAGAACAGTGATCTGATATCCTTTCAACATTAGTAAGAATGTCAAGAAAATTGACTCCCATTTCAATATTGCATATTCCGTTTTTAGCCCTTTCAATATGAATAGATTTCAGCTCTTCGACAAGCCTGTCAACGACCTCCTCAAGAGGCTCGACAGAGGATGCTATATTCATATCACCCGTTCTTGTCGTTTCTATAGCCAGTCTTATTATTTCCCGTATCGCGTCAGAAATAACATTAAGCTCCTGCATTGCCTTTTCAGAAAAGCCTGATTCCTTTTCATATAATAGCTCGGCTGTTTCCATTATATTTATCGTATAATCCCCTATACGTTCAAACTCTGAGATCAAATGAAAGAGAGTAGTTACAGAACGGTTTTCATTTTCATTCAGACCGCAGTCATTAAGTTTTATAAGATACGAGCCTACCCTGTCCTCCAGCCTGTCAATAAGCTGCTCTCTCTCGTTTATCTTTTCTACGACCTTCAGATCATATTTATCGAATAGCGTTCTTACCGAATCAAAATTCTTCTGAGCATATACTCCCATCTGTACTACCGCCTCGGTAGCCTGAGCTATCGCTACGTTCGGAGTAACAAGAAATCTGTCATCAAGAAGATCCTCTTTTGTGAATCCGCCGTCCTCGTCGTCGTCATGCTTGGAATCCCGTACTGTAGCAACCGCAAGCTTTTCCAGAACCGTATAAAACGGAAGAAAAAGAATAGTGACTGAAACATTAAAAATAGTATGAAAATTTGCAATGCTGCCTGTATCAAAGCTGTTATTCCAGAAAGGCAGTCCTATAGTATATTGGAAAATATAAACAGCAATAAGAAATACTATTGTTCCTATAAGATTGAAATAAAAATGGATCATTGCCGCTCTTTTCGCATTCTTGGAAGCGCCTATGCTTGAAAGAAGCGGAGTAGCGCAGGTACCGATATTTGTTCCCATAATTATCGGAAATGCGGCGGCAAAGCTTATCAGACCTGTTTCAGAAAGCGCCTGCAAAATTCCGATAGACGCAGCGGAGCTTTGTATTACTGCAGTAAACAGCGTTCCTACCAAAACCCCAAGAACAGGATTCTTAAGAGCGGCGAAAATAGACTTGAACTGAGGCATCGTGGCAAGCGGCGCGATCTTCTCCTGCATTAGAAGCATTCCCGTAAAAAGAATACCTATTCCCATCATTATTTCACCGGCAGTTTTTGTTTTATTTCGCTTTGCGGTCATTATAATTATTATGCCTGCAACGGCAAGGATCGCAGAAAAATTCGACGGCTTGCACAGCTCGAGAAAAAGACCTCCTCCGGTATCTCCCTCAAGATTTGCAAGGCGCAGGATCTGAGTAGTTACAGTAGTGCCGATATTCGCACCCATAATTATTCCTACTGCACCTTTAAGCTTCAAAAGTCCTGCGTTAACAAGTCCCACAACAATAACTGTTGTTGCGGAGGAAGACTGTACTGCCGCAGTAACAAGAGCGCCGAAAAGTATGCCTGAGAAAACGTTGCTTGACATTTTTGCAAGAACCTTTTCCATCAAACCGCCCGAAGCCTTTTCTAGACCTGAGCTTAAAATCGTCATTCCGTACAGGAACAGAGCCAATCCGCCCGCCATTCCTACTATATTAAATATATTCAAAAGTCAACCATTCCTTTACTGATTTAGCGTATTTCAACAGAGCTTCAAACTTGATTCAATATGTACCGGAAAAATATAATAAACAAAGCCAAAGCCTGCATATCCTGCATATGCGACTTTGACTTTTCTATCTAATATTTTCCTGCAACTGTCAGACGGTTCAATGCACGTTTAAGCTTCTGCTCCGCTCTGTCAAACTCCTTTTGGCTGTTATAATTATCCAGCTTATTCTGTGCAGCTTCCCTAGCGCGTTCCGCCCTTCCGATATCAATATCTTCAGCCCATTCGACCGCTTCGGCAACTACAGTAACCTTTTCCTTTTCAGCTTTCAGAAATCCGGCTGAAACCGCTGCAGTTCTGAAGTCCTGACCATCCGCAAGAATTTTAAGCGGTGAAGGTACGATATTGGCAACATAAGGAGTATGCCCTGCAAGAATACCTACGTTTCCGGCAGGGGTTTTTGCAATTATCTGCTGTACATCTCCCTCAAAGAAAACTTTTTCAGGAGTGATTATCTTGAGCCTGAAATTCTGCATAAATAAAACTCCAATTTAATTTTTATCAGTCTGTTTAGCTTTCTCAACAGCCTCGTCGATAGTTCCTACAAACAGGAATGCCGATTCCGGCAGATCGTCATGTCTGCCCTCAATAATCTCCTTAAAGCCTCTGATAGTTTCCTTGATAGGAACATATTTTCCCTGCATACCGGTAAACTGTTCTGCAACGGAAAAAGGCTGAGATAGGAATCTCTGAATCTTTCTTGCTCTTGAAACCGTAAGCTTATCCTCGTCTGAAAGCTCGTCCATTCCCATGATCGCTATAATATCCTGAAGCTCTTTATATCTCTGAAGAATCGACTGAACCTCTCTTGCGACCTGATAATGCTCGTTTCCGACAATTTCAGGAGAAAGTATTCTGGAATTTGATTCAAGTGGATCGACCGCCGGATAAATTCCCAGCGACGAAATACTTCTAGACAATACCGTAGTAGCGTCAAGATGAGCAAAAGTTGTAGCGGGCGCCGGGTCAGTAAGGTCATCAGCAGGAACATAAACCGCCTGAACCGAAGTTATAGAACCTTTTTTTGTAGAAGTGATCCTTTCCTGAAGCGCACCCATTTCCGTCGCAAGCGTAGGCTGATAGCCCACTGCCGACGGCATTCTTCCAAGAAGCGCTGAAACCTCTGAACCTGCCTGAGTGAATCTGAAAATATTATCTATAAAGAGCAAAACGTCCTGTCCTTCTACGTCCCTGAAATATTCAGCCATAGTCAGTCCTGAAAGACCTACTCTCATTCTCGCTCCGGGCGGCTCATTCATCTGTCCGTATACCAAAACGGTCTTATCAATAACTCCGGACTCGATCATTTCATTGTAGAGATCGTTTCCCTCTCGGGTACGTTCACCCACTCCGGTAAATACGGAAATTCCTCCGTGCTGCTTAGCAATATTGTTGATAAGCTCCATAATAAGAACTGTTTTTCCTACTCCCGCACCTCCGAAAAGTCCTATCTTTCCGCCTTTAAGATACGGAGCGATAAGGTCAACGACCTTGATCCCAGTTTCAAGCACCTCGTTTGAAGCCTTCTGTTCCTCATAGGAAGGCGGATCGCGGTGTATTTCCCACCTTTCCTTTGTCTGAGGAGCAGGCTTATTGTCTACCGGCTCTCCGAGAAGATTAAATATTCTTGAAAGCGTTTCCTTTCCAACCGGAACAGAGATAGCCTTACCTGTATCAATTGCATCAGCGCCCCTTACAAGACCGTCGGTAGAGCTCATGGCAATACATCTTACAATATCGTCGCCTATATGCTGAGCAACTTCAACAACCAGCTTCTCACCGTTGTTGTCTATTTCAACCGCATTGAGCAGATCAGGCAGACTGTCCTTTGAAAATCGGATATCAACAACTGCTCCGACTATCTGAACGACCCTGCCTTTATTTATTTCTCCCATCTGACTGACCATTCCTTTCATGAAACGAAAGCTTTAAAAAGCTTTCGCACAAGTCGATAAAAATCTATTCTTCCCTGAGCGAGCCAGAGCTTATCTCGTTGATCTCCTGAGTTATCTGCGCCTGTCTTGCACGGTTATAAAGCAGCGAAAGCTGATTTATCATTTCGTCCGCATTGTCGCTTGCCGACTCCATAGCCGTTCTTCTTGCCGCCTGTTCTGACGCAAAGGAATCGACTATCGCCGCGTACAAAATACCGCAGAGATACTGAGGCACCAATCCGTCGAAAACCTCCTCCGGAGATGGATCATACTCAGTAAGCGAACGCTTTCCTATATCAGAGCTTTCAAGATTTTCAACAGGAAGCACGGATACCTCCACCGGCTGCTGAGTAAGAGCCGAAACGAAGGTAGTATAAACAAGTTCTACCCTATCAAACTCCAAACACCTGAATCTTACGATTATTTCATCGGCAATATCCATTGCCTCATATATATCCAGACTTTCCGCAATATTCGGATACCTGTCGGTTACATCGTAATCACGCTTGTCAAAATATTCGATCGCCTTTTTCCCTATTGCCATTATCGATACCTGTTCATTCTCAGACATCAGCTTTTGGATCCGCTGCTCCGCTATTTTAAGAACGTTGGTATTATAACCGCCTGCAAGGCCTCTGTCTCCTGCAATTACGATAAGGAGCGTAGTTTTTTTGAATTTCTTTTTTGTATATACCGATCTAAACGCCGGATCGCTTGAAATATCGCTCATAATATCGTAAAGCGTTTCAAAAAACGGCTGTACTGCTAAGGCTCTTTCCTTTGCCCGCCTTAGCTTTGAGGAAGCGACAAGCTCCATAGCCTTGGTTATCTGCTTAGTGCTTTCAACGCTTTTGATCCGGCGCTTAACGTCTTTCATATTTGCTGTAGCCATAAAAGTTCACACCTCGGTCAACCGTCGACCAAAGCTTTCCTCCCTTTCAGAAATAGCTTATCTTGACTTTAAAAACTTATCAACAAATTCGCTCAGAGCTTCTTTCAGCTCTGCTTCGGTTTCAGCAGTCAGATCCTTTGTCTGTGAAATAGATTTAATTATATCGGGATGAGCCGAATCTATATGGTCAAACAGATCCTTTTCAAAATCGCTGACGTCGCTTACCGCTATTTTCTTAAGGTAATTATTGATTACAGCATAAATTATTATAACCTGATGTTCAACTGAAAGAGGAGAATTTCTTCCCTGCTTCAGTACCTCGACTATTCTCTCGCCCTGTGCGAGCCTTTCCTTCGTATCTTTATCAAGGTCGGAACCGAACTGTGAAAACGCCTGAAGCTCTCTGTACTGAGAATAAAGCAGCTTCAAAGAGCCGGATACCTTTTTCATCGCCTTGATCTGAGCAGAACCTCCTACACGGGAAACAGAGATACCCGGATTTACCGCAGGTCTTACTCCCGAGAAGAACAGCTCCGATTCCAGGAATATCTGTCCGTCGGTAATTGAAATAACGTTTGTAGGGATATAAGCTGAAACATCTCCCGCCTGTGTTTCAATAATCGGCAGAGCGGTTATTGATCCGCCGCCGTAGTCCTTATTTAGATTACAGGCGCGCTCCAGAAGTCTTGAGTGAAGATAAAATACATCTCCGGGATATGCCTCTCGTCCTGTAGGCCTTTTAAGAAGCAGCGACATTGTACGGTATGCAACAGCATGCTTTGACAGATCGTCGTAAACACACAGTACATCCTTTCCCTGAAGCATAAAATGCTCAGCCATCGCAACTCCAGAATAAGGAGCAATATACTGAAGAGGCGCCATTTCAGACGCAGTAGCCGAAACAACTATAGAATAATCCATCGCTCCGGACTTAGACAGAGTATCGACAACATTTGCTACAGTAGAACGCTTCTGTCCTATAGCAACATATATACAGATAACGTCCTTGCCCTTCTGATTGATTATAGTATCTAAAGCAATGGCGGTCTTTCCTGTCTGACGGTCGCCGATGATAAGCTCACGCTGACCTCTTCCTATCGGTATCATAGAATCAATAGCCTTTATACCGGTCTGAAGCGGACGGTTTACCGACTGCCTGGTTATAATCCCGAACGCCGGACTTTCAATAGGCCGTGATTCGTCCGTAAGGATCATACCCTTTCCGTCTATAGGCTGTCCCAAAGCATTTACAACTCTGCCTATCAAGGCATCTCCGACGGGAACCGAAACTATTTTACCCGTGCGCTTTACCTGACTTCCCTCCTTTATTCCGTCGTCACTTCCCAAAAGAACCGCTCCGACAAAATCCTGCTCGAGATTCAGCGCCATTCCAAGAGTTTTGTTTTCAAATTCAATAAGCTCGCCCGACATACAGTTATCAAGACCGTGAACTCTGGATATTCCGTCGCCTACGGTAACGACCGTGCCTATGTCCGCAAGCTCGATTTCTGAACGGTAATCTTTGATCTGCTGTTTTATAATACCTGTTATTTCATCAGGACGTAATTTCATAGTCAAGCTCCATACCTTTCATAAAATTATGCAATAACCGAATTGATCTGCAATTTCAGCTTCTCCAGTCTTCCTCTGACGCTGGAATCGATCTCTGAGTTTTCATATCTGACGATAATTCCGCCCAAAAGACCTCTGTCGGTGCTTTCATGCATAATTATCTTCTTATTCAGGGTTTTTTCCAGCTTTTCTTTAAGCTTCATACTAAGCGCAGAACTTAAAGGAACAGCCGTTACCACCTTAACCTCCAGTATATTTCTGTCTTTAAAATACAGTCTTTTAAATTCAGTGCATATTGACGGAAGAAATCTTGCTCTTCCCTTTTCAGTTACGACGCAGAAAAAATCCAGAACTATCCCGGAAACACGGCTATTAAAAACCTTTTCAAGCACATCTATCCTATCACTGAGGCTTATAAGCGGAGAACTCAGAATACTGAGAAAATCCTCATTATCCCGAAAAACAACCTCGCACTGTTCCAACTCTCTGTAAACCTCGTCGCAGCAACCCTGCTCCCTGCAAAGCTCAAACATAGCTTTTGCATAAACATTTTCCAAGCACTCAGCCATTACACTTCACCCACGCTGTTAATAAAGCTTTCTATAAGCTTTTCGTTGTCTTCCCTGCTTATTTCCTTTTCAACTACAGCAGTAGCTGCGGAAATAGCAATATCAGCGATCTCGTCCTTGATCTGATTAACAGCAATTTTCTTTTCCCGTTCTATTTCCGAATTTGCATTGTCGATAATACCCTTAGCTTCGATCTTAGCTTCCGATATTATTTCATCTGAACGAGTCTGGGCTTTCTGAGTAGCGGCTTTTACAATTTCAGCCGACTCTTCCTTAGCTCGTCCAAGCTTTTCGGCATACTCGTCCGCAAGCTGCTTAGCTTTGCTTTCCGCCTCGTCAGCCCGCTTATAGCTATCTTTAATATCATTCTGACGGTCGTCAATTACCTTATTGACTCTTTCAAAAAGAAAATGCTTTAGAATAAGGAAAAGAATAAGCGTATTGCAAAGCGTAAGAACTATAGTCGCCGGGTCGATCGACAGAAAATCAGTTACTTTTACCAATGCCATTAAACTTTCCTCCCGTCCCTTGCGGGTACAAATTTATACGCTATATCTTAAAGCCTGCCTAAAAACGGATTGGCAAACATAAGGATAAGCGCTACAACAAAGGCATAAATACCTGTTGACTCAGCCATAGCGACGCCGATAAACATTGTTCTTGTACAATCACCCTTGGCTTCCGGCTGTCTTGCGATCGACTCGATAGTTTTTCCTACCGCATATCCTTCACCGATACCGGGTCCTATACCTGCGATCATAGCAAGACCTGCACCGATCGCCGAGCATCCTAAAACAATTGCCTTTTCCATAAAAATATCCTCCATTTTTCAACTATTATTTTATGCAGCATTTAGCTGCTGACCTTTAGCTTTCTTCGGCGGCGCTGGAAACATAGACCATCGTAAGCGTCGCAAATATATAAGCCTGAATACAGCCGGAGAACAGATCAAAATAAATAGACAGTACCGCAGGAGTAAAAAGCTGTCCCAGACTGATAACAACAGAACCGATGGAAAACGATATATGCAGAGCCGATGATAAAGCTCCTAACGCTCCATAGAGCAGCGTTGTAATAACCATTCCTCCGGAAATATTTCCGAACATACGGAAAGCCATTGACAAAGGCGTAGCGACCTCGCTTATAAGATTCAAAGGCAGCATAAACGCTATCGGCTGTGCAAAGCCTTTAAAATAACCTCCGATACCGTTAGATTTTATCTTATTATAGGTAATAAGAACAAAAGTCATAAGCGCCCAGGTCAGCGTAACATTGAAATCCGCTGTCATAGACCGCAGTCCCAAAAGACTTACCAGTGCGCCTAAAACGGCATAAACCAAAAGCGTTGCAATATAAGGCGCAAAGCTCATAAACCGGCTGCCCATAGACTCCTTTACAGACCCGTTTACAAAGTTAACAAAAAACTCAGCAATGATCTGCCTTTTCTTTTCCGGCACTTTTTTAAGGTCTTTTGTAAGCCATAAGCAAAGCAGCAGAACGGCTATAATTATAAGCCAGCCTATCACGATAGTTTCAGTAATATCTATTCCACCGAATATAGGCAGAGTAAAGACGACCCTCGGTCCTTGTCCTATGGAATCCATATCGTCAGTCCTTTCTGAAATAATTCTTTCCGGTAATCGCATCAAGCGACAGCACCGCTTTAGGATAAAGCTGCGGCAGCAATATTCCCGCAACACTGAACAGCTTAAATTCAAACGCCGCAAAACATAAAGCAAACAGCCCTGCAAAACGCACAACATAGCATGAAAGCATTGTATGCCTTGCTTTTTTTACGTTCATTTCGACTGCTCGAACTATAGTTTCTCCAAGATACCATAAACACCAAGCCATATATATATAGCCTATTGTAAAGCCAGTAACGTTTCTCCAGCTGAAGCCTGAGATAAGCGTTAACAGAAAGACCAGAACATTCAGAACAAACATAGGAAACAGCATCTTCTTATACAAACTGCGGATCTCATTTGTTCCTGTATTATCAGGCGGACAGTTTTTCCGGCTCATATATATAATATTTCCCTCCGCAGATTAAATTAAGTGTTCAGCGAATTTATTTTATTATAACATTTCTTACCGCGGATTTAAAGGGATGAACACAATCAATACAATTTTTTTACCATTCGTAAAAATAATATTCATAATTATTTTACTTATGTTTTCTCAACTATTGATTTTAAGCAATAATTAGTATTTATCAACAAAAAAGGACAGCAAAAAGCTGTCCTGATATAACTATGTGCGAAGTTAAAGACTATCTGAGAATACCGTCTACAACATCTTCGGCAGTGCTGAGGCCGTCGTCAATAACGTCTGCAACATCGTCACCCAAACCATTCCCGCTGTCATTTTTATTGTTTTCGGTCGCCTTGGAGGTTGTGACCGTATTTTTAGATGTTCCAGTTGAAGTTGAAGCAGTCGACGAAACAGACGAAGCCGTCGTTGTGGTCTTTCCTGTATCTCTTACATCTTCGGACGTATTATCATTTTTATTTGAGCATGACGCAAACATAAGAGAACAAGCAGCAATACTCATTACAGCCGCAATAATTTTTTTCATAATAAAAATCCTTTCCGTTATTATATTGCCAAAACAATTTGACTAACAATATTATTGCTCGCTGTTTGCCGTTTTATGCATTATTTTTTATCTATAAAATCAAAAATCGGAGACAGCGTTAAAACTATCTCCGATACCTTTTAATAAAACTTATTTTTGTGCTTGACTATTACTACTATTACTATAGCGATCAGAGCTGCTACAAGAACGGCAATTATTATAATTATAGGATTGAATCCGTCCTCGTTGTCAATACTGCTTTCATCGGGGATCTCACTATAAGTATTCCCCTTTATATTCTGCTTTATAACGTCGCCGGTATTAGTTACCTTTGCGTTTGAATTGTATGTATCAAGAGTTTTTATCTGATAAAGATTTTCATCGGCGTCTTTATAGGGCGTAATTACAGTAACATTATCAATATAGATAACATCTCCATTATAAGCACTTGAAACAGGTACTTTTAAGATTATTCTGGTAGTATCAGAATTTGACGGTATTGTTACAAACTGCTTCTCATACCCGTTTACATTTGAAGAGTTATTGTATTTTATCGTCTTTATAGTCTTTGAAGTCATTTCTCCCTCGGCATTTTCTCCGAAGGCATAAACAGCGTCATCAAATAGCAAGCCTTCCACATTTATGTTGAACCTTGCATAAAAGTTCAGAGTACAGCCGTCAAAATTTTTAAGACCTAATTTATCAGCTTCAAATATGATTCCCATTGCAGTATCATTATCCGTAGCATAATCGGGAGCTTTTTTGAGATCGGCAGAAAGCTTTATTGCTGCGCCCTGATATACAACGTCATATTCCTTCTTTAAAGTATATGCCCCCGACTCGGTATCATCCAGAACGTTTATAAATCCCGTCCAGTCATCAGAATCAAACGCCAGAGTAGGAGCAGATGAATCGGAAGTCATATTTTCAGACGGAACGAAATCTTCATCTGCATACGCCGGGAACGCAAAAGCGGCGGCGCTTACTGCAAACGCTAAAATGCATGATAGAATCCTGCTGTTTTTCATTTAAATAATATTCCCCTTCCATTTCGGCTTTTAAGTATGAAAACGTATACATCATATAATATTATTCTATAACATTTCAGTATATTTGTCAACACCGGAAATATAGCTTCCCTATTTTATGTGAAAATAGTTGTAAAATCTAAAAGTCTGTGTTATAAAAATGTAATATCATACAATGAATCCCGCATAAACTGCGGGATAGATGATAAGTTAATAGAATTTATTTTTATGCTTAACCAATACAACCGCAATAATAACCACAAGAGCGGCAACAAGAACGATTATTATGACAATAGTAGGATTGAAATGTCCTTCCGCTTCCGATGTGCTGCTGTCAGCTTCAGATAAGGTCTTTCCCTTTTGCTGAATTTTTACGCTTTCAATAATTTCCTGAGGTTTAGCATTCTCATTATAGCCGTCAAGGTTTTTAACATAAAGATCAGCTCCGTTATCACTCAAAGGGGTAGCGATCGTAATATTGTCAATATAGAAAATATCAGAGGTTACCTTCTGCAATATCGGTGTCTGAAAAATTATCTTTGTCGCACTTGACTTATCCGGTACGGTAACCATCTGTTTTCTGTACTGGCTTACATTATCGTTAACTACAGTATCATATGTAAGCTTAATAGGATTATTTGCAAGATGACCATATTCTTCATTTGCCGGAAAAGCATAAACTGAATTTTCCATAAGCTTATTTTCCGTATCCGTTCCCATTCTGTATGTAAATGAAATAAGACAGCCGTCAAAGCAGCTTAGACCAAAGTCCTCAGCCCGCAGCTCAATACCTGGTGTAATAAATTCAGCGTCCTCATTCGACGCCTCGGGATTAACAAGATTTCCTTCTGAATCCCTGACGCTTTCACCGTAATTATAATACTTTCCCGCTTCAATTCCCTCACAGTCGGAATACACCTTTAAAGATGCGCCCTGATAAAAAGTATCGGTATCCTGACTCATTTTAATTCTCATTTTTTCTCCGTCAGAAGTCAAGTGAACATACTTTTCCCAGTCAGAAGTATCGAATGAGATCGTAGGCACCGAATCGTCAGTTGAAAGCATTTCATTATCTGCCTTAAATTCTATTATTTCCTTTTCTTCTTCAGACTCTGCACCGACGCTTACAGACATACAGCTTAAGCAGGCGGAAGCGGCTACAACAGCGCAGAAAATTCTTTTTAACAGCATTAAAAAACAGCCTCCTAATATATAAATACGAATTGTTGCCTTTCTCGTTATTGATATTTTCTATTTATCCCGCAAATTAAATTTAACTCCGCTTATTCATTATATGCTAAATGCATAAATAGTATATTAATATTTTACACCAATATAAAAATATTGTCAAGCCGTATCAGGTGTTTTTTATTATTGTAACATATTTGTAACTATAGCTTACGCCCAATTTCAACAGACGGAAAACTCGCATAATACATCTACAACTTTATCATCGCTTGAGCTGCTCTGAGTCTTTATTACAGATTTTTAATAAGAACAAGCAGTAAGTCGGTCTGATACTCGACGGTATATCTGCTAAAACTCGTATTCAAAGCTTGCCCTGCTGCTTATAAATTCACATAAAGGCCTGTCTTTAAAAGAAAAACGATAATACGCCTTACATGAAGCGCTTTCGTGGATCGTTCTGCTCATTCTGCCGTTTTCAGGAGCATTAAGCGGATATGAATTATTTTTTATAAGCTTTGCCGTAAGCTGATATTGTCCTTGAGTTACTGTAACCGAATTCCGGCCGATATATTTTACAGTTGCACCTAGATAAGTAGCTATACGATATTCTCTGCCGTTTATCGTAACCGCTCCTATAATTCCATTGAAGTGAAAGCCCATTGGTATATCCGCAACTGATAGCATAAGCGAACCGCCTTTAAAAAAACTTTGAGTCCATATATATCGTTCGGGAAAAGAATAACCCCTATCTCCTTCAATATACCCTAACCCATTTTTAAAATCATATCTTCTGCCATTTATAAAAAGGTATCCGTTAATTATGTGCCTCATACTCATAACACTGTGTCTGCACTGCATAAACGGCACATACTTAAAAGGGCCCATAATATCATAACGTATAGGAATGTGAGAGGTGAATTTTAAAGTTCCGTATACATTTAAATTGTCTTCAGAAATGCCGAGTTTGATCCCCTTGTCCGAAAATAGGCATCTGCCCAGCATTACGGAATTACCTGCCTCTTTATATTCCGTAATATCAAATGGAATATTAAATGCCTCATGATCCGTTATAATCTGCATTGACGCAGTTTTTTCAAAGTTATTGATATGAAATGCAGGTATAAATGCCGCAGTAAGATCCTTATTGCAGCATTTGTAGTACCTTCCCTTAAAATAATTCCTGATACAAAACACTCCCTTTAAATTCCTATTTTTATTATCACTCGTTTCATGAAAATATATTCAGTATATTAGACAAACATCTTTCTAAAACTGTACTGGAAATTCGCAAAAAAATGGCAGTCACAATTGTGACCGCCATCATAAGTATCGTACGCTGACCTGATTTGTGAAGCTTTACAGTGTATATGTCATAACAGGAGTGCCGGGTTTATTTATCTTTCCTGTCTTCAGTTTGAAAGATCTGAAAATATCGCTGTTTGTTATGATTACAGCTATTGTAGGATCATAGCCGTCTGCAGCTATACCGCTAAAATCCGCAGTACAGATAGTCTGCCCTGCTGCAATTTCATCGCCTACGCTTACTGTCGGACGTACTCCGCTGTCCTTTCTTTTTGAAAGATTCATCCCTATATGCACCAGTATCAGCAGACCATCGGCTGTTTTAATATTTATAGCAAGTCCGTTATTAGTAATATCTTTTACAGTACCGCTTACAGGACTGCATACATTATCGGCATCAGGTATAACGCCAAATCCTTCTCCAAGTATTTTTGATGAAAACACCGAGTCTTTAATTTTTTCAACAGGAATGACTTCTCCGACAGCACATGAGGTCATGAATCCAGCAGAGCCGTTTTCATCTTCAGCCGTTTTTTTAAATAAAGTCATTTCACGCACCCCGATCCGTTTAATAATAAAATTTCTCTCTATATTATTTTAACAAATTATTATGCATTTTGCAATAGTTATTAATTTATTTTTATTATTTATTGGCAAAATTGTAGACCAATACAATTTAGACTGGATTTTCAGACAATATTTTATGCAATAAAGCTAAATATATTATAAGATTCTTTATAAAATACGATCAATTATTCTGTATTCTGAAAAAAACAACAAACAATTCTTTAAAATTTCAGAAACGGTTGAAATGAATAATAAAAAATAGTATAATAATAATTAGACTTAAAATAAAAGTTACCTATATTAAAAGATAATCAGAAGAGAAAAAGGAGGAACCCTCTGCGTACGCTTTTCATACAGTTTGCGTATTACGCACGGGATTTATAATGCTTGTAAATATAGAAAGCCTATATAAATACTTTAACGGCGAACCGATTCTTAAAAATATTAATATGACTGTTGAAGACCGCGAAACTGTAGGTTTGATCGGCTCCAACGGCTGCGGAAAATCCACTCTATTGCGTATTATAACAGGATATGAAAGCTTTGATAAGACACCCGAAGGATACGGATCTGTTTCTGTATCTACAAAAGCCTCTATAGGATTCCTGCAGCAGAACAGCGGTCTTGATAGTGACTCAACCATTGACGCGGAAATGCATAAAGCATTTGATAAGCTTTTGACTGTAAAAAAGAAAATGGAAGAGCTTGAAGTGCAGATGGCTTCAATGCAGGGCGATGAACTGGAATTTGTCAGCCAGGAATATGCTCAGCTTTCAGCGTATTTTGAGGCTCATGACGGATATATAATAGATGTTAAGATCAAACAGATCCTTAATGGTATGGGCTTCGGAAACACTCCTTCCGACAGGATAATCTCATCTCTTTCAGGAGGTGAAAAAACCCGCCTTGCTCTGGCAAAGCTGCTGCTTGAACAGCCTAACCTTCTGATCCTTGACGAGCCTACCAATCATCTTGATTTCCAGACGCTTATGTGGCTTGAAGATTATCTTAAGGGCTATAAAGGCTCAATACTTATTGTTTCACACGACAGATATTTTCTTAACAAGATCTGTACCAGAATATGTGAGATAGAAAACGGCAGGCTGACCTCTTATAACGGAAACTACTCTGCATTTCTGGTACAGAAAAAGATGAATAGTGAACGCCTGCTTAAAGAATATGAAGCGCAGCAAAAGGAGATAGAAAAGCTGGAGGATTATATAGTGCGTAACAAAACAAGAGCCTCTACAGCTAAAATGGCTAAATCCCGACAGCATATGCTCGATCGGATTGACAGGATAGATAAGCCGTTAATGTTCGCAAAACCTCCTAAAATAAAGCTGGAATATGATATAGAGCCTACTAAGGATATCGTTCAGGTTATAGACTGCCCTGTAAGCGTTGGCAGCGGTAATGACAGAAAGGTTCTGATAAATAAGCTCAATATGCACATACGCCGCGGAGAACACGCCGCTATTATCGGCCCTAACGGAATTGGCAAAACTACGATCCTTAAAATGATTCAGGGACTTATACCTCACGACAGCGGAAATATTATCTGGGGCGGAAATGTTAAAATTTCATATTTTGATCAGGAGCACAGCGGTCTGAATATGCACGATACAGTAATAGGCTCGGTCGACAGAAAATTCCCCAGAATGAGCGAGCTGGAAATACGAAAGGCTCTTGGTTCTGTACTTATTACAGGCGAAAATGTTTTTAAACCCGTTTCCGTTATAAGCGGAGGTGAGAAGGCCAAGCTTTACTTTGCGCTTATGGCTCTTAACAGGGGCAACGTACTTATTCTCGATGAGCCTACTAATCACATTGACTTAAATACTAAAGAAGTTCTTGAAGAAGCTCTTGCGGAATTTAAAGGTACAATTATTCTAGTATCCCATGACCGCTATCTGCTGAATAAGGTCGCTGATAGAATACTAGAGATAACGCCTGAAGAAGTCCGTTCGTTTGAAGGCAATTTTGATTCGTATGCAAGACAGTCTGACGAAGAACGAAGGCTTGCCGAACAATCGGATCAATTAAAAAAGCAGGAAGAACAGAAACGGGAATATCTTGAAAACAAGCAGAAACAGTACCGTTCAAAGGAACAGCGCGCAGCTGACGCTAAAAGACGAGCCAGGATCAAAGAGCTTGAAAAAGAAATAGAAGAAACTGAAATAACTATTTTTAGGCTTGAGCAGGAAATACAGGAGCCTGAAACAGCCTCCGATTTTTCACTTATGAGTGAAAAATGCACTCTGCTTGAAAACTTACGCGCACAGCTTGATGAAAAAATGGACGAATGGGCTGCACTGGAGGAATAAGCTATAGGGCAAAGCTTTTCCTCCGCTTTTTAATATTTTAAACCCTCACCCAAACGACCGCTGCTGAGTATAATATAATTAAACAGCCGCGGGAGGGATTTTAATTGGATTTACAGCCTATTTCAATGAACAGTGCTATAGTTATTCTGACAGCTGAGGAAGCGGCAGAGCTAGGGATAAGCTTTGACAGTTTTGAAAAAGAAAATCCTGAAACGAAATCTTTTCTTACCTGTACTCTTGCAGTATTACAGGAAACAGGCCTGTTCGATGCCTCGGCAGAATCGGTTTCTGTAGAGGTCTATGAGCAAAACGATGCAGGACTTGTCGTTTATATATCATCAGTAAAAAAGGCAAAGACAAACATTTCACCTGTACTTATAGGCTTTTTATCTGAAAGTCCGCTATTCTTCTTTAAAAATGCCCCTGAAATATACGAAGCCCTGAACGATAAGATAATTTCCTCCGAGCTTTATAAAATCAATAACAACTATGCTTTAATAATTTCGGTCAACTGTACAAAAGCTACCGCACAGAAAAAGCTTTCTAAAGTTCCTCCGGATATAAACAACCCGATAAAGGCTGCAAAAATAAGGGAGTACGGAAAATTACTTTCCGACTCCCCGTTCAGCTTATTTACCTGAGAGAACTTACAGCCGCCGACATATCCTCAGCATTAAAAATATATGAACCTGATACAAGTACATCTGCACCGCTCTCCCGAACCATTGCAGATGTGCTTTTATTTATTCCTCCGTCTACCTGAATAAGCACATCAAGTCCGTTCTCATCAATATATTTTCTTAATTCCTTTACTTTATTCAGCGTTTCCGGTAAAAAGACCTGCCCTCCGAATCCCGGCTCAACAGTCATTACCAATACCATATCCAAACCCTTAAGATAAGGAATAATATCCGAAACCGAAGTAGCCGGCTTGACCGACAGACCCGCCCTTAACTTTCTGGACTTTATTTTGTCTATTACCGCCTTTATGTCAGCGGCGGCTTCATAATGAACAGTTATTCCGTCGACACCTAATTCGGCATAATTATCTATGTAGCGGATAGGATCGGTTATCATAAGATGAGCGTCGATCGGCAAAGTGATCAGCTTTGCAACACTTTTCAAAACAGGCTCTCCGAAAGAAATATTACGAACGAAGGTACCGTCCATTACATCATAATGGATCCAATCAACGCCTGAGGCTTCGGCACGTTTTATATCATCTGCAAGGTGCGCAAAGTCTGCGGCTAACAGCGATGCGGCAATTATAGTTTTCAATATGATCCCTCAATCCACATTAATAAATTAATACTTATTAATTATATACCATTATATCCGTAAAGTCAATATAAATTTACCGACAGATCAGCATTGCTCGTCAATTGTCAGCTTGTAAGACGGCATAAATTCCTGCAGAAAGACCTCCGCTTCAGGAATATTCAGCTTATGAACCGCTGACAAAGTGCTTTTTTCAGCTGATGCAAAGTCAGAATTACCCATTTGTCGTTCCTCTACGCATTTTATCAGCGCAGAAATTTTATCAGCAGCCTTGACAAGCTGCATTAGCTCCTTATCTTCGTTATCCGGAAAGAAAACCGATCTATAGTCACTCTCCAGATCTTCCGGCAAATATGATAAAAGCTGATTATTTGCATTATTTTCTATTTCTCCGTAAACGCTTTTTATATCTTTATTGTAGTATTTAACTGGAGTAGGCAGATCCCCGGTTATTATTTCCGCCGCGTCATGATACATTGCAAGCAAAGCACACCGCTCCGCATTTACATTTCCTCCGAATCGCTTATTTCTCAGCAACGCCAATGCATGAGCTATAAATGCGGTTTCCAGTGAATGCTCGCTGATATTTTCAGCGATCGTATTTCTCATCAATGACCAGCGGTTAATGTATTTCATTCTAGATATTACCGCAAAAAATTTGCTTTCCATTATTATACCGCTCCTTTTGTAAAAAAATGACGGACATAACCGTCCGCCATTTATATTTAGATCAAACCTTTACTATACTCAGCAATACTCCGGCAGCAACAGCGGAGCCGATAACTCCGGCTACGTTCGGACCCATAGCATGCATGAGCAGATAATTTGTCGGAACCTCTTCCTGTCCTACTTTCTGAGAAACACGCGCTGCCATAGGTACAGCAGAAACTCCGGCGGAACCTATAAGCGGATTTACCTTTCCCTTTGTAATAACATACATAAGCTTTCCTAAAAGGACGCCGCAGGCAGTTCCGATAGCGAATGCAATAACACCGAGGAATATAACCTTTGCAAAGGATACAGTCATTATCTTATCTGCGGTTGTAGTTGCTCCAACGGAAACTCCAAGGAAAATAGTAATAATATTCATCAGCTCATTCTGTGCGGTTTTTGCAATTCTGTCACAGCAGCCGCTTTCTTTAAGTATGTTTCCAAGCATAAGCATACCTACCAGCGGAGCGGCAGACGGTATCATCAGCGCAATTATAACTGTAACGGAAATGGGGAATATAAGCTTTTCGATCTTTGAAACGGGTCTAAGCTGTCCCATAACAACTGAACGTTCCTTCTTTGTAGTCAGCGCTTTCATAATTGGGGGCTGAATAATAGGAACCAGAGCCATATAAGTATAAGCTGCAAGAGCTATAGTACCAACGCCGATACTGTCAGTGTTGGAAAGAAGCTTAGATGACACATAAATAGCTGTCGGTCCGTCGGCTCCTCCGATAATAGCGATTGATCCGCATTCGGCTGCACTCATTCCAAGAAGCGCAGCGCCTATAAATGTAAAGAATATACCTCCCTGTGCAGCAGCGCCCAGCAGGAAGCTCTTTGGATTCGCGATAAGCGGTCCGAAATCAGTCATTGCGCCGATTCCGAGGAATATCAGCGGCGGATAGATCTGAAGCTTGACTCCCATATACAGAATATCCAGCAGTCCGCCGTTTTGCAGAATATTCCCATAATCAATGTAATGATTATTATCCCCTACAGTTTTATACTCCCAAAACTGCGAATGATACATTGCAGTATCCGGAAGATTCGTCAGCAGCATACCGAATGAAATCGGCAGAAGCAGCAGCGGTTCAAAGCCCTTTGCAATCGCAAGATACATGAACAGAAAGGATATCAGTATCATTATGATATTCTTCCAGCCGCCTTCAACCAAAAAGCCCGCTACGCCCGACGTTGCCGCCAAATCGCCCAAAGTAGACAAAAAGCTGCTTATAATACTCATGTCAGTTCAACGTTCCTTTCAAAATAGCATAGTAAAAATAATTAAAAAGGTCTTGTATAATCCGCAATCGCGGCAGCCGACCAAGAATTCCGCGAAGGCTTCGCCGTTTTCACGCTTTTAAGTACCAGTTTCTTACCGCTCTGTGCGCTCATAGAAGCAATCGCTCCCATAATTGCAGCAACTGCCTCCTCCTCTATTCCGTCCTCTATCACAGGAACCGGCGTAACAGATCGCGTCGGCTTGTTTTCTGCCTTTTTTTCTGTAACTGTCTTAACCTTATTTTCTTTACTCCTGTTAAGCCTTTCAAAAAGCTTTCCATAAAGCGATACAAAAAAAACAAGCAGAATAAGACCGATAAATACTACAACCAAACCGGTAATTACTACTGAAGCGATCGTAGTCCCGGACAGATTCTTATCCGAACCGTGTATAACGTTATCGGCAAGAAGACTCATTAGCCCATACATAGTATAGTTTCTCCTTTTTTGAAATTTAAGGCGCATTAAGCAAAACATTGCAGATTAATGTCCTCATCAATATATCAATTACTATTTATTATACACTATTATCACACAGATTACAAGACCCCGTCACATATTTTTTAGATAAAAAAGTTTTAAATTAATCTAATTTTTTAGTGATTATTTATGAATTAAAGTCGTATTTACTTTCCGCAATTTTACACAGTAATAAATTTATTTGAACAAGTATCGATTTAGCTGCTGTTTTACTAACGAATAAATTTAGCTTTCTGCTCTCCGCCGAACAGCAGAAAGACAGTAAGATAACATCTTTCCGCTGAAATTTAATTGATTTTTATTTCATATTTAAGAAATTGATTTACTTGCAATTTTACAATTAGGTCTTTGCAAAATAGATGAAATATGCTATACTATTTTTAGCGAAAACAAAATTCTGACCAAAGAGGAGTTGTATTTATGGGAGAACATATGCTTAATAAGCTAAAAGATTTTGCTCCGGAGCTGCTGTCTGCTGTGATAATTTTCATTTTAGGCGTGTTGATAACAAAAATTATTATCAGAATAATGACCAAGGCCCTGAAAAGAAGCCGTGTAGACCCCACTGCACATACGTTTCTTATCTCGCTTGTTAAACCGTTGTTATACATACTGGTAGTAATAATATCTCTTTCCAAGCTGAACGTACCAATGACATCGATCATAGCTACTCTGAGCGCTGCCGGACTGGCAATAGGCCTGGCGCTTCAGAACAGCCTTTCAAACGTAGCCGGCGGGTTTATAATTATGTTTACACACCCCTTCCGCTGCGGAGACTTCGTCGAACTTAACAATGTTACCGGTACTGTAAATGCTATTACTATTCTTTATACCCGTTTGCTTACTATAGACAATAAAGCTGTTCTTATACCTAACGGTACTGTCGCCAATGCAACGATAATAAATTATACACAGGAAGATTACAGGCGGCTTGATATGTATTTTTCGGTAGACTACAACGCTGATTATAAAAAAGCGGTAAACGCAATAAGCGAATTGCTGAAAGACGAACCAATGGCGCTTTCTGAGCCGGAGCCGCCTAAAGTAGTAATGTGCGAGCACAGTGCAAGCGCTATCAAGATACTTATGAGAGTATGGGTAAAATCAGAGGATTACTGGCCGCTGAATTACCGTCTTCTCGAACTAGTCAAGGACAGATTCGACGAGGAAGGAATCAGTATCCCTTATGATCAGCTCGATGTTCACGTCAGCGGTATTGAAAAATAATAATACTTTAAAGATAAAAAAATCGTATCGGTTCACTGCTGAACTGATACGATTTTCTACTATGAAATAGTTTTTCCGCGTTTCTTGTTCTGCTTTTCCGCAGGTTTCTGCTCCAGTTCCGGCTTATCCTCAAATACGGCTTCTTCCGGTTTTGATTTCAGATAGTCAAATTCAGGATTGCTTTCTCCCTTAGCGTCATAGTAAGGCTGAATAACGTGCTTTCTTATGACCGGATAGCAGTTGAAAGAGGTAACAAAGTTTATAAAAGACAAAGGCCAGAACGGCAGTATAAAAAGTGAATACGGAATCAGCGCAGCTACAGAAAATACAATAACTATCCATACAAGAAGAGTATAGATACTGTTCTTTACACCCAGACTTACGAGGAAAAAAGCATTTTTCATGATCTGTCTGAGCCTCAGATTAGTAGATACTATCATCAGGTAAATATAAAAATGCATCATAAAAAATACGATAAGACAGCTGAGGCAAATTATAAAAGGCACATACATAGCAGAATTATTTTCCGCCCAGTTTTTATAGGTCGGAATAGCTACAGAAAAGCCTATAACAAAAACCGAATCTATAATTCCCATAGCGAAGCTCTGCTTAAAACACTTCTTAAAAGCTTCTATAAAATCGGAAAAAATAAAAGCATTACGCTCCTGAGAATAATTTCTGGTAACTTTAGTCATAGCGGCTGTAGCCGGTCCGAAGCATGCAACGGTTATAAGCGCCAGACAGTAAGGAGCATAACTGTTAAGCTTGAATGAAAGCCAGCCTGCAAACAGCGCAGGAACAAAAAACATAAAATAAAGAACATTCAGCCCCATAAGCTTCCAGCATTTTCTGCCGTAAATTTCAAAGAATTTAAAAATACCTTTCTTTTCCACAGGTGCTTTGGGAATACCTCTTCCCGGCTGATCAAAATTTCCGAACAACGCCATTTTTACGCTCCTTTAAATTAATAATCCTTTATAATAACCTTTAAAACTTCCCGGCAAAAATTACTGAACACAGACAGTCAACCGCCGCAGAAACAGCTGAAACCGCTTCCAGCACAAGAAATTTAGTTCCGTAAAGCTTTACTGCGCTCAGCATTCCGTCGGACGGTCTGTCAGACAGTGAATTGGTCATAAGCAGATTGGACATCGACAGCGCCTCTCTTGTACCGACTATCAGCGCATATGAGGAAATAACCGCAGCCGGAACTATAAGAACAGCACAGGTCAGTATTCCGGTTTTTCCGCACTGTGAATAAACCTGAGCCATTGTTACTCCCAGACCCATTCCTCTGACAACCAAGACCGCTATTTCAACCGGCTGAGCGATCGCTGAAAAACCCAGAATGAACACAGCTCCTAGAAACATTGTCGAAGCCGACAGCGATTTCATCAGTACGACCGCAAAATCCGAGTTTCGCCTTACATCAAGAAAGTTCTCCTGCGCCAGAGAAAGTTGATCTAAAAAATCCCCGCTCATAAAACAGTAAGCCATTGTTCCCAGTACGACTCCCAAAAGCACCGCACCGACAAGAAAGGCAAAAAAGCTGTTTTTACGTATGACCGAACCGCTTGTCCTTTGCTTTTGCATATACATCACTCCATATACTTTTTGTAAAGTATATGCCGTGTATTTTGATATAATTACTTAGAAAGCTCATACGCACGTCGGGTACACGCCTTACAGCAGCTCTCAACCGTCTGCTCAAGCTTTCCCTCACGCAGCTTATCAAGTCCCGCAATAGTAGTTCCGCCCTTTGACGATACCATAGTAATAAGCTCATCTAGAGTATATCCGCTGTCGGTTATCATCTTTGCAGAACCTATAAGGCTCTTTGCAAATAATGTCTTTACAACCTCCTCGTCAAGTCCTGCCGACTTACCGTATTCCGTGAAAGCCTTTGCATACAGATATATAAATGCGGGTGATGAACCGTTTATGGCGATTATCTCCTTCATTTTGTCCTTTGGAATAACGGCATATGTACCGCATGAGCCGAAGATCCGGCATACAAGCTCGAATTCCTCATCAGTAACGCTTTCAGATCTCGACAGCGCCGTAGCTCCCTCTCCGAGCAGCAAGGGCGTATTAGGCATAACAAGCACTACCTTTGCACCCGAAATCGTTTTAGAGGCAATATAATCATCGGTGATCCCGGCGCATATTGAAACCAGAACCGTATTACCGTCGACCGTTCCCGCAATTTCTTCAAGCACCTCGTCAAGCTGCTGAGGCTTTACAGCAAGAAAAATATAATCAGAGCTTTCAGTAACCTTAACGCCGCTTTCACAGCTGACAACTCCAAGATCTTTAAGTCTTTCAAGAGAAGGCTCATATTTATCAAAAGCATAAATACGAATATTCTCCTTCATATCACTCTGGAATATTCCTTTCATTATAGCATATCCCATATTACCCGCTCCGATAAAACCTACATTGATCATTATAACAAGACCTTTCAGAATATATTCAGGTATTTAAGAAAATCAGCATCTGCCATTTCTGCTTGAAAGCTCCGACAGAAACATACCTTATTAATTTTATTATACTACATTTCGGCTTTTATTTCAAGTATAAACATATAAATTTTAAAATAAGCGGCGATATATAAAATACCACCGCTTCATAAACTCAATATTAACTGCTAGCTTTGTTCCGCAGAAGCACGTTTATGTGAATAAGAACGCTTATAAACCGCCAATGCAATGGGGAGAAGTATAAACAGCAGCGGCAGGTCGGCACACAGCTCGATAACATTCTTTGCAACTCGGCTTATTACAGCAGCGCCGTAAGCTTCCTGAGGAATAAAGCCGTAATGAAGATTAAGCTTTGTCTGAATAAGCAGATTAATAACTATAACATCCAGAAGTCTTGCCAGAACGGCTCTCAGATACAGTGTCATATCGCGCGACTTCCCTGAAGCATTATTCACGAACATAATACTGTGATCGTCAGCCTTATGATACAGGCATAAACCGTAAATTAACCCCTGAAGCCCGCCTACCAGCACATACGCCGGCAGGAATCCGCCGGACGGATGTACCATAAAGCCGACTATATCACAGGCAAATCCGGCAAAAAGACCGACTGCCGGGCCGAACAGCATACCGATAACTGCGATCGCAAGAAAAGCAAAGTTTATCTTTACGAATTGCAGATCGATAGAATACATTTCAATGATCATTGAAATTGCAATAAATACGCCTGTGACCGACAGGCATTTGATACTTCTGAACTCTTTTGCAGATTTCAGAAACATAGAAAAAAAGCTCTTCATAAATATACCTCCTTTTTATGACTGAGCGACGGAACGGCGTTATACTTGCCGATCCGAAAAAATTATGCTGTGCATAACCGGAGAATGAAAAGCTCTCAAATTACACATTCAGCGGGATGCGAAATCTATACCGCAAGGGCTGAGCTTTACGCCGACCCTTTTCGTCCTGATGGCAACTCCCCGTCCCTCAGGCACTTAACGCACAGATCTCTACTCTGTAATATGCAAGCTGTCCGTATGAAAAAATTTACGGACAGCCGTATATTCAATTGTAAATAATCGCCTTAATCAAAAAGCTGTTTTATTAAGAATATCGTATCTTTCGTCCAGGAAAGGCTTTTTCATTGCAAGTCCCTCCTGAATGTCTACATCATAAACTTTGCCGTCTTTCAGTCCGACGATCCTGTTTCCGATTCCCTGCTCAAGCAGCTCAACTGCATGATAACCCATAACCGTTGCCATTACACGATCTCTTACAGTAGGAGAACCTCCTCTTTGAACATGACCGAGAACAGTTACCCTGGACTCTATTCCAGTCATTTCCTGAAGCGTTCTGGCAATATTCTCAGACTGACCTACTCCTTCAGCTACAACTACGATAAAATGCGTTTTACCGCTTTTTTTAGTTTTAAGCATATTTGCTGCAATTGCGTCAAGATCATAATCTCTCTCAAGGGTAATAACAGCTTCAGCTCCTACCGCCATACCTACGTTTATAGCGATATATCCGGCCTTTCTTCCCATTACCTCAACAACCGAGCATCTGTCATGGGACTGAGCGGTATCACGGATCTTATCTATCATTTCCATAGCTGTATTCATAGCTGTATCATAGCCTATCGTATATTCCGTGCACTGAATATCATTATCTATCGTACCTGGTATTCCTATACACGGGATCCCGAGAGAAGACAGATCTCCCGCACCTCTGAATGAGCCGTCGCCGCCGATAACTACGATTCCGTCAAGACCCATTTCGTTGCATTTCTCAACGCCTTTTTTAACTCCCTCAATATTACGGAATTCAGGACATCTTGCAGTATACAGACAAGTACCGCCCCTCTGAATGATCCCTGAAACAGTTCTTGCGTTCATTTCAATAACGTCGCCGTTAAGAAGACCGACATATCCCCTGCGGATACCGACAACCTCCATTCCTTTCTGAAGCGCAGCTCTTGCCACGGCGCGAACAGCAGCGTTCATTCCGGGTGCGTCACCGCCGCTTGTCAATACACCAATTTTCTTAGCCATAACTATTCCTCCAAATAAATGGATATCTTATATCTGCAAGATATTCCACAATAATATATTCCGCTAAACTTTAAATATCATAGCATAAAGCCCCGACATTGTCAAGGGCTTTACATTATCAGTTAATAAAATTTTAAACGTTTTCGTAAGTCCTGCCAAATTATCGTCAGCTATCATTCTCAGTATCATCAGACTGACGGCTGTCATTTGCCGAAGAGCTTTCAGTTTTTGAATCCTGACCGGAAGAAACCGACGCACTGCTTGTCTGAGGCATACCTATTGATACCTCTACCGTTAAGGTCTCGCCTTTCTTTACGTTAATATTATAGCCGACTCCTATATCTGTAGATACAACATATCCGACCGTTACCCTGGAGGTCGCGACCTCAACTTTTTTGTATTTTATATCCAGCGAATCAAGGATCGCTGAATAATCCTTATATGAAAGTCCGGAATAATCAGGAACAGGAACATTTTCAGTTCCCTTGCATACTTTAAGCACAAGCTCGTTTTTAAGCTCACGGCCGTATTCGCTTCCTTCAGGAATACTCTGCTCCGTAATAATTCCTTTTTCTTCAGTATCAGAATAAAAATATTCAGCCCTTATATTAAAATCGCTTCCAAGCTCATCTACAACGGTTTTATATCTCATTCCAACCAGATCAGGCATAATAGAACCCGTTCCGTAGGGATGTTCGTCGTCCGCATCGCTTTCTTCTGCTATAATGGATTCCTGATCGCTTAAAGATGAAGAATCCTGTTCGCCTCCGCTTATATATATCGAATTAAACAGCTCAGGCTCAGAATCCCTGCTGTCAGCTTCCGGCGTTCCGAGAAGCTGGTAAAGCAGAAAAACTCCCAGTCCGAGAAATACGACAAGTATTGTGATGCCAAGCACCATTACTGCCGGACTTGTTTTCTTTTCCTGTTCCTCGCTTTTTTTAGCGCCGAACGAAGAAGGACTGCGGCTTTTCTGATTTATCTTCTGTATAGGGATAGTCTGGGTCGCGCCCTTCTGATGTTCAATATGCGTCTGCTTGCTGAAAAGCTCTGTTACAAGCTCGTTTACTGACTGTATTCTCTCCTCGCCCTTTACTGCCATTGCACGGGCAATAACATTTGAAATATGTACGGGGACATTCGGATTGATACGGCAGGCGTCTATAAGAGTGTCGTTATATATTCTGGTATTTGCGTCAAGCGGAATACAGCCGGTAAGTATCCGATACAGTACGGCGGCAACAGCGTAAACATCGGTCCAAGTTCCCTGATATTCAAGAGAGGAGTATTGTTCCGGAGCTGTATAACCAGAATAGAATTCAGGAGATAATCCGGTATTTGAAGTTCTGATAGAGCTTATTGAAAATCCCGTCAGCTTCAGCTCGCCGTCCGTTGTAACTATTATATTTTCAGGTGAGATACCCCTGTGAATGATTCCTGCGTTATGAATAATGCTCAGCGTAGTGAATAGCGGTACAAACAGCTTTTTCACCTGATTCCACGTCAGATAGCCGGTATTTGACTGCAAAAACTTCTTGAGTGAAACTCCCTCTACATATTCAAGAATAACATAGGTAGTATTATTCTCTACGAACATATCCATTGCCGTAGAAATATGGTTCAGGTTTCTCATTCTCGAAAGAGTCTTGTTCATATCCGCAAATTCAGACATATAGGTTTTATATTTCGCAAGACAATCGGCATTTACTATAAGTTTCTGAGATCCTCTCTCACGTTCGCATAGCGTATCCGGCATATATTCTCGGACTACCGCTTTAGTCTTTCTGATAGTGTCATAGCATATATATGAAGCGCCCTCGCCGTTATAGGTAAGCATTTTGCCTACTATATATCTGTTGTCAAGCACCGTTCTCGGAGCCAGGTATGACTGCAAATGCGGCATATCGTCCGTATAGCTGCAGTAATGACATACGCCGTTTGCGTCCAGTTCGTTCATACAGCCCATACATAATTTTACACTTGTATCCATACTTAACCTCCTTCTTTCATAATTCATCAATTTATATTATCAGCATTCTGACGATAAGTCAATATTACAGTATAATCTGTAGACAATGTGAAACAATTTGTATTCTTTCTGTAACAACTGTTACAGAGCCGGAGATACGGTCTTAAAGGTTCTGAGGATATACGTCCTGCGACGTATAATACTGATATTTACCGTCATTGTCAAATACTGCGGTAAGCAGAACGCTTTGTGCATCGGAATTTGCGGCAGTGTAATAATACTTATAAACGTAGCTTATGCTGCTTTTTCCGTAAACTACCTTATAAGGATCAAGACCTATATCGTCAGAGACGGAACTGTAACGTGCGCCCTTGTCATAATTATCGAGATTTATACGCTTATCAAGCTTTTCGCCCCTGCTGTCCTTTTTCAGCAGCTTGTAATTTGTATAAACAACGCTGTCAATATTGTCCGAGGTATCTTTAAAAACAGTCACAGACCATTCAGGATATGTAATATCATCGATCTGTAATTCGTCCTCGCTTTCATATATGTAATCAAAAGCGGCCGCACTGTTCAGTATCCCGAAAGCCGAATTATCCTTAAAATGTATTTCCATATCCTTTTCGGCTTCCGTAAGCGGCATTCCGATAAATTCTGCTGCCTCCAAAGCCTTCTTGCTTCCTTTATCTGCAGAGATCTGAACAATAAAAACCCAGATAAGAACAACAATAAGAACTGCCAGCGCTATAAAAAATGCCAGCTTTATCTTTGCCTCGTTCCTGCCGTTTACAATATTCCTAAAGCTTTTTCTGCCTGACGAGGTTTCAAGAAGCGGAACATCTTTTCCGCCGTCTGGTTTCTTTTTTAAAAAATCCTTTAAGCTTTTTGTCTTTTTTGACTTCTCTCTCAGAGCAATACCGCAGTTCCTGCACACGGCGTCATGTTCTCCGACAGTTTTTCTGCATTTCGGACATTCCATTGCATAACCCCCGCTTCTTCAACATAATCTTTCATAATATATTATATCATACCAACCTGTAAAAGTCAATGACCGCAGTATAGCTGCATAGATACGGTTATTATTTCTTTTGCTGCTGCAAAAGATCATAAAGTATCATTTGACAAAACAAAAAAGAGTATGTTATAATTAAAATTAAATGTGAAAAAATAAACTACTATAATGTCATAAATATATACCGGAAAGGAATGGTATTTTAAATGCCGAGAAAGAACGATTATGACAACGAAGCCATAGTTTCACTTAAAGGCGCCGATAGAGTGCGTAAGCGCCCTGCCGTTATATTCGGATCAGACGGACTAGAAGGCTGCAAGCATTCTGTTTTTGAAATTCTCTCAAACTCGATCGACGAGGCTAGAGACGGTAACGGAAACAGAATTATTCTTACAAAATACAATGATAACAGCATTGAGGTCGAAGACTTCGGAAGAGGCTGTCCTGTTGATTACAACAAAGCAGAAAAGAAATACAACTGGGAGCTTGTATACTGCGAGCTGTATGCCGGAGGAAAATACAATAACAACAGCGGTGAAAACTACGAATACTCGCTGGGACTTAACGGACTCGGAGCCTGCGCTACCCAGTATGCCTCGGAATTTATGGATGTTGAAGTTTACCGTGACGGTTTTAAATACTCACTTCATTTTGAAAAAGGAGAAAATGTCGGAGGACTTAAAAAGGAAGAAACCTCACGAAAAAAAACCGGTACCAAAACTCATTGGAAACCGGATCTGGACGTATTTACCGATATAAATATAGAACAGGAATATTTTGAAGACATTCTAAAAAAACAGGCGGTCGTAAATCCCGGCGTTGAGTTTGTTTTCAGATTTCAAAGAGAAAACAGCAGCTTTGAAGAGAAAATATTCATATATGAAAACGGAATTGCCGACTATGTTGCGGAAATTGCCGACGGAAAAGCTCTGACCTCAGTACAGTGCTTTCAGGGTGACAGAAAAGGCCGTGACCGTGAAGACAAGGACGATTATAAGGTGAAACTCGCCGTTGCTTTTACATTTTCAAATCAGATAAAGAAGCTGGAATATTTCCACAATTCAAGCTATCTTGAACACGGCGGTTCTCCCGAGGATGCAGTAAAACTTGCTTTTACCGGACAGATAAACGCTTATCTTAAAAACAACGGAAAATACCAGAAAAACGAAAAGCAGATAACCTTTGCCGACGTTGAGGAAAGTCTTATACTGGTTTCAAGTTCTTTTTCTACACAAACCTCCTATGCTAACCAGACCAAGAAGGCTATTACCAATAAATTTATAAAAGAATGTATGACGGAGTTTCTAAAGCATCAGCTTGAAATATATTTTATAGAAAATCCCGACGAAGCTGTCAAAATAGCGGAACAGGTGCTTATAAACAAGCGAAGCCGCGAACACGCTGAAAAATCCCGTCTGAATATTGCCAAAAAGCTTACCGGTACTATTGATCTGTCGAATCAGGTGCAGAAATTTGTGGACTGCCGTTCAAAGGATCTTTCAAAACGAGAGCTTTATATAGTTGAGGGTGACTCGGCACTAGGCTCGGTCAAAATGGCACGTGATGCCGACTTTCAGGCGGTTATTCCTGTACGGGGAAAAATTCTCAATTGTCTTAAAGCAGACTACGATAAAATATTCAAAAATGAGATCATAACCGATCTAATCAAGGTTCTCGGCTGCGGAGTCGAAGTCAGATCAAAAGCAAATAAGGATCTGTCGCTTTTTAATATTGAAAACCTTAAATGGAGCAAGGTCGTTATCTGTACCGATGCCGATGTCGACGGTTTTCAGATAAGAACGCTTATTCTTACGATGCTTTACCGTCTTACTCCTACGCTTATTGAGGACGGCTACGTTTATATCGCCGAATCTCCCCTGTTTGAAATAACTACAAAGGATAAGACCTATTTTGCTTATGACGAAAACGAAAAGGTCCAGATACTGAATGAAATAGGAAACAAGAAGTTTACTATACAGCGCTCAAAGGGTCTTGGAGAAAACGAAGCCGATATGATGTCGCTTACGACTATGAACCCTGAAACACGTCGTCTTATAAAGGTAAATCCGGATACCGTCGAGGACACTCAGTTTATGTTCGATATGCTGTTAGGCGAAAATCTTCAGGGACGAAAGGATTTTATCAGCCAGAACGGTCACGATTATCTTGACATGGCTGATATCTCATAGAGGAAAAACTTTTTATGGTAAATATAATATTTTTAATAATAACTATCGTTCTTTTGGTATTGTCAGCTTTTAATTTCATAAAGCTTGTTAAGTATCTCAAAGAGAGCGGAAAACAGACGGCTGAGAATTCAGGTACCGATATAAAGAGGCTGACAAAGCGTATACAGCTTAACTATGCGGTTATTGCAGGCGTTATTATTCTCTGGTGCGTTCTGAAGTCGGTTTTATAACTCAGACATAATACTGAAAAGAGGTCAGAATATTGGCAAAGAAAAAGAAAGAAGCTGAAAGCAAAAATAAAATTTCATCGCCGGAGGACGCAGGGGCTTATATTGCCGGCGCAGGTCAGGTAGTTGAGGAGCCTATAACGCTTACCCTTGAAAAAAACTATATGCCCTACGCAATGAGCGTTATAGTTTCCAGAGCATTTCCGGAAATAGACGGCTTTAAGCCTTCTCACAGAAAGCTGCTTTATACAATGTATAAAATGGGGCTGCTTACCGGAAATCTTACAAAATCCGCCAACATTGTAGGACAGACAATGAAGCTGAATCCTCACGGCGACGTAGCTATTTACGAAACTATGGTGCGCCTTGCAAGGGGCAACGAATGTCTGCTCCACCCATATGTAATGTCGAAGGGAAACTTCGGAAAGGCATATTCGCGCGATATGGCATACGCCGCTTCGCGTTATACAGAAGCAAAGCTGGAGCCTATCTGCGCAGAACTTTTCAAGGATATTGACAAAAATACCGTGGATTTTGTTCCGAACTACGACAATACAATGCTTGAGCCAACTCTGCTCCCTGCGTCGTATCCATCAATTCTGGTCAATGCAAATGTAGGTATAGGAGTTTCTATGGCTTCGGCAGTGTGTTCCTTTAACCTGAGTGAAGTATGCGAAACCGCTATAGCCCTTATGCGCGATCCGAAGCACAATGCGCTGGATACGCTTAAAGGTCCGGATTTTCCCGGCGGCGCTTATGCTTTGTACGACGAGGAAGAGCTTGATAAAATTTACCGTACAGGAAAGGGATCTGTGAAGCTGAGGGCAAAATATCAGTATGATAAGAAAGCAAACTGCCTTGAGGTAGTGGAAATTCCCGCTACTACTACTGTCGAAGCTATTATAGAAAAGATCATTGCGCTTGTTAAGGCAGGAAAGATCAGGGAGATACAATACATCAGAGATGAAACTGACAAAACAGGCCTTACTATAGGAATCGACCTTAAACGGGGAACAGACCCGGACAAGCTTATGCAGAAGCTTTATAAGCTTACTCCGCTTCAGGACAGCTACTCCTGTAATTTTAACATTCTTGTACACGGATACCCAAAGGTTATGGGCGTATACGATATTCTCAAAGAATGGACGGAATTCAGAACAGGCTGCGTGAAACGGCGTATTGAATTTGACCTCGAAAAGAAACAGGCTAAGCTGCATCTTCTGAAGGCTCTTGGAAAAATTCTTCTGGATATAGACAAGGCTATCAAAATAATACGGGAAACCGAAGAAGAAAACGAAGTTGTTCCAAATCTTATGATCGGCTTCGGAATAGACGAGGTTCAGGCGGAATATATAGCTGAAATAAAGCTACGGCATTTGAATCGTGAATATATCATGAAGCGCCTGGACGAAACCGATGCACTTGAAAAGGAAATAGCCGAGCTTTCCGATACTCTCGGAAGTGATAAAAAGATCAGGAATATTATAATTTCAGAACTGAAAGAGGTTTCAAAGAAATATGGTCAGCCACGCCGAACCCAGTTCTTCTATAAAAACGATATAGAAGAGGTTGAGATCGAGGACGAAACTCCTGATTATCAATGTACGCTGTTTATTTCTCAAAGCGGATATTTCAAGAAGATCACTCCTCAGTCGCTGAGAATGTCAAGTGAACACAAGCTTAAAGAAGGCGACTTTATTAATCAGGAGATAGAAGCTTCAAATAAAACCGATCTGCTGTTCTTTACCGATAAATGTCAGGTCTACAAATCCAAGGCTTCGGCTTTCGATAATACAAAAGCCAGCGATCTGGGTGACTATATTCCTGCTAAGCTGTCATTTGACGAAGGCGAAAGCTTTATGTATATGGTTCCGACTGTACGCTATGAGGGATATATGCTTTTTATTTTTGAAAACGGAAAAGCCGCAAAGGTACCGCTTAAAGCATATGAAACAAAAACGAACCGCAAAAAGCTAAGCAATGCATATTCGGGAAAAGCAAAGCTTACCGCAATGTTCTATATACCTGAAAACGCCGAGATTATGCTGAGAACCACCAATGGACGTGCTATGATCTTCAATACCGTTCTGCTTCTTCCTAAGTCCTCCAGAGATACTATCGGAGTACAGGTAATGACTCTTAAAGCAAAATCGACGCTGGAAAAAGCGTTTATTATTTCAGAAGAAACCGCGGCTCAGCTTTCAAAGTACCGCAGCAAAACAATACCTGTTGCCGGAAGCTTTGCAAAGGATATCCCCGACCCCGACCAGACTACTATGCTGTAACCCGGCAGACGCTGTTAAGCTTCTCTGTGCAATTAAAAGTACAGAGAAGCTTTTTATATGCAGTTTCTTAAGAATTTCATAGGATCGTGTGAAAGCTTTCTGAGAATTGAGCGTAAAAAATTGACTTCCTTGTCCTTTTGTAATATAATATATTAAAGCTTGTGCAAAAAAGGAGGCTAAACGATGAACAATGACAATCAAAACAGACCCGCAGGAAAAAGCGGCTCTTATAATAAAAATATGAACGGCGGACAGGAATACGACGAATTTCAGCGTCAGTATGAAGAACAGCTAAGACAGTTCTCTGCTCTTGAGAAAGAAGATATGGATAATACTTACGATACGGACGGTCTTGAATTTAAACAGTATGATATCAACGGGCAGAACCAATACGGAAAAAGACCTCCGTCCTCTGAACATTCTCAGGCACAGGATCATAAGCAATACCCTAGGAAAGATTCGGTACAAAGAAAACCCTCTCAAAATTCAAGCCGAAAAATCTCTCAGCAGCGAAGCAGAAATGACGAGCCTCTGAAATTCGGCGGCAATAACAGCTATAAGCAGAAAACCAGATCATCAGGAAAAAACACCAAGAAAAGAACTGTGCGCCCCGAAACAAATAACAATAAAAAGAAAAGGTCTAAGAAAAAGAATATGAAAATAGAAAAAAGCAGATCTCCGATTAAAACGTTTTTTAAGTGCCTGCTAATAATTGCTCTGATACTGTTTATACTTTTCCAGCTTCTTATATTCAGATATTTGGGCATGGTAAACTATGTAAAAAGCGGAGAAAGAAGTGTTACATCGGCTTCTATGAAGTCAAAAGATGTACTTAACGTACTTGTAATAGGCTCAGATTCCCGTAAGGAGGAGGAACGTGGACGCACTGACTCAATGATACTGCTTTCAGTCAATAAGTCATCAAAGCAGATAACCATGACTTCTTTTATGAGGGATATGTACGTTGAAATACCGGGAAACGGCTGGGATAAAATGAACGCAGCCTATGTATACGGAGGAGCAGAGCTTCTTATGGATACAATAGAGCTTAACTTCGATATTGAAGTCGATAAGTACATTTATATCGACTTTTACTCGTTTATTGATATCGTAGACGCAGTAGGAGGAATTGAGCTTGATATTTCCGATGAAGAAGCGGTCGGTATGCAGCCTCCTATGGCAGAGCAGAATAAATATCTCGGAAATAAAAAGGGAACGGACTATCTTACCTCAGGCGGAAAAAATATGACAGTAAACGGAAATCAGGCGCTTGCTTATGCAAGACTCAGGTATGTAGGAAACGCCGATTTTGAACGTACTGAAAGGCAGAGAACGGTAATCTCAAAAATTATTGAAAAGGCCAAAACGCTTAATCCTTTCGAGCTTGACGGTTTTGCAAGAGCCTGCCTCTCAGACCTTACTACAAATATGACAAAATCCGAGCTTTACTTCCTTACCTACAGAGCGCCGTTTATACTCGGCTATGATATGAAGCAGCTGCGGATACCTGCCGACGACGCTTACGGCTACGGCTCTACAGACAGCGGACAGTCAATACTGACGGTCGATTTTGACAAATGCCGTGAAGATCTGAATAAAGCTGTATATAATAAGTAAACTGAAAGCAAAGCCGCGTAAACAATACGCAGCTTTGCTTTTAATTTTAGGAATGTTTTTTTCTGTATGCTGACGGAGATATTCCTTTGTATCTTTTAAATACTTTTGAAAAATACAAGGGATCCTCATAGCCGGAGGACAGCGAAACGGAGGTTACAGACAGTTCGGTATGTTTAAGCAGTCTGCACGCCTGCTCGATCCTAAAACGAGTCAGATATTCAATGGGAGAGGCAGCCAAGACTTCGGTAAATGCTCTGAATAAGGTGCTTCTGCTTACTCCTGCTCCGGCAGCAACGTCCTCGACTGATATGGGAAGCGAATAGTTATAGGCAATAAATTTCTTTGCCGCCTTAATATGCCGCTCCGAAGTATTTTCCGAAACAACTCCCCTGTCAGACTTTTCAACTAAAAGCGAAAGCGCAAGGTAAAGCTGTCCCGTCATTTTCAGCGCCGCAGCTTCGCTCTGACCACGGCTGATATAAATATCGTTAAGCCTTTTTCTCAGTTCACCTCCGAAATCTGCCGACATAACCGGAAATTCTTTTGTAAAATCAGTACGGTTGATTATTACCTCTGCATCACTTCCCGAAAAGCCTGCCCAGTAATATTCCCAAGGGTCGTATTCGTCAGCAATATAAGTTATCTCAGTATAGGGATATATAAGAAAGGTATCTCCCGCTTTAAGCTGAAATCTGCCGGACGGAGTTATATATACTCCCTTTCCGGAAATAATATGGTGAATAAGAAAGTGATCTCTTACTCCGCTTCCCCATTTATGAAGACCGCTGCACCTTTCATACCCAACGTTATAAACCGACAAAGCGACACTGTCGGTGGGATTTGTTTTAAATGAATGTTTTTTTGCTTCAGTCACAGCACTGCCCCCTGAAATAACACAATAATATCCTTATGAATATATTATAGCATCTGAATATTAAGAACGCAACAATTTTCCATACAGATGAAACAAATAATTATTGAAATCAGTGTTATTTTATGTTATACTGAAACCGAAGGTTAAGATAAGTCTTAATAAAACTTATATGAAAGGACGGATATTTATGGCAAATATTCTTGTAACAGGCGGAGCGGGGTTTATCGGAAGTCATACCTGTGTTGAACTGCTTAACGCAGGATACGATTTAGTTATTGCTGATAACTTTTCAAATTCAAAGCCTGAAGCCCTTAACAGAATAAAGAAAATTACAGGGAAAGATTTTAAATTCTACCGAGCGGATATCCTTGATCTTGATGCGATGAATAATATTTTTGACGAGAATAAGATCGACGCCGTTATTCATTTCGCAGGACTTAAAGCTGTAGGCGAATCTGTTCAGAAGCCTGTGGAATATTATCATAATAATATTACGGGAACTCTTATGCTTATTCAGGCAATGAAGGCTCACGGCTGCAAAAAAATAGTTTTCTCGTCGTCTGCTACAGTTTACGGTGTTGAGAATCCTGCTCCGTATATTGAAACTATGCCTACAAACTCTTCTACAAATCCGTACGGCTATACAAAAGTCATGATCGAGCAGATTTTAAAGGATGTTTTTACTGCCGATAAAGACTGGTCAGTTTCGCTGCTTCGATACTTTAATCCTATAGGAGCGCATAAAAGCGGTCTTATAGGTGAAGACCCAAACGGAATACCGAATAACCTCTTCCCGTATATCGCACAGGTCGCTTCCGGAAAGCTTGAATGTCTTGGCGTTTTCGGCAATGATTATGATACTCCCGACGGAACCGGCGTAAGAGATTATATTCATGTCGTAGATCTTGCATCGGGACATTTGTGCGCTGTCGAATATGTGCTTAAACACAAGGGCGTTGAAGCGGTAAACCTGGGAACAGGCAAGGGTTCAAGCGTAATGGACGTTCTTCATGCATTTGAAAAAGCCTGCGGAAAGGAAATACCCTACAAAATCATGCCAAGACGTGCCGGAGATATTGCCGTATGCTACGCAAATACCGATAAAGCTAAAAAGCTGTTCGGCTGGGAAGCAAAATACGGACTTGATGAAATGGCTGAGGACGGTTGGAACTTTACAAAAAACAATCCTAACGGTCTTTGATATAATTAAAAAACGCATGAAGCTTGTACTGGTGCTTCATGCGTTTTATGTATTCCTGAATTTTTCAAGATCGTCAATAAGCTTCTGAAGGCTTCTGTCCGACTGTTCCATCAAAATACTGTTATGATAACGGGTCTCATATGCAAGGCACTCCTGCTCTGCCTTTATAGTTTCTGCCCTTTCCTCGTGAGTTACAAGGCCTCCTATAAGCGCTTCATATTCTTCGTGAGTATTCCATGGTTTTATGCCTATTACCGAAACGTTATCCGTACTTCCGTTTCTCAATGCAAGCTCGCATAGCGCCTCTATTTTTTCATTAAAAGTCATACTTTCTATTTTCATCGCTATCTCTATCTCGTCTATAGTTACAAAATCCGAAACCCCGTCGGAGCATATCAGTACAGTATCGTCAGATTCGCTGCCGAACGGCGTAACAAACTCAAAATGATCTATAATAGGCAGCTGGAGAACACTTCCTACCGATGATACGATAGCGTTCTGCATTTCAGGGTCAAGCTCGGCAATACCGTCGATCTCACCATGTTCATAAAGGAATCTACCGTAGGTCTGATCTACTGAGATCTGACGCGCAGAGCCTCCGGCATAGCGGTATAATCTGCTGTCGCCGATATTATAGCATAACGCCCTGCCGTTTTCATCGACCGCAAGACAGCATAGAGTAGTCTGCATATTAACAGAATCAGGCGAGGATATACCGCGCTTTATAATTTTATTATGTATATCTATTATCTGCCTGTCCAGATCCATAGAGGAATCATAATCGACTATCGAAAGGTACCTTACGCAAAGCTCTGAAGCTACCTCTCCTGCCTGCTCCCCGCCTACTCCGTCGCACACAGCGGTAAGAAAAGGAGCAATACACACCGAACCGAAACCGCCCTTATGTACTGTTTCCCGATTTATAAGCAGGCAGTCCTCATTATGCTTTCTGTAATTGCCCTTGTCCGTAAAGCCGTAAATATAATAGTTCATATATAAGTTCTCACAATTAATAAAAATAAATCAATATAATTTTATCACACATACAGTAAAAAGTCAACAAAAATATAATGCAAAAACGAATAATTTCCGTAAAAGATAACTAATTATTGACTTTTATATATTTCAGTGATATAATGAACTTGAATATTTTTACGGAGGAATTCCGAATGAAAGCTTTTAATATTTTCAGAAAGAAAAAGCATAACGACAAAAGCACTCCGCCGAAGGTACGGCTGAATGATCTCAAATGCCGTAAGATCTGCTATATTGATTCGGATTTTAAAGAGTTGACCGAAGCTATGAGCAAAAGCCCCGAAGTTATTCTGACGCTGAAACCCGTAAATTATTATGCAGTAAAAAATCAATATATTATGGCGCATATTTACACCTCAGCTGATTATTCCGAAAATTATATAAAGCTTCAGAGATTTGATCATGAACACAGAACTGACGAAAGCGAACTTTTTTCCATTGATTCCGAATCAGTTATAAAAGCTCTTGCAAAAGTAGGCATTATTGTTTAAAATACTGAAAAAGCGGCCGGAAAATACCGACCGCTTTCTTAATGCAATTTTTATCAGTCATCTGTTTTTGACAAAAATCCGGCCGCCATGCTTTCTAGCTCTGTAAACGTCATTTCATCATAATCTTCATTCAACACAAAGCGGAATTTGATCTCATTATCATCGCTCTTCAGTACCGCGTCATAAGCCTTCATGTCAAACATATTTCCAAGGCCCTTTGTCAGAGGTTCAACGCTTATGGTACCGCTCTGACTTCCATTATCACCTGACGTAAATTCAATGTCAAACGTTTTATCTCCTGAATCTATAGTAAGTGTAAACGCATCGCCTCTCCATGTTCCGTCAAGAACCTTGCCGCTGTTTTTCTTATGTACAGTCAGAAAAACGAACAGAGCGGCAATTATAACTACCGCAAGTATGATGATCAATGCAATAAGACCTTTCCTGCTTTTCTTTTCAGCCATAGTAATTTCCTTTCTTAGATTAATATATTTCCTGAGCAATAAGCGAACCCATTTCAGAGCAGCTAACAAGCTTCATGCCATCTGACATAATATCCCCTGTACGGAAACCGTCGTCCAAAACCTTATTTACTGCATTTTCAACTGCGTCAGCTTCGTTATTCATATCAAACGAATATCTGAGCATCATTGCAGCCGACAGAATAGTCGCTATAGGATTGGCTTTGTTCTGTCCTGCAATATCCGGAGCTGAACCGCCGGAGGGCTCATACAGGCCAAATTTTGTTTCATTCATTGAAGCGGAGGCAAGCATACCGATCGAACCGGTTATCATAGAAGCTTCATCAGAAAGAATATCTCCGAACATATTTTCAGTAACCATCACGTCAAACTGTGCAGGATTTTTTACAAGCTGCATAGCGCTGTTATCCACCAGCATATGCTCAAGAGTAACTTCGGGATAATTACCAGCGACCTCGGTCACTACCTTTCTCCAGAGCCTTGAGGAATCAAGAACATTTGCCTTATCAACGCTCGTCACCTTTTTATTCCTCTTCATTGCTACCTCAAAAGCCTTGACCGCTATTCTTCTTATCTCATTTTCATTGTACCTAAGAGTATCCACAGCGGTCATTACACCGTCTATTTCCTCGGTTTTTCTTTCCCCGAAATAAAGACCCCCGGTAAGCTCTCTCATTATAAGCATATCAAAACCCTTTGAGCTGATCTCCTCTTTAAGAGGACAGGCTCCTGCAAGCTGAGGATAAAGAACAGAGGGACGCAAATTAGCGAAAAGTCCAAGTGACTTTCTGATTTTCAGCAGACCTGCCTCGGGACGAAGCTCCGGTGGAAGCTTATACCACGGTGAGGTTGTAGTATCTCCTCCGATAGAACCCATAAGGACTGCGTCAGCCGCTTTGCAGTGCTCTATTGTTTCATCAGTGAGCGGAACTCCGTTGGCATCTATAGAACAGCCGCCCATTAAAAGCTGATCGTAATCAAAGCCGTGCCCGAAAACAGCGGCGGTTTTATCCAAGACCTTAATAGCCTCCGAAACGATTTCCGGACCTATTCCGTCGCCCTTTATTACGGCAATTTTTTTATTCATCTTTCATACTCCTTTATGTATAATTTTAATACATTACTATTATATCACCATAATAACCGCTTGTCAAATTATACATTTAAAATGGTTTATCCGAACATATTAAATTCATATGCTGTCAGCTGAAAAAATATTAAAAAAGGTCTTGACAAACTGTATTTTATATTGTATAATATTTATGTTATGCTGCTATGGCTCAGTAGGCAGAGCACGTCCTTGGTAAGGACGAGGTCATCGGTTCGAATCCGATTAGCAGCTCCAGGACGCTTAAAGAGCGAAATCCACAACTGAATAAGGCTATGGACTTCGCTCTTTAAGCATTATTTACCCATTGAGCTATATTATAAACCGCAAACTACCATATTGCTTAATTATCCTAATTGTACTTCATTGAACACGAATAATAGGCATTCACCTAAAGGCTTCACAGCTGCAACTGACATCTGTGTTGCTTGGGTTACGTTTTTGGCAATAAAACGAAACCTGTGGTGGGTGTTTTTTTATTATACCCATATTTTTTTCTATCCCTTCCAATCTAAAAAACACAAAGCCTGTCACAAACGTGCCAGGCTTCGAGTATTATCTCAGTATTTACTTTTCATTTTTTCTTCCGGCAGAAAGAATAACCCCGCCGAGAAGCAGTATCGCCTGAACTCCGAACATTGCCGCGGCTCCGGTTGCCGGAGGAGAATCAGGAGCTTCAGGTATCTTTTCATTGCTTACAACAACATTTGTGGCTTCAGCATAGAATACCTGAACAGTCTGACTGTCAGCTACAAGATAACCCGTAGGAACGGTGTCTCCGTTTTCGGCGATAGTGTAAGTCCCGATCGGAATGCCCGTAAATGCCGCTTTTCCGTCTTTGTCTGTAACAGCGGTAAGTCTGATCTCTCTGCCCGAATCAGATGTTCCTGAAAGTATAAACTCAATGCCTTCAAGATCAGTCATTCCCTCAGTACGTTTCTGAATATGGATCTCTCCCGTCTTTTCTTCGTTGCTTATCTTGACCGTTGTCGTTTCTGCATAAAAAACGCTCACCTCCTGCGGCTCGGCAGTCAAGTAAGCATACGGCACAGTCTTTTCATTTTCGGTAATAGTGTAAGTTCCTATCGGAATGCTTTTAAACTCTGCTTTTCCGTCCTTGTCGGTAACAGCGGTAAGTCTGATCTCTCTGCCGGAGTCAGATGTTCCGCTGAGTATGAATTCAATGCCTTCAAGATCAGTCATTCCCTCTGTAGTCTTGCTGATCTCGATCATTCCGGTTTTCTCTGTGTTGAAGATCTCAGCGTCTACAGTTTCAGCTTCATAAACCGTAACCTTTATCGGATCGGCAACCATGTATGCGATCGGAACAGTATCAGCGTCTTCCGTTACAGTGTAAGTTCCCGTCGGTACAGCCGTAAAAGCAGCGATTCCGTCTTTGTCGGTAACAGCCGTAAGCTTGACCTCATGCCCCGAATCAGACGTTCCCGAAAGGATCAGCGTTATACCCTCAACATTCATCATGCCTTCGGTTTTCTTATGAACCTTTACTGTTCCCACTGCGTCTGAATTGTACATAACAACATAAGTAACGCTGCCGTCTGAATTTACCGTAAACTCTATGTCGGTTGCAAGTGTGTAACCGCTTGGAGCAGTTATTTCTCTCAGTATGTAGGTTTCTCCTGCGATTAGCTTTGCTTCGATGTAGTGAGCTTCTTCTGTCGATACCCATTCGTCAATTATGTTTCCGTCCTTATCAATTACCTGAAGAACAGCTCCCGGAAGCTCATCATCGCCTGTGATGTCTTTCTTTGAAATTTCAGCCTTTGTGGCTTCGTCAGTCATTACGATCAGAGGCAGACCGTCATCTGATACCGCAGTTACTTCGGTGTCGTTGCAAAGGATAGAACCGTCCTCGTTAACAGTAACAGCAATATCTGTAGCTATGCAGTAGCCTCTTGGAGCATAGTATTCATGCAGAGTATAGCTTCCTGCGGCAAGTCCTGTAACGATATGCTCTGTTCCGTCCGACGTCCACTCTTCAACCGTATCTCCGTTTTCGTCAATCAGCTGAAGCTGTGCATTGCTGATTTCTTCTCCGTATGCGTCCTGCTTTGAAACTGCGAACCGTATTTCTTTATCTTCAATATTCAGCACAACATCTGAAAGTCTTGAACTTGTGAGCTGTACAGGCATATTCGCCTTTACTTCATATTTTGTTTCGTCCTTAACATAGCCTGTAGGAGCTTCGATCTCCTGAATGTAATAGCTGCCCCATGCAGGAAGATATGTATTAAAATATGCAGTAGAGCCGTTTGAAGCTATCCGCTCT